>NZ_JBOBDO010000069.1:0-300 GCF_050586665.1 Pseudomonas sp. ES4 | reverse complement strand
GCCACCACGGCCAGCGCATAGGTCAGTGTGCCCGCGCCATCAGCGCCAAACGCTGAACTGAAGTTGGCGGCAAAGTTCTGGGTGGCGTTGGTTGCCAGTACCGTCTCGTCCACTGTCAACGTCGGCTCGGTGCCGGTGGTGCTGATGCTCGGCCCATCGTCCTTGAACACCAGGTTCTGCCCGATGTTGAGGGTCGCCTGGGCACTGTCACCGTCGCCATCGGTCTTGGTTGCCGTCAGCGTTACCAGATTGTCAGCGGTCAGCGTTTTCGAATCATCGGGATTGGTGGTGTCGGGATGT
>NZ_JBOBDO010000068.1:0-339 GCF_050586665.1 Pseudomonas sp. ES4 | reverse complement strand
GCGCCCCGACGTGCGTCAGCTTCAGCAGGTTGCCGCTTTCGTCGTAACTGTAGGTCTGGCGGTAGTTGCTGACCGCCGCTGGATCGGCCTGCCCCACGGATTCCGGTCCCTGGCTGGGACCGCCCGCCTCCCAGCCAGAAGCCTCGATCAATTGGTAAAGGCTGTCGTAGCTAAAGCGACTGATGGGCTCGATGCGCTGGTTGGCGAAGTACCGCACCGGCAGTGCCTTGTCCTCGATGCTCAGGACATTGCCTGTCCGGTCATAGTCATAGATCAAGTGCTGCAACCACCGGGCACTCGCGTCCTGTGCCCGACGCTCAGTCAACACACCGTCTTCAG
>NZ_JBOBDO010000067.1:0-339 GCF_050586665.1 Pseudomonas sp. ES4 | reverse complement strand
TTGAAGACGGTGTGTTGACTGAGCGTCGGGCACAGGACGCGAGTGCCCGGTGGTTGCAGCACTTGATCTATGACTATGACCGGACAGGCAATGTCCTGAGCATCGAGGACAAGGCACTGCCGGTGCGTTACTTCGCCAACCAGCGCATCGAGCCCATCAGTCGCTTTAGCTACGACAGCCTTTACCAATTGATCGAGGCTTCTGGCTGGGAGGCGGGCGGCCCCAACCAGGGACCGGAATCCGTGGGGCAGGCCGATCCAGCGGCGGTCAGCAACTACCGCCAGACCTACAGTTACGACGAAAGCGGCAACCTGCTGAAGCTGACGCACGTCGGGGCGA
>NZ_JBOBDO010000066.1:0-350 GCF_050586665.1 Pseudomonas sp. ES4 | reverse complement strand
TGCGGTCATAGCGCAACAGAAGAGAGCGCCCGGCGCCGTTGTCGAGGCGCTTGATCCTGTCAGAAATGTCCCGCTGCACCGTCAGCCGATTGCCGTAGGCATCGCTGATCGCCGTCAGACGCCCGGCGCGGAAATGGAAAAACCGGGATTTTTCCCCCGCCTGGGCGAGGATCAGTTCTTCCGGCTCGTCACCCAGATAAATCGCCGCCCGCGACAGACTGTTGTGAATCGCCGGGCGCTCGATATTCGGTAACGGAAAGGTGGTACGGCGGTTTTCGTGGTCGATCCAGATAACGCTGTCGCCGTCGATTTCCAGTCGATGCGACAGCGAATGACTCCAGCCAAACCCG
>NZ_JBOBDO010000065.1:0-350 GCF_050586665.1 Pseudomonas sp. ES4 | reverse complement strand
GGGGTTTGGCTGGAGTCATTCGCTGTCGCATCGACTGGAAATCGAGGGCGACAGCGTTATCTGGATCGACCACGAAAACCGCCGCACCACCTTCCCGCTGCCAACCAGTGAGCGCCCGGCGATTCACAACAGCCTGTCGCGGGCGGCGATTTATCTGGGTGACGAGCCGGAAGAACTGATCCTCGCCCAGGCGGGGGAAAAATCGCGGTTTTTCCATTTCCGTGCCGGGCGTCTGACGGCGATCAGCGATGCCTATGGCAATCGGCTGACGGTGCAGCGGGACATTTCTGACAGGATCAAGCGCCTCGACAACGGCGCCGGGCGCTCCCTTCTGTTGCGCTATGACCGCC
>NZ_JBOBDO010000064.1:0-423 GCF_050586665.1 Pseudomonas sp. ES4 | reverse complement strand
TCAAGTTGTCTTGGATTGTCAGTCTATGGATGAGTTACAGGATGTTAACGATGTTTCAAGTTCGCCGGTATTACCGGCGGACAACAACGGTGTTCATTATGAACGTATCGTTCAGGCACTTCCTCCCGCTATAACAGCGACCCCGCCGGTGAGGATGTCGTTGCTCACCAGCACCACGGTCCCGACACCGGGCTGGTACCTCAAAGCTTCCGCAATCGACCGGCAATACCTCAAGGAACTGCTCGACAAGCGCTGGTTGTTGCAGCGGTTGGTGGATGCACCGTTGCAAGACCTGCAACAGGACATCAGGGCCTTTGCCAAACCCTTGCTGTCCTTGTCGATGAGTTCGAACTTCAACAGCCATGAGGACGTCAGCCAACTGACCCTTAAGCTGTATGTGCCGGACCGGATCATCTTCGGTAT
>NZ_JBOBDO010000063.1:0-448 GCF_050586665.1 Pseudomonas sp. ES4 | reverse complement strand
CGCATGACTTATGGCGGTCCCGATCATGGCGCCCGGAATCAATGCGGACAGTTGATCCGTCATGACGACCCCGCCGGGACGGTGCTGTTCGAGGCGTTTTCAATCACCGGCAAATGCGTGAAGCAAGTCCGTCACTTCACCCTGGACCCTGTTGCACCTGATTGGCCGGAGCTGGAAGCCGATCGCCAGCGGCTGCTTGAGCCGGGGGAGGGCGCCGCTTCGACGTGGAGCTTCGGTCCGCTGAAGGATGTGCTGGAACAGGTCGATGCCAAGGGCAACCGCCAGGTCTTCAGCCTGACCCTTGACGGTCGCTTGCGTGAGACGCGTCTGCAACTTCAAGGGCTGACTACCTGGCAAACGCTGGTCAAAGAAATTCAGTACAACGCCGAGGGGCAGGTGACGCATGAAACCGCCGGTAACGGTGTAGAAACCACCCTCCTTTACCGTG
>NZ_JBOBDO010000062.1:0-615 GCF_050586665.1 Pseudomonas sp. ES4 | reverse complement strand
GCCATCTGTTGCGCTATGACCGCAGCCATTTGCTCGCCATCGACTATCAGCGTTTTCAGCCCGCCGACACCCTGGAAGACGCCTGGCGTACCGAGCAAACACTGGTTGCCTACCGCTACGACGCTCGTCATCGCTTGATCGAAGCCACCAATGCCGCTGGCGAAAGCGAGCGCTACGACTACGACGATCAGCACGTCATCCTGCAGCGGCAGTTGGCCGGTGGGGCGAGTTTCTTCTGGGAGTGGGAAAGGTCCGGTAAGGCGGCCCGATGTGTCCGGCATTGGGCGTCGTTTGCGCAAATGGACGCGCGTTACGTCTGGGATGACCAGGGCAGTGTCACCGTCCAGAACATCGATGGCAGTAAAGAGGTTTACGTCCACGACGACCGGGCGCGGCTGGTGCGCAAGGTCGAGCTGGACGGCGGCGAACACCTCAAGGCTTACGACGACCACGGCCGGCTGATTGCCGAGCAGGACCCGCTCGGCGCCGTCACCGAATACCGTTACGACGAAGTCGGACGGCTGATCGCGCTGATTCCGCCGGAAGACGAGCCAACGGCCTACGAATACCGCAACGGTTTCCTGCAGGCGCGGTACCGCGGTCAAGCGGTGTGGA
>NZ_JBOBDO010000061.1:0-613 GCF_050586665.1 Pseudomonas sp. ES4 | reverse complement strand
AGCCTGCAGCAATTTGAACTTGTCCAGGTCGAGGCCCGGTGACATCGTCGACAACACGCTCGACCAGTCGAGCCAGGAGGCCCGCGCGTCAGGCGCCAGGGCCTCCACCGCCGCCTGGATCATGCCCGCATCGCCCTCGGCGCTGAACAACACCACACCGTGCAACTTGAAACCCATCAGCGACAGCCGATGCGGGTGCAGCGGCCGATGGTGAAACCGGATATCGCTTGTATGCTCGCGGACCTGGCGCAGCACGCCGTAGGCGTTGGAACTGATGTCGTCTTTCAGCAGGGCGATCAGCGAGGCCAGTTCGAACGCCGCTTTTTCACTGGCGGCGCCATGCCGTTCCAGGGTTTGCCTTTTCTGCGCATCGGCCGGCAGCAGCCGGGCTTGCAGATGCGCTTGATACTGCCCGCCGAGGTCCAGCCGACGACACAGCGCGGCGATTTTACTCACCGTCATCGACGGTATCAGCGACGGCTCCCCCCTGAAGTTGCGGCGATAGACCCCGGAGCCGGTCCGGAAATAATCGGCGGCGGTTTCCGGCTCTTCGAAGTTATGCAGCGCCGCGTCCAGGAGGCTGGACTCGCGCAGATGGCTGGCGCCGCGATCA
>NZ_JBOBDO010000060.1:0-613 GCF_050586665.1 Pseudomonas sp. ES4 | reverse complement strand
CGCCTGCAGCAGTTTGAACTTGTCCAGGTCGCGACCCGGCGCCATCAGCGACAACACGCTCGACCAGTCGAGCCAGGAGGCCCGCGCATCAGGGGCCAGGGCCTCCACCGCCGCCTGGATCATGCCCGCATCGCCCTCGGCGCTGAACAACACCACACCGTGCAACTTGAAACCCATCAGCGACAGCCGATGCGGGTGCAGCGGCCGCCGATGAAACCGGATATCGCTTGTATGCTCGCGGACCTGGCGCAGCACCCCGTAGGCGTTGGAACTGATGTCGTCTTTCAGCAGGGCGATCAGCGAGGCCAGTTCGAACGCCGCTTTTTCACTGGCGGCGCCATGCTGTTCCAGGGTTTGCCTTTTCTGCGCATCGGCCGGCAGCAGCCGGGCTTGCAGATGCGCTTGATACTGCCCGCCGAGGTCCAGCCGACGACACAGCGCGGCGATTTTACTCACCGTCATCGCGGGTATCAGCGACGGCTCCCCCCTGAAGTTGCTGCGATAGACCCCGGAGCCAGTGCGGAAATAATCGGCGGCAGTTTCCGGTTCCTCGAAATTATGCAGCGCCGCGTCCAGGAGGCTGGACTCGCGCAGATGGCTGGCGCCGCGATCG
>NZ_JBOBDO010000059.1:0-1209 GCF_050586665.1 Pseudomonas sp. ES4 | reverse complement strand
CATACCGCGGTCAAGCGGTGTGGACATACCAGCGCAACGCCCAGGGCGACATCACCGAAGCGAGCGACCCCGACGGCCAGGTCAGCCACTATTACTACGACGACAAAGGGCAACTGCTGTCGATCCGCTACCCGGACACCAGCCGGCACGTGTTCGTCTGGAACGCCCTGGGGCAACTGCTCGAAGAGACCTTGCCGGACGGCGGTCGGCGGCGCTTTTCCTACGATGCGCTGGGGCGGCAGCTTACCCGTCAGGACGAACATGGCGCCGTCACCCGCTACCAGTGGGATGCCGTCGGCCGACTGCTCCAGACCATATTGCCTACCGGCGCCAGCCGCGCGTTCAGCTACAACGCCTACGGCAAGATCACCGCCGAACGCGATGAACTGGGTCGCATCACCCGCTACGAATACCTCGACGACCTGCACCTGGTCAGCCGCCGCCTCAATCCCGACGGCACCCAGCTGCGCTACCGCTACGACAACGCCCAGCTGTTGCTCACGGCAATCGAAAACGAATCCGGCGAAACCTATCGCCTGGACTACACGCCCAACGGCTTGATCCGACAGGAAACCGGCTTCGATGGCCAACGCACGGCGTACGCCTACGACCTCAATGGCCAGTTGCTGGAGAAAACCGAGTTCGGCGAGGACGGCTCGCAGCGGCTGACCGCTTACCAGCGGGATTCGGCCGGACGCCTGCGGGTCAAAACCCTGCCCGACGGCACCCAGGTTGAATACCGCTACGACCGCCTCGGCCGACTGCTCAGCGTCGACGACGGCCACGACCATCCGCTGGAATTCGAATACGACTCGCAGGACCGCTTGATCACCGAACATCAGGGCTGGGGCACGCTGCGTTATGGCTACGACGCTTGCGGCCAGCTCAATCGCCTGCGCCTGCCGGACGGCAGCAAACTCGATTACCACCACGCCCGGGGCGGCGCGCTGACGGCGATCGACCTCAACGGCGCGCGGCTCAGCGAGCACCAATTCGCCTTCGGCCGCGAACAGCAACGCCAGCAGGGGCAGTTGCTCAGCGAATATGCCTACGACGATCAGGGCCGGTTGAAGGCCCACGCGGTCAGCCAACAGCACCAAGCGCTGTATCGCCGCGACTATGCCTACAGCGCCAACGGCAACCTCGACTACATTGCCGACACCCGTCACGGCCAACGCAGTTACCACTACGACCCGCTCAACCGCCTGC
>NZ_JBOBDO010000058.1:0-1185 GCF_050586665.1 Pseudomonas sp. ES4 | reverse complement strand
AATACCAGCGCAACGCCCAGGGCGACATCACCGAAGCGAGCGACCCCGACGGCCAGGTCAGCCACTATTACTACGACGACAAAGGGCAACTGCTGTCGATCTGCTACCCGGACACCAGCCGGCACGTGTTCGTCTGGAACGCCCTGGGGCAACTGCTCGAAGAGACCTTGCCGGACGGCGGTCGGCGGCGCTTTTCCTACGACGCGCTGGGGCGGCAGCTTACCCGTCAGGACGAACATGGCGCCGTCACCCGCTACCACTGGGATGCCGTGGGCCGACTGCTCCAGACCATATTGCCTACCGGCGCCAGCCGCGCGTTCAGCTACAACGCCTACGGCAAGATCACCGCCGAACGCGATGAACTGGGCCGCATCACCCGCTACGAATACCTCGACGACCTGCACCTGGTCAGCCGCCGCCTTAACCCCGACGGCACTCAGCTGCAGTACCGCTACGACAACGCCCAGCTGTTGCTCACGGCAATCGAAAACGAATCCGGCGAAACCTATCGCCTGGACTACACGCCCAACGGCTTGATCCGACAGGAAACCGGCTTCGACGGCCAACGCACGGCGTACGCCTACGACCTCAATGGCCAGTTGCTGGAGAAAACCGAGTTCGGCGACGACGGCTCGCAGCGGCTGACTGCTTACCAGCGGGATTCGGCCGGACGCCTGCGGGTCAAAACCCTGCCCGACGGCACCCAGGTTGAATACCGCTACGACCGCCTCGGCCGACTGGTCAGCGTCGACGACGGCCACGACCATCCGCTGGAATTCGAATACGACCCGCAGGACCGCTTGATCACCGAGCATCAGGGCTGGGGCACATTGCGTTATGGCTACGACGCCTGCGGCCAACTGAATCGCCTGCGCCTGCCGGACGGCAGCAAACTCGATTACCACCACGCCCGGGGCGGCGCGCTGACCGCGATCGACCTCAACGGCGCGCGGCTCAGCGAGCACCAATTCGCCTTCGGCCGCGAACAGCAACGCCAGCAGGGGCAGTTGCTCAGCGAATATGCCTACGACGATCAGGGCCGCTTGAAGGCCCACGCGGTCAGCCAACAGCACCAAGCGCTGTATCGCCGCGACTATGCCTACAGCGCCAACGGCAACCTCGACTACATTGCCGACACCCGCCACGGCCAACGCAGTTACCACTACGACCCGCTCAACCGCCTGA
>NZ_JBOBDO010000057.1:0-1211 GCF_050586665.1 Pseudomonas sp. ES4 | reverse complement strand
ACACCCCGATGCCAGCAATCCTGATGATTCGAAGACTCTATCGGCGGACAATCTGGTAACGCTGACGGCGACCAAGACCGATGGCGACGGCGACAGTGCCCAGGCGACCCTCAACATCGGACAGAACCTGGTGTTCAAGGACGACGGGCCGAGCATCAGCACCACCGGCACGGAGCCGACGCTGACAGTGGACGAGACGGTGCTGGCGACCAACGCCACCCAGAACTTTGCCGCCAACTTCAGTTCGGCGTTTGGCGCTGATGGCGCCGGCACGCTGACCTATGCGCTGGGCGTGGTGGTCGGTGCGTCGGGGCTAACCGACACGGCCACTGGCCAGGCGGTGAACCTGTCGCTCAACGGCGGCGTGGTGCAAGGCCGCACGGCCACCAGCAACGATCTGGTATTCACGGTGAGCGTCGCCGCCAATGGTGACGTCACGCTCGACCAGATCCGCGCCGTGGTGCATCCCGACACCACTAATCCCGATGATTCGAAGACGTTGACCGCTGACAATCTGGTAACGCTGACGGCAACCAAGACCGATGGCGACGGCGACAGTGCCCAGGCGACCCTCAACATCGGGCAGAACCTGGTGTTCAAGGACGACGGGCCGAGCATCAGCACCACCGGTGCGGAGCCGACGTTGACGGTGGACGAGACGGTGCTGGCGACTAACGCCACCCAGAGCTTTGCCGCCAACTTCAGCTCGGCGTTTGGTGCTGATGGCGCGGGCACACTGACCTATGTGCTGGGCGTGGTAGCCGGTGCCTCGGGGCTGACCGACACGGCCACTGGTCAAGCGGTGAATCTGTCGCTCAACGGCACAGTGGTGGAAGGTCGCACCGCCACGAGCAATGAGCTGGTGTTCACAGTGAGCGTCGCCGCCAATGGTGACGTCACGCTCGACCAGATCCGCGCCGTGGTGCATCCCGACACCACCAATCCCGATGATTCGAAGACGTTGACCGCTGACAATCTGGTAACGCTGACGGCAACCAAGACCGATGGCGACGGCGACAGTGCCCAGGCGACCCTCAACATCGGACAAAACCTGGTGTTCAAGGACGATGGGCCGAGCATCAACACCACCGGCACGGAGCCGACGTTGACAGTGGACGAGACGGTGCTGGCGACCAACGCCACCCAGAACTTTGCCGCCAACTTCAGCTCGGCGTTTGGCGCTGATGGCGCCGGCACACTGACCTATGCGC
>NZ_JBOBDO010000056.1:0-1374 GCF_050586665.1 Pseudomonas sp. ES4 | reverse complement strand
GGGAGTGTCATAAATTTTGTGTTCGGGCATAACATGTTGCAGAGGTGCATGTATGCCGACCAAAAAGAAACCGGCCAGTAAGGCCCAGCGTGACCTTCCATCCATTCCCAAAGAGCTGATCGACCAGTTCGTCAGCGGCCCGATGAGTGCCGAAGCCATTCAGGATGCCTCGATGGCGTTCAAGAAGGCGCTCATCGAGCGAGCCCTTGGTGCCGAGTTGGGTCACCACCTTGGTTATCCTCAGGGCGCGGAGCGCCCCGAGGATTCGAGTAACCAGCGTAACGGCCGAAGCGGCAAGACCGTGCTGACCGATGACGGCCCGTTGCGCCTGGATATTCCCAGAGACCGCGATGGCAGCTTTGCTCCGATCCTGATTCCCAAACACGAGCGCCGGTTTACAGGCTTCGATGACAAGATCATTGCTATGTATGCCCGCGGCATGAGTGTTCGCGAGATTCGTGCATTTCTCTCCGAACAGTACGGGACAGACGTCTCCCATGACTTCATCAGCTCGGTCACCGACGCTGTTCTGGAGGAAGTCGGTACTTGGCAACAACGGCCACTTGAGCCCATGTACCCGGTCATTTTCTTCGATGCCCTGCGGGTCAAAATCCGTGACGAAGGCGTGGTTCGTAACAAGGCAATCTACTTGGCCCTGGGTGTGCTGCCCGACGGCACCCGGGATATTTTGGGTATCTGGATCGAGAACACCGAGGGTGCCAAGTTCTGGATGAAAGTCTTCAACGACCTCAAAACCCGAGGCGTCGAGGACGTTTTGATTGCGGTAACTGACGGCCTCAAAGGCATGCCGGAAGCCTTGAGTGCGGTGTTCCCTGAGACAACGCTGCAGACCTGCATCGTCCATTTGATTCGTAACAGCCTTGATTACGCGGCATGGGACAAACGTCGCGAGCTGGCCAAAGCCCTGAAACCGATCTATCAAGCGCTCAATGCTGAAGTCGCCGAGCAAGCTTTGGAGGCCTTCGAGACAGGACCTTGGGGCAAGCAATATCCGACGATAGCGGCAGCTTGGAGGCGCGCCTGGGACCGAGTCATCCCGTTTTTCATGTTCCCGCCGGCCATACGAAAAGTGATCTACACCACCAACGCCATCGAAAGCATCAATGCTCAGTTGCGTAAAATCATCAAGACAAGAGGTCACTTTCCAACCGACGAGGCAGCGACGAAACTGATCTGGCTGGCGCTGCAAAACATTACTTCCAATTGGGGCAGTGCAGCCCATGACTGGAAAAGCGCCATGAATCAGTTCGCAGTTTTGTACGGAGATCGATTCATCAGACCAAACTGGTGAAATGAAGGCCTGCCTAACGGCAGGCCGTTATCGGCCCGCACACAAAAAATCTGACACTCTCG
>NZ_JBOBDO010000055.1:0-1510 GCF_050586665.1 Pseudomonas sp. ES4 | reverse complement strand
AACGCGTCACCGAATACCGCTACGACGGCCAGCACCGCTTGGTCGGCGTCACCACCGCGGACGGCCGCAGCGCCAGCTACCGCTACGACGCGTTCGGCCGCCGCATCAGCAAAACCGTCGACGGCAAGACCACCGAATTCTTCTGGCAAGGCGACCACCTCATCGCCGAAAGCAGCCGCGAGCACTACCGCAGCTACCTCTACGAACCCGGCACTTTCCGCCCACTGGCCATGCTCGACGGCAAAGGCCCGGACCAGGCCTGCCCGTTCTACTACCAGCTCGACCACCTCGGCACCCCGCAAGAACTTACCGATTACAGCGGCGACATCATCTGGGCCGCCCGATACACAGCCTATGGCCGCCTGACTCGCCTCAACCGCGACACCCATCAGGTGCTGGATCAGCCACTGAGGTTTCAGGGGCAATACTTCGATGCGGAGACTGGCCTGCATTACAACCGGCATCGCTACTACAATCCTGATGTCGGACGGTATTTGACGCCGGATCCGAGCAAGTTGGCGGGGGGGTTAAACGGGTATCAGTACACGCGCAATCCGACGGGGTGGGTTGATCCGCTAGGGTTGAGTGAGTGTCCTGGGGGGGATGGGTGTAAGCGGCCCTCGTTTGGGGATGAGGATCCGACGGGGAATATTAAGGTTGATGAGGGGGAAGCTCAACTCCCGTCATACCCAGAGGAATTGTATTTATATCGTGGAGACGGTCGTCACCCAGATGAGATATTTGAACAAGGATTTAAAACCAAGGGCGACAGCAATGACTTGCTTCTCCATTCCCTTGATAGCAACAAGCCTCCGAGCAATTTTGTGAGCACTACCCCCGTTAGAGAGGTTGGAATCGATTTCGCAACAAAATTCAACATGAGAAGCGGTTTTTTGTACACCATACGGATGATCCCTGGGCGAGATCTGACTTCGGAGCTTGGCAAAAAATATAAGTTTAGTAGCGAGCGAGAGTTAGCAATTCAAGGCGGAGTCAAAAGAGAAGATATTTTAGGCGTAACCCCTATTGGTGCTAATGGTCGCCCATCTGGTCACACCACCTTAAATCCGAACAGGAAATAGAACGTGGACAGCGTAACGATTTTGATAATCAAGAATGGCAAGCGGCAATCCGCTGAGCTTCTCTGTGACTCCGAAAACCTAAGTATCACTTTTGTTATGGAAGATGGTTATCGAAATTCATACTCTGGCGACGATTTTTACAAATGCTTGGGTCATATCAGGGAAGACCATCGTGACGTAACTTTTTTGTGTAAAGGAGCAAAAATAAACGTACACCCCTCTAGTATGTCCTCACAGATGTCGTTAGGTGTAAAAGCGTATGAGCTGACGCTGGGTAAACAAGCATTAAGAAGTGATTTAGTAAGTATCTTTGATTACGAGGAAAACAATCTGACCAATGAACCTGAGGTTCAGGAAGAATTTTTCATGCGATGGGTCGAGTCTGATATCTCCGACGAGTAGCTAGGATAAAGATAAAGGGAAAAAGC
>NZ_JBOBDO010000053.1:0-2106 GCF_050586665.1 Pseudomonas sp. ES4 | reverse complement strand
CTCAACCGCCCTTCGCGGCTCGGTCGTGCCTTGCTCGAATACCACTAACGGACGAAGCAAGTCATCGTATTCGACCTCACGTCCGGCACCTCGGCTGTCCCACCCCTGCAACACTTCATTGCCCAGACCTGGCAGGTTGAGCTGCCAACCGGCATCGACGCTGTCAGTGAACAGCGCGTTACCCGCCAGCGAAAACACCGTGGTGAGGTTAGCGCGCCTCAATGGATCTTCTTCTGACAGCGCCCAAAGCCGAGGGTCCCACTGTTCAACCGCACGGCCTGCGGCATCGTGAAAGGTGCGATTGATGCGGGCCTGAGTGGGGTCACCTTCGACCTCGCGCCAATAATCAACCGAACGGATCGGCAGACCACGCGGGTCGACAACGGACAATCCGGGTGTTTGGTGGTGCATTCCCATCGTCGAGGCCTGCATGCCGGTCGCGTCCCTGTTTGCCAGCAGTCATCTAACCGTTCGTGGGCAGGTCAGGCTACTGTCAGAAATTACAGTACCGACCAACGGCATTAATAGCATGCGTCCTCTGCGCCAACGAACGCGGCGTGTCGGTGAAAACCATCGCGCAGTGATTGATCTGTAACACAAGAAGCTCCCTCCCGACCCGCTGCGTTTTCCCTATCGCAGAGGGTCGAACGGGGGGCTTTTTACATCTGGATCATCATAAAAAAGGTTTCCATTGAGTACTCTTCGCCTCCCTGACGGCAACGATGTAGGCATTCGGAATCGGGGTAATGAAGGTCATTTCCACTGTCACAGGTGGAATAATCGCCACGAATTCGGCCCCATCAAGCGTGTCATCACTCATCAAAAGTCTGGTGTCTAATCGTCCTTTGGGAGTGAATTCGAAGGGCGCCCCGAGCCCCAGCGTCTGATCATTGATGTCTCGCTCTTTCAATCCCGGAATTTCCATCCGGTACTGGTAGGCTCTTGTGTCACCGAACCCCCCTGAAACTTCATCCATGCCGGTAGATACGTACCCAGGAAACGGGCTTCTAACGTGTTCCTGGGCCAGGGTGTTAATCCCATTGGACACTACTGCCCGCCTGAACTCATCCTTGATTTTGGGCCCTCTATTATCTCTAGGAAAAAAACCACCCGCTTTACGTATTGTTTTGGGGGAACGATTGTCCGCCCTCGTGGCTATGACGGAACCCGATGTAGCAAGCATCAATTGGTGTGAGCCCACAGTCATTGAACCGCCAGCATAGGAAGGAAGCGCTTCATTTGACTTATCCGCCGTTGGCAACGATATAGGAGGCGGTCTTCGAGGCGCGACCACCGAGGCTTTCGAGGGCTGAACCGTTTGCTCCGCGTTCGGCCAAGGTGCAATAGCGGCTGGCGTAAGTGAAGCCGGTCTTGCCGGGACCAACGGACGTACTGGTGCCGGTTGAGGAGACGTACTGAGTCCGCTAAACATTCCTCTGAGTCTTGAAACTGCATTGCCCTGACCGTCCTTTGGATCAGGTGCGAGCCCATCTACATCAACCAACCCTACCGGGTTGTTTCGGACCATTCGATAAAGATTGAGACCATCGATTGCCCCGGCAGGATCGGGATTCAACCAACGCTGCAACCACGGTAGGTAGTACCGAAATCCATAGTAATAAAGCCCCGTCGCATCCCGTTCCTTGCCCGAATAGCGAACGGTTTGTAATCCCCATCGGTGTCGTTCGGGCCGGCAGACCAGGCGGTTGTACCAAACGGATGATACGTTTCCCGACTGATGACTCGTGCATCATCGGCGAGCTCCAGCGTGCAGGAATTCAGATGATCCACCAGGCTGTAACGGTACTGATCGTTGGTCACGCCGGACGGCGGATCGGTTTCCCAATGCAATACCCGAACACTGTTGAGCCCGGCCTGCGCGGTGATGACCTGCAGTGCCTCCCTGGTGCCACTGTCGGTGCGCAGTTCAAGTCCCGGCAAGTAACGCACTTCAGCCACCACGGTTCGGGCATTGGTGTTCAGTGAGCGGATTTTGCGCACGCGCTGACCACCGCCATCGTAGACATAGGACTCTTGATCATTGAGCCCCGAGTCGCGCTCCACTGGGCTGATCGACTGCAACTGGTTACGCAGGTCCCACCTCAG
>NZ_JBOBDO010000052.1:0-2295 GCF_050586665.1 Pseudomonas sp. ES4 | reverse complement strand
CCGACAGTCAGCTACACCGTCACCGACGGCTCCGGCAGCAATGTCACCTCGACCCTGAACATCAGCGTCACCCCGGTCGATGACCCAAGCGTCCTGACCGCGGATACCAACACTGTCGATGAAGACCACGTTGCAACTGGCAACGTGCTCGGCAATGACAGCGATGTCGACAATGCACTGAGTGTCGCGACATTCACCGTACAAGGCGTCACCGGTTCCTTTACCGCGGGTCAAGTCGCGACGATCGCCGGCGTCGGCACTGTGACTATCGCCGCCAACGGCGATTACAGTTTCACCCCAACGGCGAACTGGAATGGCACCGCTCCGCAGATCAGCTATATCACCAACACCAATTCCATCAGCACGCTGGACATCAAGGTCAACTCGGTCAACGACGCTCCGACCGTCAACACTACCTCGGCCAGTGGTGATGAAGATCAGTTGATCTCCGTGCAACTTGGCGGCAATGACATCGACGGCACTGTCGGGCACTTCAACCTGACCAGCCTGCCGGCCAATGGTGTGTTTTACGCTGACGCTGCCGGGACCATCGCGTTGACCACCAGCAGTGTCATCTCCGCAACCGCCAACGGCGCAACGGTTTACTTCAAGCCTACCGGCGACTGGAGTGGCACCACCCAATTCACCTACACCTCGACCGATAACCAGGGCATGCCCTCTGCGTCTTCGGCAACCGGCACCATTGTCGTCGCGCCAATAACCGATACCCCAAGCCTGTCACTGACGGGTGGCGGTACGGTCGTCTCGACCGACTTCCAGGAAGTCGCGCTGAACAACGGCCATGGCGACGTCAATGTCAGCCAGCTCGGCAACGGCGTTTGGCACACTGACAACAGAGGTGGCATGGTCGAAATCGGCAAGGCCAGCGTCTATGGTGCCGGTGGCGATAACCAGGTCATTGAACTGGAGCGCAACGCTGGCGATGCGAGCAACCTCTACACCACTATCGATGCCAAGGCCGGCAGCACCTATAACGTGTCGTTCGACTACGCACCGCGTGCAGGTGTGGTGAATTCGCACATCAATGTGTACTGGGGCGACCAACTCATTGGCACCTTGAACACCACGACCACCGGCATGCAGCACTACAGTTTCGACATTCCGGTCACTGCCGATGGCAACCAGAAACTCGAGTTCCGCGCCGGGGACAGAAACAGCCTGGGCGGCGTGCTGGATAACATCGATGTCACCCAGGTGCTCAACTCGGGCCTTGAAGACCAAGCGATCCTGTTGTCGACCATCCAGGCCCACACTAACGACGTCGATGGTTCGGAAACACTCGCTCTCACCCTGAACGGCTTGCCGGCGGGTTCCAGTCTCACCGACGGCACCCACACCTTCAATGCTGCCGACGGCTCGACGTCGGTGGACATTACTGGCTGGAACCTGTCCACGCTCAAGCTGACACCGCCGACGAACTTCAATGGCGACATCCCCCTGACTGTCACGGCCACCGCCAAAGACGGCGATGCCCCAAGCGCCAGCACGTCGCTGCCGTTGGTGGTGCACGTCGGTGCCGTCGATGACGCAAGCGTGCTGCAGGCGGACAAGATCACGGTCGACGAAGACCACAACGCGACCGGTAACGTGCTGGGCAACGACAGCGATGTCGATAACGTCCTGAGCGTCACCAGCTTCAACGTGACCGGGGTCAACGGCAACTTCACGGCGGGCCAGACCGCGACCATTAACGGTGTCGGAACGCTGATCATCGCCAGCAACGGCGACTACACCTTCAAGCCGGCTGCCGACTGGAACGGCAACGTTCCACAGGTGACATACACCACCAGCACCGGCTCGAGCAGTACCCTGAACATCAGCGTTACGCCGGTTAATGACAACTTCTCCGATGTCAGTGAAATCGTCACCGTCAACGAAGACTCCGTGGCCACCGGCAGCGTGCTGTCGGGCACTTCGAGCGTCGACGGCCCGGTCGGCGTGATCAACTTCACCGTTGGGGCGACCACTTACACGGCTGGAAGTACAGCGACTATCGCCAACGTCGGCACCCTGGTGATCGGGGCGAGCGGAGCTTATACCTTCACTCCGACTGCCAATTACAACGGCAGCGTGCCGAGCGTCAGCTACACCGTCACCGACGGCTCCGGCAACAACGTTACCTCGACCCTGAACATCAGCGTCACGCCGGTCAACGACAACTTCACCGACATCAGCGAAACCGTGACCACGGGCGAAGATGCCCCGGTCAGCGGCAGCGTTCTTAACGGGACGTCGAGCGTTGATGGCCCGGTCAGTGTGCTCAACTTCACGGTC
>NZ_JBOBDO010000051.1:0-2794 GCF_050586665.1 Pseudomonas sp. ES4 | reverse complement strand
ACAGCCGCCGCGAACGATCTTACGGACACAAATAAAGTGCCGCAATCAAACGACAGCGTTGACGCGCGGTGAATTTCCAAGGGTTCCTACACCCTGCCACTGCATTTGCAGCGACAGCCAAAGACTATCCATGGAGCTCACTTCGCACCAGTTCATGGAAACCGCTACGAGTTGAAGGAAACTTCCGACGATCTTGCCCAGAAAATTCGCTACCCTTCACATCGTGCATGGTCAAATAAGCAAGCACCAACAAATTAAAAAGCCGAGAAAACACTCACTTATTATTGACAATAATTCTCAAACACTACAGCCAAGCATTAAATTTATCTCTCGGTTAAGTACTACCCTCACCAAGTTGAAAAATCCTCCTGACTCGCTTTATACAGATCATCAACCCACGCTTCGGATAACTTGAGGTACACATCTTCAAAAAACGCCCGCGGATTTTTCATTTCGTTCCACCCAGGAGGGAGCAAGGAGGGGGACATCGGATCATGTTCCAAAATCTCAGAAAAAACACTTGAGTCACCATCAAGAGCCTCTCCCAACACAAAAAACAAAACAAATTTGTGCCGATAACTCAACGCAGCGAAACGCTTGACAATAAACCGAGATATTAAGAACTCTCTATCTGAAGGACAATCAGGATCGTACGCCGACAACTCAACCCCAAGACTCTCCTCGCGATCATATATATCGAACCCGCCGAGAAAATGCCCTAGGCTTGGGTTGTATGGAGCATTCAGATACGGATGCATCAGCATTAGATTTTCTCTATCGGATAAAGCGCTATAGGCTGCAGTGTCTCAAAGTCGAATTTCATCTCAAAGGCATTCATCTGAGGAATGAAACGCGGATTTGTTGGATCTAAAGGATTAGGCTCATATCCCTGACCTACGTTTTCAGCCTCCATTCTTACTAACAAATTTCCTTTACTATCCTCCCCAGTAAAACGAGACATTTTTCTAGTCTCCCTTGTCATCGCTTCATTATAAGCATTCAGCTGCGCTCTATAGCTTATAAACTTAGAGCTCGGAACGGCTCTCCACCTTTCGCTCTCACCATGAAGTTCGCAGCTAGTGGTTTGTTGCTGAACAGCAGGACCCGAACCATTCGCCCAATTCTTATACATAGTTCGCAGTGTAGAAATCAATTTTTTAATAGGTATTAATAACATCATTTTTCAAAAGCCGACCATAACTGAACACAATAGAATACGGGCCAGAAGCAACTAAACTAAAAAATCACTAAAACTCTTTACCAACTCGCTGGGTCTTCAAGATTGGCCTTTTGAAAATCCTCTTTCCACTCGATAGTTGCCAAACGATAAATATCTTCAAAAAAAGCTCTCGTATTTTCCATTTCATCCCACCCACAGGGAAATGAGGAGTACGCCTCTGGGTCGTACTTAAAAAGCGACTGAAAGTCGTAGTTTTTATCCTCAAGCGCCTTTTCCAAACACTTGTAAAGTAAAAAGCGGTGTCGATAGGTACGATTTCTAACCAGACAATACTTGAGTATTAGCTCCTCTCTGTCCGACGGGTCATTCGGATTAAATTTCTCCAACTCCTCTCCAAGTGTTTCTTCACGATCATAAATATCGAAGCAGCCCAAAAAATATGAAGGTGTCGGTATATATGGCTGCTGAGTATCAGGATCGATAAACATAATCTTCCTCACTTGATCGGATATAACGTAAAAGGAACGCCAGCATCATCAAACTTCATTTCAAAACCGTCCAATTTAATAAGCCTTGGATTTTCCTTTGACCTAGTGTTTGGTATATATCCCTCCCCGGCACCCGGAAGCCTCATTCTAACGATGTTATTATCCTCTCCGTCCTTCCCCGTAAATCGAGACAGCCCTCGCTCAGTCCTCGTTGTTGCAAGAGTGTAAGCCTCGAGCATCAACTCCCAACTGCTAAATCTGGAGCTTGGATTACCACGTTGGTGCCTAGGTCTTCTACCAGTTATCGGATCCGTACCATCAATAGCACGCTGCTTCCACTTAGCATCTGGTACCGCTGGACTATGTTTTCCAACCATATGCATGCCTTGACTGTCGTTTAATCTTTTAACTTCTTTCTTGGCAAGCTCCGCAGCACTCAGCTTGGGCTTCGGCAGAGCCGGCTCACCCTCATCAACCCTAGCGCCAGTCGTATCATCCGGCGCCCCACACCCAAGCTTATTAGGCGGCGGACAACTCCCGCTCAACCCCAACGGATCAACCCACCCCGTCGGATTCCGCGTGTACTGGTACTGGTTCAGCCCGCCCGCCAACTTGATCGGATCGGGCGTCAGGTACCGGCCCACCTCCGGATCATAGTACCGATGCCGGTTGTAATGCAGGCCGCTCTCGGCGTCGAAGTACTGCCCTTGAAACCGCAACGGTTGTTCAAGCTGTTCTCCTCCACCGAACACCAGACGAGTGAGTTGGCCGTAGGCGTTGTACGTCGCCGACCAGACGATGTCGCCGCTGTAATCGGTGAGTTCTTGCGGGGTGCCGAGGTGGTCGAGTTGGTAGTAGAACGGGCAAGCCTGGTCCGGGCCTTTGCCGTCGAGCATGGCGAGCGGGCGGAATGTGCCGGGTTCGTAGACGTAGCTGCGGTAATGCTCGCGGCTGCTTTCGGCGATGAGGTGGTCGCCTTGCCAGAAGAATTCGGTGGTTTTGCCGTCGACGGTTTTGCTGATGCGGCGGCCGAAGGCGTCGTAGCGGTAGCTGGCGCTGCGGCCGTCCGCGGTGGTGACGCCGACCAAGCGGTGCTGGCCGTCGTAGCGGTACTCGGTGACGCGTG
>NZ_JBOBDO010000050.1:0-3353 GCF_050586665.1 Pseudomonas sp. ES4 | reverse complement strand
ACTCTCACATGGGGAAACCCCACACTACCATCGGCGATGCATCGTTTCACTGCTGAGTTCGGGATGGGATCAGGTGGTTCCAATGCTCTATGGTCGTCAAGAAATTCGGTAGCCAGGTCGTGGGCCTTTGCAGGTTCACGCTCCAGCGAATGGGTATGTGATAGCCAGGTGTTTTGTGAGTATCTCGAACTTTCGGTTCGTTTCGTCTTCACACACCGCAATCTGGTGCCCTTTGCCTTTCAGCTCGAAGCATGCAAATTGCTTGGGTGTTATATGGTCAAGCCTCACGGGCAATTAGTATTGGTTAGCTCAACGCCTCACAGCGCTTACACACCCAACCTATCAACGTCGTAGTCTTCGACGGCCCTTCAGGGGACTCAAGGTCCCAGTGAGATCTCATCTTGAGGCTAGTTTCCCGCTTAGATGCTTTCAGCGGTTATCTATTCCGAACATAGCTACCCGGCAATGCCACTGGCGTGACAACCGGAACACCAGAGGTTCGTCCACTCCGGTCCTCTCGTACTAGGAGCAGCCCCTCTCAAATCTCAAACGTCCACGGCAGATAGGGACCGAACTGTCTCACGACGTTCTAAACCCAGCTCGCGTACCACTTTAAATGGCGAACAGCCATACCCTTGGGACCGGCTTCAGCCCCAGGATGTGATGAGCCGACATCGAGGTGCCAAACACCGCCGTCGATATGAACTCTTGGGCGGTATCAGCCTGTTATCCCCGGAGTACCTTTTATCCGTTGAGCGATGGCCCTTCCATACAGAACCACCGGATCACTAAGACCTACTTTCGTACCTGCTCGACGTGTCTGTCTCGCAGTCAAGCGCGCTTTTGCCTTTATACTCTACGACCGATTTCCGACCGGTCTGAGCGCACCTTCGTACTCCTCCGTTACTCTTTAGGAGGAGACCGCCCCAGTCAAACTACCCACCATACACTGTCCTCGATCCGGATAACGGACCTGAGTTAGAACCTCAAAGTTGCCAGGGTGGTATTTCAAGGTTGGCTCCACGCGAACTGGCGTCCACGCTTCAAAGCCTCCCACCTATCCTACACAAGCAAATTCAAAGTCCAGTGCAAAGCTATAGTAAAGGTTCACGGGGTCTTTCCGTCTAGCCGCGGATACACTGCATCTTCACAGCGATTTCAATTTCACTGAGTCTCGGGTGGAGACAGCGCCGCCATCGTTACGCCATTCGTGCAGGTCGGAACTTACCCGACAAGGAATTTCGCTACCTTAGGACCGTTATAGTTACGGCCGCCGTTTACCGGGGCTTCGATCAAGAGCTTCGCGTTAGCTAACCCCATCAATTAACCTTCCGGCACCGGGCAGGCGTCACACCCTATACGTCCACTTTCGTGTTTGCAGAGTGCTGTGTTTTTAATAAACAGTCGCAGCGGCCTGGTATCTTCGACCGGCATGGGCTTACGCAGTAAATGCTTCACCCTCACCGGCGCACCTTCTCCCGAAGTTACGGTGCCATTTTGCCTAGTTCCTTCACCCGAGTTCTCTCAAGCGCCTTGGTATTCTCTACCCAACCACCTGTGTCGGTTTGGGGTACGGTTCCTGGTTACCTGAAGCTTAGAAGCTTTTCTTGGAAGCATGGCATCAACCACTTCGTGTTCTAAAAGAACACTCGTCATCAGCTCTCGGCCTTAGAATCCCGGATTTACCTAAGATTCCAGCCTACCACCTTAAACTTGGACAACCAACGCCAAGCTGGCCTAGCCTTCTCCGTCCCTCCATCGCAATAACCAGAAGTACAGGAATATTAACCTGTTTTCCATCGACTACGCTTTTCAGCCTCGCCTTAGGGACCGACTAACCCTGCGTCGATTAACGTTGCGCAGGAAACCTTGGTCTTTCGGCGTGGGTGTTTTTCACACCCATTGTCGTTACTCATGTCAGCATTCGCACTTCTGATACCTCCAGCAAGCTTCTCAACTCACCTTCACAGGCTTACAGAACGCTCCTCTACCGCATCACCTAAGTGATACCCGTAGCTTCGGTGTATGGTTTGAGCCCCGTTACATCTTCCGCGCAGGCCGACTCGACTAGTGAGCTATTACGCTTTCTTTAAAGGGTGGCTGCTTCTAAGCCAACCTCCTAGCTGTCTAAGCCTTCCCACATCGTTTCCCACTTAACCATAACTTTGGGACCTTAGCTGACGGTCTGGGTTGTTTCCCTTTTCACGACGGACGTTAGCACCCGCCGTGTGTCTCCCATGCTCGGCACTTGTAGGTATTCGGAGTTTGCATCGGTTTGGTAAGTCGGGATGACCCCCTAGCCGAAACAGTGCTCTACCCCCTACAGTGATACATGAGGCGCTACCTAAATAGCTTTCGAGGAGAACCAGCTATCTCCGAGCTTGATTAGCCTTTCACTCCGATCCACAGGTCATCCGCTAACTTTTCAACGGTAGTCGGTTCGGTCCTCCAGTTAGTGTTACCCAACCTTCAACCTGCCCATGGATAGATCGCCCGGTTTCGGGTCTATTCCCAGCGACTAGACGCCCTATTAAGACTCGCTTTCGCTACGCCTCCCCTATTCGGTTAAGCTCGCCACTGAAAATAAGTCGCTGACCCATTATACAAAAGGTACGCAGTCACCCAACAAAGTGGGCTCCCACTGCTTGTACGCATACGGTTTCAGGATCTATTTCACTCCCCTCTCCGGGGTTCTTTTCGCCTTTCCCTCACGGTACTAGTTCACTATCGGTCAGTCAGTAGTATTTAGCCTTGGAGGATGGTCCCCCCATATTCAGACAAAGTTTCTCGTGCTCCGTCCTACTCGATTTCATGACTAAGAGATTTTCGCGTACAGGGCTATCACCCACTATGGCCGTACTTTCCAGAACGTTCCGCTAATCTCAAAGCCACTTAAGGGCTAGTCCCCGTTCGCTCGCCACTACTAAGGGAATCTCGGTTGATTTCTTTTCCTCAGGGTACTTAGATGTTTCAGTTCCCCTGGTTCGCCTCTTAAGCCTATGTATTCAGCTTAAGATAACCATCTTATGATGGCTGGGTTCCCCCATTCAGACATCTCCGGATCAAAGTCTGTTTGCCGACTCCCCGAAGCTTTTCGCAGGCTACCACGTCTTTCATCGCCTCTGACTGCCAAGGCATCCACCGTATGCGCTTCTTCACTTGACCATATAACCCCAAGCAATCTGGTTATACTGTGAAGACGACATTCGCCGAAAATTCGATTCTTGCTCCAAAGAGCAACTCACAAATTTTACCTTAGCCTGATCCGTTACCAGTGAAAGTAACGTCCAGTCTATCTTTCTATCACATACCCAAATTTTTAAAGAACGATCTAATCAAAGACTAGAAATCAA
>NZ_JBOBDO010000049.1:0-3944 GCF_050586665.1 Pseudomonas sp. ES4 | reverse complement strand
ATTCTTCAGCCGCTTCGTCGCGCACAAGGACCAGGGCCGGTTCTTTGCCCGGGTCCGCGAGCGTCTGAGCCGGATCACCTGGCAGCAGCGCGAACCGCTGGACATGGGGCCGTGGTGGCGGGAAACCGCGGTGGAGAACCCGAATGCCGAGCCGATTACCCACCGGCTGACGGGCGAGCTGTGGCCGCAGCTGTATCGGCTCAAGCGCGACAAGGCGCTTAGCGACGCGCGAGCGATTGCCGTCCCGACCGGCGATGAGGATGCCGCCACGCGCTGGAAACGCCTGAGCAGCTACCTGGACATCGGCTGGAACGTCTTCAACTTTGCCGCGATGCTGGTGCCGGGGCTGGGCGAAGCCATGTTGGCGCTGATGGTGGCGCAGATGGCCGCCGAACTGCTGGAAGGCATCGAAGACTGGAGCAAGGGCGACCGCGACGAGGCATCGGCGCACATCAACGGAGTGATCATCAACTTTGCGCAACTGGCCCTGATGAGCGCCGGGCACGCCATCCCGCAGGCGGCCCGGATCCCGATCACCCCCAGTCCGCTGATCGACAACCTCAAACCGGTGGAACTGCCCACGGGCAAGACCCGCCTGTGGAAACCGGACCTGACGCCGTACGAGCACCCGCTGACGCTGCCGACCGAGGCCAAACCCGATGACTTGGGGCTGTATAAGCACAACGATCAGCAATGGCTGCGCCTGGAGCAAGAGCATTACCAGGTGCGCCAGGACCCGGCGACGGGCGAGCATCGCCTGCAACATCCGACCCGGCCCAACGCTTATCAACCGGTGGTGGAGCATAACGGTGCCGGCGCCTGGAAAGCTGAAACCGAGCAACCCTTGACCTGGGAGCGTCCGACTCTGTTACGACGCCTTGGCCATCGTGTGGATGCGTTGAGCGATGGCGAGCTTGAGCTGGCCCGCAAGATCAGCGGCACCCACGAAGGCCTGTTGCGCAGAATGTATGTCGAGCGTGAGCCCCTGCCGCCATTGCTGGCCGATACCCTCAGCCGTTTCGAGGCCTACCGACACACCGAAAACCTGGTCTCACGGATGGAAAGCGCTGAGTCGGGTGTCCACGTGACGCTCGATCACAAGACCGAATTGTTCAATGCGCGCTACGCCAGTCAGCAGGCGTCGGGTGATCCGCGTGTCGAGCTGATCAAAAGCCGTTTCACCGGCCTCCCCACCAACATTGTCGAAGACGTGCTGGCCGGTGCTTCCAGCGCCGAGCGCCGACAAATGGCGCAATGGGATTTTGCCAACCCGCAACAGACCAAACCTGTTCCTCTGCGCCTGGCCGAGGCGCTGCGCAATGCTCAGCGGGAAGTGCGTCTGTCGCGGGCCTATGAAGGGCTGTATCTGCCGGTCGCATTGACGCCGGATACCGAGACGTTGGTTCTGCACACACTGGAAGCATTACCGAGCGGGAAAAAAAACCTGCGTATTGAAGTGCGAGAGGGTTCCTTCAATGGCGAACTGCGTGCCAGCGTCGGCCCGGAGGATGCGACCGAGCGCAAGGTCCTGGTGCGCAACGAAGACGGACGATACGAAGCGCGTGACAGCGACGATAACCATCTGCACGGCGCGGACGATCTGTATGTGGCTCTGCAGCATGCTTTACCGCAAAACCATCGTGCCGCGCTGAGGCTTCCTCATGTAGGGCAGGGAGCGGAATTGAAGCAGCTGATCAAGCAGCATGTTCTGTCGCGCGACGGCTTGCGCAAGGCGTTGCGGATGCAGCCGATCAAACCTTTTTTCAAGGCGCCAATGCGCGGGGGCGACGGCACTTTTGGCTATCCTTTGAGTGGTCGTGGGCAAGGCACGAATCTGCAGATGGCAGAGCGACGTGCGAGAGTTCGCCGGCTGTATCCCTCCCTTGGCAATGCAGATGTCGAAATGGTTTTGGCACAGGCGGAGCGGGCGCAGGCTCATCCCACCTATCCGTTGTCAGTCGAAGAGTATTTGCTGGGTCTTGAAGAAGAGTTCGCCAGCCTGCAACAGGAGGCGAACACCTGGGTGGATACACCGGGGACGCACGTCTTGCCCGATGGGAGTATTGAACCGGTCAACCGGCAGGACCGGCAGCGGGTGGCCGACTTGCTCCGGCGTTGCTGGCAAAGGACCAATTCGCCGCAGCAAGCGACCGGCAGTTTGTACGCCGAGGGCATTCTGAGCCTGACCGGCCTGCGTATCGGGGAGCTTCCAGTGTTGACTCGAGCTCTTTTTACGCACGTTTATTCACTGGACCTCAGTGCCATGGCGCTTGGTGAGATAACGGCCAATTTCCTTGAGGCGTTCCCCAACTTGCGCGAGGTGAGCCTGGAGAACAATCGGCTGCAAACGCTTCCGCAAACATTGCGGCTGATGCCGCGGCTGCAGGCGCTGTATCTCTCGAGGAATGTCATTTCGTTGAGTCCGGAAGCCATCGTAGCCCTCGAGGGATACCCGGCGCTGCGACAACTGCACCTGAGCCACAATCCATTAGGGCGCATTCCCGATTTCCGGCGGATGCCAACGTTGAGACAACTCAACCTGCGCAACACTGGCCTTACCGAGTGGCCAGCGGGGCTGGATGCTTTGCCGCACCTTCAAGGCATCGACCTGCGCGATAACATCATCACTCGGGTGGCGGACGAAATTCTCAATCCCGCCGAGGAAAACGCAGCTGCTGCATACCGGGTGTTCAACAGTGCCGTTCTGGACGGTAACCCGCTCACTCCGGCTGCTCTGGAAGACTATGCCCAGGCCTGGCTACGTATTCCGCCACCCGAGGAGGGAGTGCCAATACCCATTGAACCCCTCGCGGTTGCCGACCCTTTGGCAAACTCCAATGAGCGATTGCAACACTGGATGCGGGACCTTCCCGCCGACGAGCGTGCCGCCAGACAAGAGCAGTGGAGTTTGCTCGAGGGGGAAGATCCCCGCAGTCAGGAGTTCTTCAGGCTGCTGGAGAATCTGCGACAAACAGGCGAGTTCAGGAACGCTTACCCTGATCTGCAGGCTCGGGTATGGGCACTGATGGACGCCGCTGGACAGTCCGAGCAATTGCGCACCGAGTTGTTCCGTCTGGCCGGGGATGTGGCAACCTGTGCCGATGGGGCTGCGCTGATTTTCAGTCGCCTGGAGGTCAAGAGTCTGATCAGCCACGGCTTGAGCACGCAGGCGACCCCGGAGCTTTCCACGCTGGCAAAGGGTTTGTTCAGGCTCGACGAAGTCGAACGGATTGCGCAACAGGATGCGAGCGAACGGATTCAGAGCATTTCGGCCAATCACGCGTTGACCCTGGAGCAGAAGATCCAGGAAATTCTGCTGATCGATCGAGTCGAGATTCGTCTTGCTTACCGTATCGGACTGAAGGATCGACTGGGTTTACCGGGGCAGCCGCAGCAGGCCAGGTATCTCGGCGTGGCTGATGTGACGGCGGCGATGCTCGATGCTGCCGAGCAGCGGGTGTTGGCCCTGGACAATTCGCCCCAGGAATTTGCGGCGACCACCCAGCGTGATTTCTGGCGAGGGTTTCTGAAGCACAAATACGCCGATGAGTTTCTGTTGGAACAAGAGCCGTTGCACGCACGACTCGAGGCGCTGACGGCAACGGAGATGGCAAGTCAGGAATACCTGGTCAAAAGTGCGGAACTGGCCAGGGAGTTCGAAGCGGTTGAAGATGCATTTATCAAACGCAAGACGCAGATGGAATTACCTGATTTGAACGCGGGAGATTAACACTACGCGTATTGAACACCCCGAAGGTTGCTGCAAATGCAACGTTCGGGGTTTTTTTATATTCGCTCGCTGGTGGAACATAAGTGATGGGAGGTGGTGGTATTTATATATATCCATCTCTTTAGTATTCGAATGATTATTCAACGATTGCCCGCAAAGTTCAGCGGGTTTTTAGTCTTTTGTTTTATTGCGCAGGATTTAAGCTGAGGGCTTA
>NZ_JBOBDO010000048.1:0-11922 GCF_050586665.1 Pseudomonas sp. ES4 | reverse complement strand
CTCCCACAGGTTTATCGGTGTTTACACTGCTACCGCACGCGGCTCGCTACGACGCAACGCGCGCATCTTGTGCAGCGTATCCGCGCATGTCTTGGCCGCTTCCTGGCCTTTGTGCACGAAATGCTCGAAGAAAAACTTCTGATGTTCTTCGCCGGCATGGAAGTGGTGCGGGGTCAAAACTACGGAGAACACCGGCACTTCGGTTTCCAGCTGAACTTGCATCAAGCCGCTGATCACCGACTGGGCGACGAATTCGTGGCGATAGATGCCGCCGTCAACGACCAGACCCGCGGCGACGATGCCGGCATAACGACCGGATTTTGCCAGCAGCTTGGCGTGCAGCGGAATTTCAAAGGCGCCGCCGACTTCGAAGAAATCGATCTCCGATTCCTGATAACCCTGAGCAATCATTTCGGCCACAAAGCCCTTACGGCTCTGATCGACGATTTCTTTGTGCCAGCAGGCCTGGATGAACGCAACGCGCTCGCCCTGATGGTTTTTGCTTTTGCTATCGATTGCGGTGGGTTGCATGTTCTGACTCCTGTTTATGTAAAAAACAGGGCATATGAATCGAATGGGATTTAATGGCACGCAGGCACAACTGCCTGCGGACGGCGCTTTGGTATAGAGCCTAGGCGGCGCCAATCCCGTTCTCTCTTCATCCGGACTATGACCGTCGGCCCCGGGATCACACCGGGTCTGCTGACCTTGCCGCCATCACAGCCATTGCCATGCCTGTCGCCAAGCGCTCGCGGGCTATGCGCATTGCGCGCAATTACCGCCGGTGGGGAGTTGCACCCCGCCCTGAGAACGTTTTGCCGCCAGATTGTTTGGCGGCAAAGCGTTTTTAACACATATTTCTCACCTGTGCATTGCTGCTATCTGATGATTGCTATCGACTTTTCCGTCGGTTCAGGAAGCCTATTCCTACCCAAGGGTTGATTATTCGTCGGCATGACCACAGTAACTCCTACTTGAAAGGGATTTTCCCCTGCTTACCGAGGCCAGATTCATGAGTGTTATCGATCTTCGCAGCGACACCGTCACCCAACCGTCCGCCGGGATGCTCGACGCGATGGCCAGCGCGGCCACCGGTGACGACGTTTACGGTGAAGATCCGACGGTCAATCGACTGGAAGCCGAGCTTGCGAGCCAGTTGGGTTTTGCTGCGGCGCTGTTCGTTCCGACCGGCACCATGAGCAATCTGCTGGGCTTGATGGCCCACTGCGAACGCGGTGACGAGTACATCGTCGGTCAGCAGGCACACACCTATAAATACGAAGGTGGCGGCGCGGCCGTACTCGGTTCGATTCAGCCGCAACCGCTGGAAGTGCAGGCCGACGGCTCGCTGGACCTGGCCCAGGTAGCGGCCGCGATCAAACCGGACGACTTCCACTTCGCCCGCACCCGTTTGCTGGCGCTGGAAAACACCATGCAGGGCAAGGTTTTGCCGTTGGAGTATCTGGCGCGGGCTCGAAGCTTTACTCGCGAGCATGGGTTGCAACTGCACCTGGACGGCGCGCGGCTGTACAACGCGGCGGTCAAATTGGGTGTCGATGCCCGGGAAATTACCCAGCACTTCGATTCGGTCTCGGTCTGCCTGTCCAAAGGCCTGGGCGCGCCGGTCGGTTCGGTGCTGTGCGGCTCGGTCGAATTGATCGCCAAGGCGCGACGCCTGCGCAAGATGGTCGGCGGCGGCATGCGTCAGGCCGGGATACTGGCGGCGGCAGGTTTGTACGCGCTGGATAACAATGTTCAGCGTCTGGCTGATGACCACGCCAATGCGCAGTTGCTGGCTGAAGGCTTACGAGCGGCGGGTTACGAGGTCGAGCCGGTGCAGACCAACATGGTTTACGTGCAGATGGGCAACAAGGCCGAGGCCATCAAGGCGTTTGCCGCCGAACGCGGGATCAGGCTGAGCGCTGCCGGACGTTTGCGCATGGTCACGCACATGGACGTCAGTAGCGCTCAAATCGAGCAGGTCGTCGCGACATTCGTCGAGTTTTCGCGCAACTGATAGCGTTAGCGGTCCAATTGACCATTTCTATCGTATAAACACGCTGTACCCCGCGCGCAGGGCCGATATAATGCGGCCCTTTGCCGTCGCTTCGTCTGTTGACGTTTCGCACAGGCCTTTGGCCGCAGCCTCCGTGGAAGAACCTAATGAAAAGCGCAGAAATCCGTGAAGCCTTCCTTCGCTTCTTCGAAGAGCAAGGCCACACCCGTGTAGCCTCCAGCTCTTTGATTCCGGGCAACGACCCAACCCTGCTGTTCACTAACGCGGGGATGAACCAGTTCAAGGACTGCTTCCTGGGCCAGGAAAAGCGCGCGTACACCCGCGCGGTCAGCAGCCAGAAATGCGTGCGCGCCGGCGGCAAGCACAACGACCTGGAAAACGTCGGTTATACCGCCCGTCACCACACCTTCTTCGAAATGCTGGGTAACTTCAGCTTCGGTGATTACTTCAAGCGCGACGCGATCACCTACGCCTGGAACTTCCTGACCTCCGAAAAATGGCTGAACCTGCCCAAAGAAAAGCTCTGGGTCACCGTCTATGCCAGCGATGACGAGGCCTACGACATCTGGACCAAGGAAATCGGCGTTCCGGCCGAGCGCATGGTTCGTATCGGCGACAACAAAGGCGCGCCTTACGCGTCCGACAACTTCTGGACCATGGGCGATACCGGCCCATGCGGTCCTTGCACCGAGATTTTCTACGATCACGGCGCCGACATCTGGGGTGGCCCACCGGGCTCGCCGGAAGAAGACGGCGACCGTTACATCGAAATCTGGAACAACGTGTTCATGCAGTTCAACCGCACCGCCGATGGCGTGTTGCACCCGTTACCAGCGCCGTCGGTGGACACCGGCATGGGCCTGGAGCGGATCAGTGCCGTGCTGCAGCACGTTCACTCGAACTATGAAATCGACCTGTTCCAGAGCTTGCTGATCGCATCGGCCAAGGCCATCGGTTGCACCAACGACAATCAGGCGTCCCTGAAAGTCGTCGCCGACCACATTCGCTCGTGCGGTTTCCTGATTGCCGATGGTGTGCTGCCGTCCAACGAAGGCCGCGGCTACGTGCTGCGCCGGATCATTCGTCGCGCCTGCCGTCACGGCAACAAACTGGGCGCCAAGGGCAGCTTCTTCTATCAGATCGTTGCGGCCCTGGTCGCCGAGATGGGCGAAGCGTTCCCAGAGCTGAAATCCCAACAGGCGCATATCGAGCGCGTCCTGAAAGCCGAAGAAGAGCAATTCGCCAAGACCCTGGAGCAGGGCCTGAAAATCCTCGAGCAGGATCTGGCTGATCTCAAAGGTGACGTGGTACCGGGCGACGTAGTGTTCAAACTCTACGACACCTACGGTTTCCCGATGGACCTGACCGGCGACATCGCTCGCGAACGCAACCTGACCATCGACGAAGAAGGCTTCGAGCGCGAAATGGAAGCCCAGCGCGTCCGTGCCCGTTCCGCCAGCTCCTTTGGCATGGATTACAACAGCCTGGTCAAGGTTGATGTGGCCACTGAGTTCACCGGTTACACCGCTCACAGCGGTTCCGCGAAAATCGTTGCTCTCTATAAAGACGGGCAATCGGTTGACGTGCTGAGCGAAGGCGAAGAGGGTGTGGTCGTTCTCAATCAGACCCCGTTCTATGCCGAATCTGGTGGTCAGATTGGTGATTGCGGCTTCCTTCAGGCTGGCGCTGCGCGTTTCGACGTGCGCGACACCACCAAGACTGGCGGTGCGTTCCTGCACCACGGTGTGCTGGATTCGGGCAGCCTGATCGTTGGCGCTCCGGTGGAAACTCATGTCGATGCCGACGTGCGTCACGCAACTTCGCTGAACCACTCCGCCACTCACTTGCTGCACGCAGCATTGCGTCAGGTGCTGGGCGATCACGTTCAGCAGAAAGGCTCGTTGGTCGACAGTCAGCGCCTGCGCTTTGACTTCAGCCACTTCGAAGCCATCAAGCCTGAGCAGTTGAAGGCGCTGGAAGACATCGTCAACGCCGAGATTCGCAAGAACTCCGAAGTTGAAACCGAAGAAACCGATATCGAAACCGCCAAGCAGAAGGGCGCCATGGCGCTGTTCGGCGAAAAATACGGCGACAGCGTGCGCGTACTGAGCATGGGCGGTGATTTCTCCGTCGAGCTGTGTGGCGGTATCCACGCCAACCGGACTGGCGACATCGGCCTGTTGAAGATTATCAGCGAAGGCGGTGTGGCCTCCGGCGTACGTCGTATCGAAGCGGTCACTGGCGCCGCGGCGCTGGCATACTTGAACGCGGCTGAAGAACAACTCAAGGAAGCGGCCAACCTGGTCAAGGGTAGCCGCGACAACCTGATCGACAAGCTGTCGGCTGTGCTGGAGCGCAACCGTCTGCTGGAGAAGCAACTCGAGCAGTTGCAGGCCAAGGCTGCCAGCGCGGCGGGCGACGATCTGTCGGCCTCTGCCCTGGATGTCAAAGGCGTGAAAGTGCTGGCCGTGCGTCTGGACGGTCAGGACGGCAAGGCGCTGCTGGCGCTGGTCGATCAACTGAAAAACAAACTCGGCCGCGCAGTGATCCTGCTCGGCAGTGTCCATGAGGAAAAGGTCGTTCTGGTTGCAGGCGTAACCAAAGACCTGACTGGCCAACTCAAAGCCGGTGATTTGATGAAGCAAGCCGCTGCGGCAGTGGGCGGGAAGGGCGGTGGTCGTCCAGACATGGCGCAAGGTGGTGGTACTGACGCTGGCGCACTGGATGCGGCATTGGCCCTGACTGTTCCATTTGTAGAGCAGGGTTTATAAGGCAGTATGTCCGGCCCGCAGTCTAGTGGCGGGCCGAAACGCTGTTTGAGTGATTATTTGGGCGCCCTTCATGGGCAGAGGCGGCTTTGAAATGGCTTTGATCGTACAGAAATTTGGAGGCACCTCGGTCGGCACTGTCGAGAGAATCGAGCAGGTCGCCGACAAGGTTAAGAAATTCCGCGAAGCCGGCGATGACCTGGTGATTGTGCTGTCTGCAATGAGCGGCGAAACCAACCGTCTGATCGATCTGGCCAAGCAAATCAGTGGCGATGGCCAGCCGGTTCCTCGTGAGCTGGATGTGATCGTCTCCACCGGTGAGCAGGTGACGATTGCACTGTTGGCCATGGCGCTGATCAAGCGCGGCGTGCCAGCGGTGTCCTACACCGGTAACCAGGTGCGGATTCTGACGGACAGTGCGCACAATAAAGCGCGTATCTTGCAGATTGATGACCAGAAGATTCGTGGCGACCTGAAGGCTGGTCGTGTGGTCGTTGTCGCCGGTTTCCAGGGCGTCGACGAGCACGGCAACATCACCACTCTTGGTCGTGGCGGTTCCGACACCACCGGCGTGGCGCTGGCAGCAGCCCTGAAGGCTGATGAATGCCAGATCTACACCGATGTCGACGGCGTCTACACCACCGACCCGCGTGTGGTGTCCGTGGCTCAGCGCCTGGACAAGATTACCTTCGAAGAGATGCTGGAAATGGCCAGCCTCGGTTCCAAGGTGTTGCAGATCCGCGCGGTGGAATTCGCCGGCAAGTACAACGTTCCGCTGCGCGTACTGCACAGCTTCAAGGAGGGTCCGGGCACCCTCATTACTATTGATGAAGAGGAAACCATGGAACAGCCGATCATTTCCGGCATCGCTTTCAACCGCGATGAAGCCAAGCTGACCATCCGTGGCGTGCCAGACACCCCGGGCGTTGCATTCAAGATTCTCGGCCCGATCAGCGCCGCGAACATCGAAGTCGACATGATCGTGCAGAACGTTGCGCACGATAACACCACCGATTTCACCTTCACCGTGCATCGCAATGACTTCCAGGCGGCCCAAACCGTGCTGGAAAACACTGCTCGCGAGATCGGTGCCCGTGAAGTCGTCGGCGACATCAAGATTGCCAAGGTGTCGATCGTCGGTGTTGGCATGCGCTCCCACGCAGGCGTGGCCAGCCGCATGTTTGAATCCCTGGCCAAGGAAAGCATCAACATCCAGATGATCTCTACTTCGGAGATCAAAGTCTCCGTAGTGATCGAAGAGAAGTACCTGGAACTGGCTGTGCGCGCGCTGCACACGGCTTTCGAACTGGACGCACCGGCCCGACAGGGCGAGTGATGCGTTAACCGAAGGGCGCGGTCTGACCGCGCCCTTTGTTTTTTTGAATGGCGCGACCCGAGGCTGTTCTTTTGCTCGCGCTGGTCAATACTCAGGCATGTAGGGCTGCGATCGCTCCGGTTGTAGGTCGAGTGCCTTTTTTTTGCAGACTGTTGTCCCTGAAATGAAATGCGTGAGGAGAAAGGTATGCTGATTCTGACTCGTCGGTGCGCAGAAAGCCTGATTATTGGTGATGGCGAAATCACCGTGACCGTGCTCGGCGTCAAAGGAAATCAAGTGCGTATCGGTGTCAACGCCCCGAAAGAGGTTGCGGTCCACCGTGAGGAAATTTACCTGCGTATAAAGAAAGAGAAGGACGAAGAACCAAGCCATTAATTTTTATCGTTTTTTATGTTTGCAAACGGGGAAGAAGCTGGTTAATATACGCCCCGTGTTGCGGAGAGCTGGCCGAGTGGCCGAAGGCGCTCCCCTGCTAAGGGAGTACACCTCAAAAGGGTGTCGGGGGTTCGAATCCCCCGTTCTCCGCCATTATTTGCGTAGTACGTTGTAATCTGGCTTCTTCGGTAAGTGTTTGAAATTACTAGAAAAAGTGTTTGACATAGAGATTAGACGGCCTATAATGCGCGGCAACAAATGCACTCGTAGCTCAGCTGGATAGAGTACTCGGCTACGAACCGAGCGGTCACAGGTTCGAATCCTGTCGAGTGCACCATTTAAGAGTCATCTGCAGTAATGTGAATGACTTGGCTTCAACCAGTTGTGATCTGGTATAAAAACACAAATGCACTCGTAGCTCAGCTGGATAGAGTACTCGGCTACGAACCGAGCGGTCACAGGTTCGAATCCTGTCGAGTGCACCAAACACCAAAAAGCCCGCGTTTAACGCGGGCTTTTTGCCGTCTGGGATTTGGCTTTTCCTTTGGTGCATCCTCTCTCATCGAACTCGATGTGGGCGCTACGACCTCGCTGGGTGTCGTAACGGTAGCTCGTGGCTGAATTGCGAATACTGATCTTGTCTGGCTTGCCGAGGGCGCTCTCGACATCCTGCTGGCTCATGCCGGCGACAATCCGCTGATTGATGATCGCTTCGCGGCGTTCCTTGGCACTGATAAGGTTTCCACATTTGTCCTCGATCTTGCCGACGACGGTCGGATCTCTCCTTTTGATTTTCATACCTGATGTTTCGCGACTTCCGGCTTCCGGCATGAGAGCGGTTGTGCTGCCCGGTGTGAAGGGGCGCACGTCCTGAAGCGAAAGGCTGTCTCCGGACGTACAGCTCAGCGTGGTGAAGGTGATGCGCCCATCAGCAGCCTCGCAGCGGTGAACGGTCGTCGCAAGCGCCCAAGGTGAAGGGCAGAGCAGGGTGATCAATAAGAAGTAATGTGCATTCGATGGCATTAAACGTCCTCCATGACGGTCCAATCCCCAGAGTAGTCGTTACATTTTTCAGCTGTGGTGTGTTTTCTTTTCGGGATGAGTCGTCGCAGTTTCATGGATCAGGGCGGTGCTCAGGATTGTCTTGCAAGCGCTTGTTTCAGCCGCGATTTTTTAACGTTTAAAACCGTCGGGCGGTGTATCATTGCGCCCGTCAGCCCCGCCGGGGCTTGTGGAATACCTCCATGGACTTACCCAGTAGTTACTCAGTAACCCGTTTTTCCAATCATGAATTGACTGATTGATCCTTCCGGCGTGCCCCGCTGCTGGGAGTGGAGTTCGCCTATGTCTGAAGTTGAAGTAAAGAAAACGCAGGAAAGCTTGCAGGACCGCCTCGCTCAAGTTGTTGAGCTGCTGCAGCGTCAGCGGGTAGTCGAAGACCTGACTCACCGCCAGGAAGGTCCGCATCACGACCGGGTCGAGAACCTGGTTCACCGGCAAAACCTCGTCGAGTTGCAGCGCAAGCTCGATGATCTGCACTCCGCCGACGTCGCCTACATCCTTGAAGCCTTGCCGCTGGACGATCGTCTGACGCTCTGGCAATTGGTCAAGGCCGATCGCGACGGCGACATTCTGCTTGAAGTATCCGATTCGGTTCGTGAAACGCTGATCGCCGACATGGACGATCACGAGCTCCTGGCTGCGGCCAAGGACATGGACGCCGACGAACTTGCTGACCTGGCCTCCGAGCTGCCGCGAGACGTCGTCCACGAACTGATGGAAACCCTCGATGGTCAGCAGCGTGAGCGCGTCCGCTCTGCGTTGTCTTACGACGAGGAGCAGGTCGGTGCATTGATGGACTTCGAGATGGTGACGATCCGTGAGGATGTCAGCCTCGAAGTAGTTTTGCGTTACCTGCGGCGCCTCAAGGAGTTGCCTGGTCACACCGACAAACTGTTTGTGGTCGATTACGACGGCGTGCTCAAGGGCGTATTGCCGATCAAGCGCTTGCTGGTCAACGACCCGGAAAAGCAGGTCTCTGAAGTCATGGCCAGTGACCCGGTGAGTTTTCACCCGGACGAAGACGCCTATGACGCTGCTCAGGCGTTCGAGCGTTACGACTTGATCTCGGCGCCTGTAGTCGACAAGAACGGCAAGCTGATCGGCCGTCTGACCATCGATGAAATGGTCGACCTGATTCGTGAAGAGAGCGAAAACGAAGTTCTCAACATGGCGGGTCTGCGCGAAGAGGAAGATATTTTTGCGTCAGTCTGGAAATCCCTGCGTAACCGTTGGGCCTGGCTGGCAGTTAACCTGATCACCGCATTCATCGCATCCCGGGTGATCGGCCTTTTCGAAGGCTCCATCGAGAAGTTGGTGGCGTTGGCGGCACTGATGCCGATCGTGGCGGGTATCGGTGGCAACTCGGGTAACCAGACGATCACCATGATCGTTCGGGCGATGGCGCTGGATCAGGTCAGCACCGGTAATACTTCGCGTCTGATGCGCAAGGAATTGGCGGTAGGTCTGATCAATGGCCTGGTCTGGGGTGGTGTGATCGGTGTCGTCGCCTATCTGCTGTATGGCAGTTGGTCACTGGGGGTGGTGATGACAGCTGCCATGACGCTTAACCTGTTGCTTGCGGCGTTGATGGGAGTTTTGATTCCCATGACCCTGGCGCGGCTTGGGCGCGATCCTGCGATGGGTGCCAGTGTGATGATCACTGCCATGACGGACAGTGGCGGGTTCTTCATCTTTCTCGGGTTGGCGACGATCTTCCTGCTCTGATTTATCGAACATAAAAAACCTGCCAATCAATCGGCGGGTTTTTTTACGCTCGAATTTCAGGCAAAAAAAAGCCAGCGATTAAGCTGGCTTGAACTTTCGGGTGAGATCAGGAAGCGTCTGCGGCCATTTCGGCATCATGCGCAATCAGCGAAACAAGGGCGTTCTGCTGACGGTGGGAGAGTTGACGGAAGCGTTGCAGCAGTTCGCGTTCGTGCAGTGACAGCTCCGGGCTGTCCAGGCGCATGCTCAATTCTTCGCCCAGCGCGCCTTCCTGAATAAGGCTCTGTTCGAGGCGCGCGATGATTTCGGAGTTCATGCTGCGATGATGATTGCGAGCCACCTCGGCAATGCGTTCACGCATTCCGTCTGGCAGACGTACGACGAACTTGTCAGCCGTACGGCTGGAATAAATTGCCTGTTTCAATGGGCGCATATATTTAACCGGTTAGTTCAGGGGAGCGGTTCTCGGGATTGGCCGCAGGATGTCTCTTAGGACAAGCGCTCTGGCCAAATGTTCAACCTGAATTGATAGAGGCTCGCATCATGCCTCAAAGTAGCCAGTTCGTTGGCGTCAATTCTGTGACAAATATTGAACTGGATAAAGGCTTTATGCCAGCACCAATCATCAGAAATGCGGACTGGTTTGAAATGATTGCCGTGGTCCGTATTACTGACCGCCTCCTCTTGCCCGACAGGTGATGTTCTGAGATGCCTGAAGGTGCATGCTGTGCAGATTCGATCAGTGTTCCTTACTTGTACAGGATAGTGGCAATTGGCCGATTTACTAGGGGAAGACATGCAGTGGGAGGTGATTTCAAGATGGATGGCAGGCTGATTTACTTGATGGGACCGTCTGGGTCCGGCAAGGACAGCCTTATCGAAGCCGCTCGAAAGCCGTTGCAGATGCTCAGTTGTGAAGTGGTCCGTCGGGTCATCACGCGGTCGGCCGAATCAGTTGGCGAGGATGCAATTGGCGTTTCCCGGGAAGAGTTCGAGAAACGCCGGGTCGAGGGCGAATTCGCATTGTGCTGGAGCGCCAATGGCCTGGAGTACGGTGTTCCGATTGAAATAGATCAATGGCTCAATGGTGGTCGGAATGTCTTGGTCAACGGTTCGCGCGGCCATTTGATTGAGGCGCTGCATCGGTATCCAACGCTATTGCCGATTCTTTTGACGGTCAAGGATGAAGTCTTGCGAGAGCGTCTGCTGCGCCGTGGTCGCGAAAGTTTTGCTGAAATTGAAGCGAGGCTGCATCGCAATGGGTTATTTGCGGCAGAGGATTCAATCGGTTACACGCAGATCCATCGACTCGACAATTCAGGTAAGTTGTCCACTACAGTTGTTAATCTGCTGGACCTGTTGAGGGTCAACGCAGTACCGGATCGAACTTGATTTTGCGCCCGGCAATCAGCGCCAGTACAAACAGGGCGCCGAACACGCCGCAGGCGATCAGAGGCAGGGTGACGACTGTATCCTGGACCACTGACAGATGAAGAATGCCGCTCAGTAAGGCGAGGATGAAAAAACCTGCGGCTGATTTGGACATGCGATGCTCCCGATGGGGTGATTCAAAATACCAAACGTTCTGAAGATTTAGCCGGTAGCAGAATGTCTTCCTGGCGCACGTCTTGGCTAATAAAGCTGCGCTGATCGCTCATTGCCGCCAATTGAGGTGTTCTTTGCACCTGAAGGTAATGAGGTATGCGTTGAGCAACCGGCTCGCCACCGCTTTCGGGGGCAAAATGAAAGCCCAGCAGAATCGCCAGAGCGATTGCGTTCGAGAGTAAAAGGGTGCTGTTCATGAGGCGGGCCTCCATTGTTCTTCTAGGAACGGTTAAAGCAGCCCGCATGCCAACAGTCTAATGGTAATTAAATTCTTTAAAAACAAGGATTTAAAGAATTTCTCCAGGGCCGATGCATTGCATTTTGCAATGATGGCCTTTAGCAGTGATGCAATTTGCACGGTAAATAAAGCCACGTTCTTGGAAGGCGCCTGCCTACACTTAAAAAGCCCAATGGACGACATGACAAAAGCAGGCTTGCCCGTTAACATGCACGCCGTCCATCACGCCGTGCTGGTCGATCTGTGTCTCAGTAGCTCAATTGGATAGAGCATCCCCCTCCTAAGGGGAAGGTTGGCAGTTCGAACCTGCCCTGGGACACCAATAATTGAAAGTCTCCAGGCATTCATGATCCCTTCCGCTAGACCCTGATTGGGGCAGGAAAAGGGCGCACGGATTGCTTGAACATAAAAAGCCCCGCGCAGATTAATATCTGGCGGGGCTTTTTCATGATCGTTCAGTCATATCAAGTAGGGGTATGAATGCGCAGATGAGTTCGCTCTGACCAATTGCGGTTGTCGGGGAGCGGTGCTGTTCTATTTAGATGCTCTTGAATGGTTGTTCTGGATCTGGATAGGGAGGATGCCTGAACGCTGGCGCCATGCCTTGGATGTTGTCATGACGACGCCTCGAGCTATTTGATAAAAAATTTGGGTGGGGGTTGACCGAGTAATTTAATCCTGTATTATTCGCCTCCCGCTAACGAGCAGCTTGATGTTGCTTTTAGTCGTAAGTAATTGATTTGATTGAAAAATCATGAGCTTTTAAGGTTGCTACTTGAGGATGTGTGCTGTACAG
>NZ_JBOBDO010000047.1:0-12225 GCF_050586665.1 Pseudomonas sp. ES4 | reverse complement strand
CAGGGTTCTTCAGCGGTATGGACGTCAGGTGGCTTCCTGGAAATCCATCTCCGGTGGCTGGCGACGGAAGCCGCCGGTCAGCACCGCCAGGTACACCACGCCAATCGCCAGCCAGCTCAGGCCCAGATAGATCGCCAGATGATCGAGGCTGACCATCAGCCACAAATCCGCCGCCAGACCGATAAACGGGAACAGCAGGAACAACACGAATTCACGCAGCCCTTTGTGCTCACCGCCAATCCAGTAGTGAAAGATCACCGACAGGTTCACCAGGCTGAACGCCAGGAACGCGCCGAAGTTGATGAACGAGGTCGAGGTGGTGACGTCCAGTTTCAGCGCCAGTAAAGCGACTGCGGCGCACAGCAGGATGCTGTTGACCGGCGTGCCAAAGCGTTCATGCAAGGTGCCGAAGAACGATTTTGGCAGCACGCCGTCACGGCCCATGGCGAACAGCAGCCGCGAGCCGCTGGCCTGCGCCGACAGGCCCGACGCGAACTGGCCGACGATAAGGCCGATCAGGAAGATCGACACGAACAGGTCACCACCGATGTTGCGGGCAATTTCATAGGCCGCCGAGTCGACGCTGTCGAACTGGAACGACGGATGCGCGATCTGCACGAAGTACGACACTCCGACAAAGATCAGCCCGCCGATCAGGGTGATCAGCATGATCGCCCGCGGGATCGTGCGGCGCGGGTCGCGGGTTTCTTCGGTCAGGGTGCTGACCGCGTCGAACCCCAGGAATGAATAACAGGCGATGGCTGCACCGCTCATGATCAGCGGCATCTGCATGTCACCGTTGAAGAACGGTTTGACCGACCACAACGGCGTGCTCGCGTCACCACCGACGTAATGAACGCACAGCGCCACGAAGGCGATCAGCACCAGGAACTGCACCAGCATCAGTAACGCGTTGATGCCGTTGGCCAGTTTCAGGCCGACGATGTTGATCGCACTGGTGATGCCGATAAACGTCAGCACCCAGATCCACTGCGGCACGGCTGGGAAGGCGGAGTTGAGGTAGGCCGCGCCGATCAGCCAGATCGCCATCGGCAGGAACAGGTAGTCGAGCAGCACGGCCCAACCGGCGATGAAACCGAGTTTCGGGCTGATCGCCTTGCGGACATAGCTATAGGCCGAGCCAGCGACGGGAAACGCCGCGGCCATTCGGCCGTAACTCATGGCGGTGAAAAACATCGCCACCAGCGCCGCCAGGTAAGCGGCCGGGACCATGCCGGCGGTGGATTGAGCGAGGATGCCAAAGGTGCCGAGCACGATGATCGGCGTCATGTAGGCGATGCCGAACAGCACCACCGACCCCAATGACAGGGTGCGTTGCAAACGAGCCATGAGCGACTACTCCGAATTTATTGGATTTATGGCAGAGCCGAGTTCGGCGCTAAATTTCGGGTATTGCATGATCGTTCCCACGCTCCGCGTGGGAATGCAGCCCGGGATGCTCCGCGTCCCAAAAGCGGACGCGGAGCGTCCGTTGAGGCATTCCCACGCAGAGCGTGGGAACGATCGGTCTTCTTCAGTTTTTAGGAATCAGCAGCTCCCGCAATCCACAAGCATGCTCAACAACCTCCCCCGGCAACCGCAGCCGCTGATCATCCAGGTACCGATAATCCTGCCGCGCCGCCGTCAGTTGCGTCAGGTCCAGCTCCACTGCAAACTGCCCCTCCTCCCGCCCGGCCTCGAACAGCAAAGTCCCCAGCGGATCCACCAGCGCACTGCCGCCCGCGAACACCAACCCGCCATCGCCCTCTTCCACCCGGTTGACCATCAGCGCAAACGCCTGGTTTTCCTGGGCGCGGGCCATGATTGCGGTGCGGTGGGTCGGGCCGTAAGGGTCCATGTTGCCGTTGGTGACGATCAACAGTTCTGCACCCAATTGCGCCAGGGCCCGAGCGGTTTCCGGAAATTCGATGTCGTAGCAAATCAGCAGGCCGACCCGCACACCGTTCCACTCACACGTCGCGTAACGGTCGCCAGCCTCGAACACTCCGCGATCCGACGCCCAGAGGTGCGTCTTGCGATATTTCAGCGCGATACCTTCGGGGGTGATCAGCAACGTGGTGTTGTAGAAGCGGCCGTTGTCGTTCTCGGCCATGCCGATCACCACGGCGATCTGGCGTTCACGGGCCGCGGCCAACACCGCGCTGACGGTCGGGCCGTCCAGCGGTTCGGCGGTCTCGGCCAGCGCTTCGAGGGTCGGGAAGCCCATCAGGTGGGTTTCGGGAAACACGATCAGCTGCGTATCGGCAGCACAGCCCGCTATCGCCTTCAGCGCGCGTTCGAGGTTGTAAGCCGTGTCGTTGTCACGGCCCGCCAATTGGGCGAGTTCGACTTTCATGGGTATTCCTTGTTCTTGACCAGGCTGGCAGAAAGATTGCCCGGTCGGTGTCTGTGCGCCAGTATGCGCAGCAAGCCACCGGCCGGAAAATCACGCCGGTGGGGTAACCCGATAGGGGTAGAGGCATGACACTCTCGTTAGACGACATCGCGTGGCACCGCTCGGTCGGGCAACTGATCGACGCCCTGGACAAGCCCAATTTCTGGACGCAACTGGTCCGGTTACTGGATCAGTACGTGACCTTCGACAGCTGGGTGGCGCTGCTTTTCAGCGCCGATCAGCACCCGCAAGTGTTTGCCGAATGCCCGGGCGCGGACGGCAGTCCCGATCAGTTGTTCCAGGACTACCTGCGCGGTTTGTACCTGCTCGATCCGTTCTACATCGCCTGTCGCGAGCAGTCGCGCACCGGGCTCTATCGCCTGTCGGAAGTGGCGCCGGAGCATTTCGAGCTGACCGAGTATTACCAGCGCTACTTTCGTCTGAATGTGGTGGCCGATGAAATCCAGTTCAATTGCCAACTCGAAGGCGACCGCACGCTGTGCCTGTCACTGGGCAGCAAGCAGCGTTTCAGTGGCCAGCAGATCGCCTTGCTGTCGCTGATCCAGCCCTGGGTGCTCGGCCTGTTGCGTCAGCGCCTGCCCTACGAAATCAACGAAGTCGTGGCCCTCGCACCCGCACCGCCGCAAGTCGACTGGCGCGTGCAGCTGGAAGCGTCGGTACAGCAACTCAAAGGCGCGCAATTGACCGCACGGGAGCTGGATGTCGGGCGCTTGATGCTCAGCGGTTGCTCCAGCAAAGAAATCGCCCGCAAGCTGGAAATCTCCGTCGAAACCGTGAAAGTCCATAAGAAACACATGTACAGCAAACTGGGGATCAAATCCCAGTCAGAGCTGTTTTCGATTTTTCTCCAGGCCCAAAATGCCTGATTACAACGCGGAGTGCTTTTTACTGTGGGAGCGAGCCTGCTCGCGATTGCGGTCTTTCATTCAGCATTGATGTCGACTGAACCACCGCAATCGCGAGCAGGCTCACTCCCACAGGGATCTGTGTGTATCCATGCCCCTGCTGCGTTGAAACTATTGAGTCCGAACCCAAGGAAACCGTATGAGCCTGTCACTCCTGAGCCGCTACGCCTTCTTTGCCGTCTGTGTGATCTTTACCCTCGCCAGCCTGCCCTTCCTGGCGCACGACTGGCTGTGGCCGATCACCGCCGTCACCGGCATTCTCAGCCTCGTGGGCCTGTTCGATCTGCTGCAAAGCCCTCACGCGGTGCGCCGTAATTATCCGATCCTCGGCAACATCCGCTATCTGGTGGAGGGTATTCGCCCGGAAATCCGCCAGTACCTGCTCGAGTCCGACAGCGACGCCCTGCCCTTCTCCCGGGCCCAGCGTTCGCTGGTCTATTCACGGGCCAAGAATGAAAGCGCCGACAAACCCTTCGGCACCTTGATCGATGTGTATCAGTCGGGTTTCGAATTCATCGGCCATTCCATGCGCCCGGCGCCATTGAGCGACCCGAGCAGTTTCCGGGTAACGGTCGGCGGCCCGCAGTGCACGCAGCCGTACTCGGCGTCGGTGTTCAACATTTCGGCCATGAGCTTCGGCTCCCTCAGTGCCAACGCGATTCGAGCGTTGAACCAGGGGGCAAAACTCGGCAACTTCGCCCACGACACCGGCGAAGGCAGCATCAGCGCCTATCACCGGGAAAACGGCGGCGACCTGACCTGGGAACTGGGCAGCGGCTACTTCGGCTGCCGCACCGCGGACGGCCGTTTCGACCCGGAACGCTTCGCGGCACAAGCGCAGACGCCGCAAGTGCGGATGATCGAAATCAAGATGAGCCAGGGCGCCAAGCCCGGTCATGGCGGGATCCTGCCCAAGCACAAAGTCACCCGGGAAATCGCCGAGACCCGCGGCATCCTGATGGGCGAAGATTGCATCTCGCCGTCACGGCACAGCGCGTTTTCCACGCCGATCGAACTGATGCACTTCATCCAGCAGCTGCGCGAACTGTCGGGCGGCAAACCGGTGGGCTTCAAGTTCTGCCTGGGCCATCCATGGGAATTCATGGGCATCGCCAAGGCCATGCTGGAAACCGGCATCCTCCCCGACTTCATCGTGGTCGATGGCAAGGAAGGCGGCACCGGCGCCGCGCCCGTGGAATTCACCGACCACATTGGTGTGCCAATGCGCGAAGGCCTGTTGTTCGTGCACAACACGCTGGTCGGCCTGAACCTGCGGGACAAAATCAAACTCGGCGCCAGCGGCAAGATCGTCAGCGCCTTCGACATCGCCAGCGTCCTGGCCATCGGCGCCGACTGGGCCAACTCGGCACGCGGCTTCATGTTCGCCATCGGCTGCATCCAGTCGCAAAGCTGCCACACCAACAAATGCCCGACCGGTGTCGCCACCCAGGACACACTGCGCCAACGCGCACTCGTCGTCCCGGACAAGGCCCAACGCGTCTTCAACTTCCACCGCAACACCCTCAAGGCCCTGGCCGAAATGCTCGCCGCTGCCGGGCTGGATCATCCTTCGCAATTGTCGGCCAAGCATTTGGTTCGACGCATGTCGGCGACCGAGATCAAACTGTTCTCGCAGTTGCATGTGTTCTTGAAACCGGGAGAGTTGCTGACCGGGGAGGTGAATGGCGAATTTTATTCGCGGATGTGGCAGATGGCGCGTGCGGACAGCTTTGAGCCGAACGAGTCGGCTGCCGCGTAAACAACGATTGAACGCCAACCTCATCGGGAGGTTGGCTTTTCACCAAGGAAGGACAGCATGCTGAAAGTCATCGCTCAGGATTTCATCAAACCCGAACACATTGAAACCGTTCGCCCGTGGTACGCCGAACTTGTCGAGAAGACGCGACTGGAACCCGATTGCATCGCTTACGACCTGTTCGTCGATCAAAAAGACCCCGGGCACTTTATCTTCGTCGAACAATGGCCGAATCAGGCGGCGCTGGATGCTCATTGCCAGTCTGAGCACTTTCGGCGACTGGTACCGCAGATCAATGCTTACCAGGCCAGGGATTGTATTGTCGTGCTGATGGATGCGTTCTGACGCCTGCGTCACCAGTGCAGCGGCCCAAACCTCGGGATCGTCGGCTGAAAACCCCTCATGACTCACACCCACGAAACACCATAACCCTGGAAAAAATGAACTCGCCAATCAGGTACAACAACCAAGACGATGTCACCGTCACCAAACCATGCACCTGCCACAGATCTGCGATATGTCCGACGCCATAGCTCACGACACCCATGACAGCGCTGAACAACAGATAGCCCAGCACCATCGCCTTCCTGTCAAAGGTGTAAAGCGCATGCACATGAAAGGAAAAGGAGACGGCGACGCAAAACGCCACAAGGTTGCTGATCGCCTGACTGAGTTCGACGGCGACGGTGAGTACGAAAAAAATCTGCCAATGAATGAGCGCATTGATCACGCCAATGACCATGTAGCTACAGAATCCTTTCCATAACGCTTTCATTCCGGCACCTGCCAATATCCCTGTTTCAGGTGCCTTTCAAATTAAGTGACAACCCTGTAGCGGTCTACTGACAGAAATAACAGGTAGATGAGGCCTCCTGACCAACGGTCATCTCCTCAGCTTTCACCAGTGCAGCCTCTTAATCGGCGCGGGTTCTTTCATGACAATAAAACCGTAATCGCCAATCAGATAAATCCGGTAGTACTGGCTCTCCACCAGCGGCGGATAACCCTGATAACCCACCCGGGTCGCGTTACGTCGCTCCTTCTCTGCAACAACGTTGGTGATCCCCACTTTCGGCAGGTTCTCGGCCAGCATGAAGAAGTCGATGTTCAGCAGATAGTGCAACACCGGCATCTGCTTGAACGAGCCCGCAGCCCCCCGCAGCCAGTGATCGGAATAGGTCACTGACATGTAAATGCGCTTGGCCTCGAGCAGCTGTCGATTCGACGCGATGTCGTGTTCAAGACTCAATAGTGCGCTGGACGCGAAGGCTTTCTGCACCGTCAGCACGCGCCCGTAGGCGTACGACAGCGAAAGCATCGCCAACAACGGAATCACCAACAACAGCGGCAGCCGCTGGTGGATTCGTGCCAGCGCCAGATGGCTCAAATAGAACAACAGCACCAACAGGACCGCGAAGCCCATCAGGGTCCTGGCCCCTTCATTGAAGTCCCGAAAAAACAGCGCCATACCCGACACCAGTAAGGTCACTGCCGGTAATGCCAGCACGCAGATCAGGCCGATCAGCATTTTGTTCGCTGGGCGGTCCTGGCGCGCCACGACGTTGAGCCCCAGTCGCACCGCGCCAGCCATGGCACACAGCAACAACCCGGCGAACACCCAGGTAAATCCGCCATGAAACAGCAGCACGACTTTTTCCAGCACCCTGGCGATGTTGACGTGCAGTTGCAGCAACGGCTCCGCAGACCAGTTCAGCAGCAGGGTGCGCTTGTGCTGAGTGAACGGATAAGCACTGACGGCGTAAATCAGGCAGCCGAGAAAGGCCTGAGCGATTTTCCAGCCGATCAACCCGCACCATTGCGGCCAGGCCAGTTTGTCATTGGCGCCCCTGAGCACTTCCAGGCAACACAACCCGAGAAACACATTGAAGCTCACCTGATACAACCCTATCGCCAAGGCAACCAGAAAGGACGGCACCAGCCACTGCTGAATGCGCGAAGGGGAACGAAAGGTGATCGCATGGATGACCGCCACCACGCTCAACGCCATGGCGGGCCCGTCGTATTGATAAGACAGGTTTTGCAAGAAGAACGGGTTGTACCAGAGCGGTAGCGTCACCAGGCAGCAGGCGATTGTCGGTTGGGGATAGTAATGAAACGTCAGGCTGGTCAGTGCCGCGGCCATGGCCAGCGTGGCGATCAACAGCGGCAGCGGAAAGATGTTCGGCGCGGCCTGGCTGAAAGTCAGCAGGTTGTAGAAGAACTCGGTGAACAACCGTCCCTGCTCCGCCCAAGCCATACCGGCCGACAAGGATCGCCAGTTGTCATCGATATACGGATAGTCCGCAAGGATCAGCGGCACCCCATACACCAGGGTCGCCAGCAAAAAAAACAGCCAGACTTGCCGACGCCCGAGTTCCTTGCTGAAAAAATCGCTGAACCTGCCCATGCTAAATCCCGAGCCGGTCTTTGCCGCCGATGATGTCTTTCACCACGTAGCGCGGCCGATGCTTGGCTTCGATGTAGATGCGGCCAACGTATTCACCAAGGATGCCGATGCCGATCAGCTGCACGCCGCCGAGAAACAGAATCGCGGTCATCAACGACGGGTAACCGGGGACGCTGTTGCCGAAGAAAATCTTGTCCAGCACCATGTACACCGCGTAGAGCACCGCGAAGATCGAAATACCGCCGCCGACGTAAGTCCATAAGCGCAACGGCACCGTGCTGAACGACGTCACGCCTTCCAGCGCCAGGTTCCAGAGTTTCCAGCCATTGAACTTGCTGGTGCCCGCCACTCGCTCGGCGCGCTCGTATTCCACCACCACGGTGTTAAACCCGGCCCACGACAGCACACCTTTCATGAACAACTGGTGTTCGGGAAGCGTGCGAATCACGTCGACCACCTTGCGGTCCATCAGCCGAAAATCGCCGACGTTTTCTTCGATGCGGGTGTAGGCGATACGGTTCAGCACCCGGTAGAACAGCGAAGCGCTGTGGCGTTTCAGGTAACCGTCGGCGGTGCGATCCCGGCGTTTGGCAAGCACCACATCCGCGCCTTTTTGCCATTGGTCGATCAACCGCGGGATGACGCTGATCGGGTCCTGCAAATCGACATCCATGGGAATCACCGCATCGCCGGTGGCGTAATCCAGGCCGGCGAACAACGCCGGTTCCTTGCCGAAGTTGCGCGAAAAGTTGATCAGCAATATCTGTTCATCGGCCTGCGCCAAGGCCTTGACCTCCTCGGCCGTGCGGTCGGAACTGCCATCGTTGATGAACACGATTTCGACCTCGGTCTGGTCAAGCTTCAACTCGCGACGCACGGCCTGGTAAAACAGGCTGACCGCCTGTTCTTCATTGAATACCGGAACGATCAGCGAGACTTTCATGCGTTACGCCTGCGAAAGACCACGTACTTTGAAAACAGAAAGCCCAGCACCAGGCTCAACGCCGAAAAAATAGCCACCGTCAGCAGGCCATGAAGTCTCCATACGTCACCGGCATGGCCGACGCCCAGACTCAGCGCCCCCATGGCTCCCAAGAATAGAAGATAACCGCCGACCGACGCCTTGGCTTCGAAGGTATACAGCGCGTTCATGTAGAAGGAAAACGAGGCGGCAACGCAGAAGGCAGACAGGTTACTGACAGCCTGACTGAAGCCGGCCCCCACGCTCAGCAGGAAGAAGATTTGCCAGTGAATCAGCGTGTTGGCGACCCCGACCACCGTGTAACTGGAGAATCCTTTCCACAAGAGCCTCATGGTGATTCTCCCGTTTCACTTCATAAAACTTTGAACATGTCTACTGTCAGAAATCACAGGTCTGACGACCTTTCAGACCAGCGGTCAGGGCTTACCTCAATGCCAAGAGACATTCCGTAATATCCCCGTTTTGCAATTACCAGCGAATCACGCCACCCTGCGCGCCGCCTAAGTGCGGCGCGCAATCTTTAGCGCCCTTGGCTTTTTCCTTTCTCAACACCCGCCCACGAGCCTGCCGTCATGACGTTTGAGCGCGATCACCGAATCGACTTTTTTCGCGGCCTGGCACTGATCTTCATTTTTTGGGATCACGTGCCTCACAACCCCCTTGGCCAAATCACCCTGCGCAATGTCGGTTTCAGCGATGCGGCAGAAATATTCGTGTTTCTCGCCGGCTACGCGGCCGTTCTGGCCTACGGCAAAATCCTTGCGCGCGATGGTTACCTGATCGCCTGCGTGAAGATTCTGCGGCGCGCCTGGGTGCTCTACGTGGTCCATATTTTCCTGTTGGCCATGCTGATGGGCATCGTGTTCTTCGCCAACAGCCATGTGGAAACCCGCGATCTGGTAGAAGAAATGGGCCTGCATCACTTCATCACCAACCCCCAGCAAGCGTTGACGGATGAGTTACTGCTGCGCTTCAAGCCGAACCTGATGGACCCGCTGCCGCTGTACATCGTGCTGCTGGCGGGATTGCCGCTGGTCCTGCCGTTGCTGGTGCGCAAGCCGTGGGCGGTCGTCGCCGTGTCATTGGCGGTGTACTTGCTGGCACCGCGGTTTGGCTGGAACCTGGCGGCCATCAAGGACGGTGTGTGGTACTTCAACCCCGTGACCTGGCAACTGCTGTTTGTCCTCGGTGGCTTTATGGCAATTCATGGGCAGCGGCCACGTGTGCCCGACACTCGCCCGCTGTTGCGTCAGCCGTTGTTTGTCAGCGCGGCGGTGTACGTGGTGGTGGCCGGGGTGATTACTGTCTCCTGGCGCTGGCCGCAAATACACGATGCCCTGATGCCGGCGAGCCTGAGCAACTTGTTGTACCCGATCAGCAAGACCGATCTGTCGCCGGTCCGTTTGCTGCACTTCCTGGCGCTGGCTTATGTCACCGCCAGGCTCTTGCCCGGCAGTGGCTGGACGCAAAACTGGCTGGCGCAGCAATGCTGCCGCATGGGGCGCTACTCACTGGAAGTTTTCTGCCTCGGCGTGCTGTTGGCGCCGTTGGCGGACATGCTCAACGCCCTGACCGACGATGCGTTTGCCATGCAGGTTTTCACCGCATTGGTGGGTGCCGGGGTCATGGCGTTGCTGGGGGCGTGGCTGGATTTCAACAAACGCCTGAATCGGCAACTGTCGGTGGCGACCGCTTAAGATCAAAAAATCGCAGCCTCGTTTCACTCGACAGCTGCTACAGGGGAACGTGTTTGCCGAATCCGTGTACGGTCGTCAATCGCGATTCCTGTAGCAGCTGTCGAGTGAAACGAGGCTGCGATCTTTTGACCCTCCAAACGCAAAAGCCCCGATCATCACGACCGGGGCTTTTTCATTTCAGGTGTTACGTCTTACGAAGCTGAACGCACCGCACCCTGCGACACATTGGTCGGTTGCAGCTTGAACACGTAGAACAACACTGTCAGCAGGACCAGGAACGCCGGGCCGACATAGAGCGCCACGCGGGTGTCCGGGAAGTACGCCATCAGGCCGACCACCAGCACCAAAAACGCCAGCGCCAGGTACGAGCTGACCGGGTACAGCCACATCTTGTATTTCAGACCGGCACGTTCGCTAGCGCTCAGGCCTTGGCGGAACTTGAGCTGGGCCAGCAGGATCATCACCCAGGTCCAGATCGCGCCGAAGGTGGCAATCGCGGTGACCCAGACGAAGACTTTCTCCGGGACCATGTAGTTGAGCAGCACACCCAGCAACAGCACGAAAATCGACAACAGCAACGCGCGACGGGGCACCCCATTGCTCGAAGTCTGGGCGAAACCGGCCGGGGCCTGACCGTTCTGCGCCAGGCTGTAGAGCATGCGCCCGGTGCTGAAGATACCGCCGTTGCACGACGACAGTGCCGCGGTGATCACCACGAAGTTGATGATGCCAGCGGCAGTCTTGATGCCCAGACGCTCAAAGGTCATCACGAACGGACTGCCCTGGGTGCCGATTTCGTTCCATGGGTAGATCGACAGGATCACGAACAGCGCGCCGACGTAGAACAGCAGAATCCGCCAGAACACCGAGCCGATCGCATTGGGAATGGTCTTCTGCGGGTTCTTCGCTTCACCGGCAGTCAGGCCGATCATCTCGACGCCGAGGTAGGCGAACATCACCATTTGCAGGGACATCAACACGCCTTGCACGCCGTTGGGCATGAAGCCGCCGTGGGCCCAGAGATTGGAAATCCCCAGCGCCACACCGTCGTTGCCGAAACCGAATGCGATCACGCCAACACCGCCGATCACCATCGCAATGATGGTGACGATCTTGATCAGGGCGAACCAGAACTCGAACTCACCGAAGGCTTTCACTGCGATCAGGTTGATCGAGCCCATGCTGATCAACGCGGCAAGTGCCCAGATCCATCGCGGCACATCGGGGAACCAGACGCCCATGTACACCGCCACCGCGGTGATTTCCGCAACGCAGGTCACCAGCCACAGGAACCAGTAGTTCCAGCCGGTCAGGAAGCCCGCCAATGGGCCGAGGTAGTCTTGAGCGTAGCGGCTGAAGGAGCCGGCGACGGGGTTGTGCACCGCCATCTCGCCGAGGGCGCGCATGATCACCAGGATCGCCAGACCGCCGATGATGTAGGACAGCATGATTGCCGGGCCAGCCATCTCGATGGCCTTGGCCGAACCGAGGAACAGACCGACACCGATACAGGCACCGAGCGCCATCAACCGAATATGCCGTTCGCCGAGTTCGCGTTTGAGCGGGCCGCCTTGAGCGGTCTCGCCATTGGGCAGGTGATTGCCTGGCATAGGAGTACAACCTCATCTTGTTATTGGATATGACCACCGAGTGTCGAAGCGCTGACCGGTAAGCCAATGCTTTTCTGAAACCGGGCCTGCTTTGTGGGCAAACCCGTCTTGCAGGACAAAACCGGCAAGATCAGCGGGGCGTGCAGTATAAAAAGCTTCTGACAGGGTTTTTCACTCTATAAACCACAACATTCAGCGAGAACTCTCGGGAAAAGAGCGGTTTACGGAGTGGCATTACCTGGCTTACGTAGGATTAGTTGCCGATTAAGCGGCGCAGAGTATTGCACGGTAATGGTGCATCGTCATGCCCCTACATGCGTAGAAGTTACCGTCTGATGGCTCTAGTTCAGGCGTTTCAGACTCCCCACCGCGCATGGTGAGGGGGCTCTTGTGGTGAGGGGCTTTGGGGGGGGGGGGGAAAAACCCCCCCCCCCAAACAACCCCCCCCCCCC
>NZ_JBOBDO010000046.1:0-13806 GCF_050586665.1 Pseudomonas sp. ES4 | reverse complement strand
CCCACACTGTTTTGTGCTGTACATAAAATATCCACAGGAGCGTGGGAAATGCGTTGGGCGACTTATTTCGCCGTGTTGGCGTCTGTCTTGAGTGTCGGCCTGGCCTTGGGCGTCAGCATGCCGCTGGTGTCGTTTCGTCTGGAAGGCTGGGGTTACGGCTCGTTCGCCATTGGCGTGATGGCGGCAATGCCTGCCATAGGCGTGCTGTTGGGCGCGAAGGTCTCCAGCCATCTGGCCGCGCGTCTGGGCACGGCCAATCTGATGCGTTTGTGCCTGTGGGCCGGGGCGTTGTCCATCGGTTTGCTGGCGCTGTTGCCGAGCTATCCGATCTGGCTGGCGTTGCGCTTGATGATCGGGGTGATCCTGACCCTCGTGTTCATCCTCGGCGAAAGCTGGATCAACCAGCTTGTGGTGGAAGAGTGGCGCGGGCGGTTGGTGGCGCTGTATGGCAGCAGCTACGCGCTGAGTCAGTTGGCCGGGCCGTTGCTGCTTGGCGTACTGGGCACTGAGCACGATTACGGATTCTGGGTCGGCGTCGGTTTGCTGATGGCGGCACCGCTCCTGTTGCTGGGCCGCAGCGGCGCGCCGACCAGTGAAGCCTGCAGCGTGACCTTGAGCGACTTGCTGGGTTTCTGCCGTGGCCTGCCGGCGATTGCCTGGGCGGTGTCGCTGTTCGCTGCGTTCGAAGCGATGATCCTGACGTTGTTGCCGGTTTATTGCCTGCGTCAGGGCTTTACGACCGAAATTGCGTTGGCGATGGTCAGCACGGTGGTAGTGGGTGATGCCTTGCTGCAGTTGCCGATTGGCGCGCTGGCCGATCGCTTGTCACGACGCACGCTGTTCACCGGGTGTGCGGTGGTCCTGCTGATATCGAGCCTGGCCATCCCGTTGTTGATCGATACGTTGCTGATCTGGCCGTTGTGGGTGTTGTTCGGTGCCAGTGCCGGCGGCTTGTTCACCTTGTCACTGATCCTGATCGGCGAACGCTACCGCGATGATGCACTGGTGCGCGCCAATGCGCATATCGCGCAACTGTGGGGGATCGGTTGTCTGGTCGGACCATTGGCGGCCGGCGCCGGCAGTCAGTGGATCAGCGGGCATGCGTTGCCGCTGCTGATGGCGGCGGGTGCGCTGGGGTTGGTGATTCTGCTGTCGCGGCAAGGCGCGTTCGGCACGATTGTCGAGCCTGCCTGACGCCAAGTTGCCAGTCAGCCACATTCCTGTGGGAGTGAGCCTGCTCGCGATAGCGTCATGCCAGCCAGTACAAAGGGTGACTGACACACCGCCTTCGCGAGCAGGCTCACTCCCACAGGGCTCTTTATCGCCTGCTAAAGCATCCGCTCCAGGCCGACCGCCGTGCTGAACCAGGAATTGAACCGGCGCCACAAGCTGCCCGGTTCCTTGGTCAACACATGCATCTTGCCGTCGTCTTCCGTCTCCCAGACGATCCGGTCATTTTCCAGTTTCACCTGATAACTCAAGGGCGGCGCCATACCTTCCATGGCCGCTTTGCGCACATGCGCGGCGAGTTCGGGGCTGTCCACCAGCACCCCGACTTCGGTGTTCCACAGCACCGAGCGCGGATCGAAATTGAACGAGCCGATGAAGGATTTCTGCTGGTCGAAGATCATCGCTTTGCTGTGCAAACTGGAATCAGAACCCCGGTAGGACTTGCTGTAGAAAATATGCGGCCCGCTGCCGCCACCTTCGCCGGGCTGGCGGCGCAATTCGTACAGCTTCACACCATGTTCCAGCAGCGCTCGCCGATAAGGTGCGTAACCGCCGTGCACGGCCGGCACGTCCGTGGCTTCCAGGGCGTTGGTCAACAAACTCACCGACACCCCGGCGTCGGCCCGGCCGGTGAGGTACACCAGTCCCGGCTGCCCCGGCACGAAGTAAGCCGAAATCATGATCAATTCTTTACTGACGCCCCTGAGTTCGGGCGCCAGTTGCGTGGTCAGCAGCAAGTGCGGATCAGGCTCGCCGTCTGACAGAACCTTGCTCGGGGCATCCCACAGCGCCTGGTTCCAGGCCCAGATCAACTCCCGGCGCCAGATGTCCAGGCGTGGCTTGGTGGTGTAGATCATCAACTGCTGATACAGCGCGTGATTCTGCTTGCGGGTCTCTTCCAGCGATTCTTCCAGTCGGGTCCGGGTGTTTTCCAGGTCCATGGCCGTCGGTTTGCTCGAGAGGAACTCGTCGATCGGCTTGCTCAGCGCACTGTTCCAGTATTGGTCGAAACTATGCCCCAGCTGTTCGGCGACCGGGCCGACGCCGAGCATGTCGATGTCGGTGAAATTAAGGTTGGGTTCGGCATCGAAGTACTCATCCCCCAGATTGCGTCCACCGACGATGGCCATGCTGTTGTCGGCCAGCCATAGCTTGTTGTGCATGCGCCGGTGTTGCTGCGACAGGTTGAGCAACCGTCCCGCGGTTCGAGTCACGCCGGTACTGCGGCCAAGGTGCAATGGGTTGAATACGCGGATCTGGATCTGCGGATGTGCCGCCAGTGTGGCGATGATGCGGTCCAGGCCATCGCTGGTGGTGTCGTCGAGCAGAATGCGCACGCGTACGCCACGATCGGCAGCCTTGAGCAGTTCGTCAACCAGCATCCGTGTGCTGATGCCGTCGTGAACGATGTAGTACTGCAAATCCACGCTGCTTTGGGCGTTGCGGATCAGCTCGGCGCGGGCCGTGAAGGCTTCGGTGCTGTCGGACAGCAGGCGAAAGCCGGACTGCCCTCCGTGGGGGGCCGCCTGAGCCTGGACCGAGCGACCGAACGCCGAGTCACTGGCGGGCAGCGCCTGGCTCGGTTCGCGCGGAACGTTGAATGTCGCACAGCCGTTGAGGAACGAGGCGAGAAACAGTAGAGCGAGCAGGGGCTGTCTGACTCTCACGTAGGATCGTTCCGATTGGCGGCAGGTGTCGGCATATGGACGCTGGATTCCCGAGAAAGGTCAGTCGGTGGCGCAGTCGCTTTGCGCGAGCAGTTTGATCGCTGCGGCGCCGACCTTGCGCACCGCTTCTTCAATTTGCGGCGTTGGCTTGGCAGCGTAGTTCATCCGCAGGCAATTGCGGTATTTGCCCGAGGCGGAAAAGATACTGCCGACGGCAATCTGTACGCCTTGGTCGTGCAGCGCACGATTCAGTTTCAGGGTGTCGAAACCCTCCGGCAGCTCGACCCAAAGCATAAAGCTGCCCTGAGGGCGACTGGCGCGGGTGCCGGCCGGAAAATAGCGGCTGACCCAGTCGATCATCACGTCGCGATTGCGTTGGTATTGGCTGCGCATCCGCCGTAAATGCGGTTCGAAATGTCCGGCCTTGAGAAATTCGGCAATCGCGATCTGCGGTTGCGGCGCGGTAGAGCCGGTGCTGATGTATTTCATGTGCAGCACCCGTTCCAGATACCGTCCTGGCGCCACCCAACCGATACGCAACCCCGGCGCCAGGGTCTTGGAAAAGGAACTGCATAGGAGGACGCGGCCGTCTTCGTCGAAGGATTTGATCGTGCGCGGGCGCGGGTAGGTGTAGGCCAGTTCGCCATACACATCGTCCTCGATGATCGCCACGTCGAAGCGCTGTGCGAGTGTCAACAACGCGCGTTTGCGCGACTCCGGCATGATGTAGCCCAGCGGGTTGTTGCAGTTGGGGGTCAACTGTATGGCCTTGATCGGCCATTGTTCCAAAGCCAGTTCCAACGCATCGAGGCTGATCCCGGTGAGCGGATCGGTGGGGATTTCCAGGGCTTTCATGCCCAGGCCCTTGAGGGTCTGCATGGCGCCGTGAAAGCTGGGCGAGTCCACGGCCACAATGTCGCCCGGCTCGCAGATGGAGCGGATGCTGGTGGACAGCGCTTCGTGACAACCGGTGGTGATCACCAGGTCGTGAGCCGTCAACTGGCAACCGGAATCGAGCAGCAGGCGGGCGATCTGTTCGCGCAGTTCGAGGGTGCCGTAGATGTTGTCGTAATACAGGCCGGGCATGTCCTGCCGCCGGCTGATTCGCGCCAGGTTGCGCAGCAGCGGTTTCATGGTCGGCGTGGTGATGTCCGGCATGCCGCGACCCAGTTGCACCACGTCCTTGCGTGGCACCGCGCGGATCAGTTCCAGCACTTGATCCCATTGGGAAATTTCCACCGGCCGCTGCGCCGGGCGGCCAATGGCCGGAAGCTCCGGCAGTTCACGACCCACCGGTACAAAGTAGCCCGACTTGGGTTTGGGGGTGGCCAGGCCGCTGTCTTCCAGCACTCGATATGCCTGTTGCACCGTGCTCAGGCTGACGCCATGTTCAACACTCAACGCCCGCACCGACGGCAGTCGGTCACCGGGGCGATAGAAGCCCTGTTCGATACGCGTGCCGAGCAGTTCGGCGAGGTTGACGTAAAGGGTCATGGTGCAGTCTCGGTGTGGGTGATTCGGTTGACCAGTACAGATGGGGCGAAAATAGGGGATTCAGACGCTGAAATGCAAAATCTGTATGGAGTTAATACAGTCTCGTTGAATCTGTAATGCTTTTGGCCGTCGACGCATCATGAAAGCTCTGGCTACCCAAGTAAACAGGAGCAATCAAAATGAACGGCTTGAGCGATGTGCGGCTGACGTTACACAGTCAGGAACTGGCGGCAGGGCAAAACCACGGCGCACGCGAGGCGGTCATGCGCAACGCACCGTCCGGCCTGAGTCGCTGGGGCCTGTTCTGGCATCGCCGGCACACGCGCAAGGCATTGCTGGAACTCACGACCGAGCAGCTCAAGGACATCGGGTTGAGTCCGGAGCAGGCGCGGGAGGAGGGACTTAAACCGTTCTGGCGGATTTGAGATGAAATGCGATTCCTTGTAGCAGCTGCCGAAGGCTGCGTCCGACTGCGAAGCAGTCGTAAATCAGACACCGCGGTTTGCCTGAAAGAGCGCGGTTGCAGGATTTGCGACGGCTTCGCCGCCGAACGCTGCCTCGCGGTACTCGTCAGCTGCTACAAGGGTGGATATGTCGCTTAATCAGGTTCAGACCAACTCTTTAAGCCGATGCCACAACATCCCCAACGCCAACAACGGCGAGCGCAAATGCTTACCGCCAGGAAAGGTGATATGCGGCACCTTGGCGAACAGATCGAACCCTCCGCTGTGCTGACCACTGATAGCCTCAGCCAACAATTTCCCCGCCAGATGCGTGGCATTCACGCCATGACCGGAATAAGCCTGGGCGTAATACACGTTCGGCTGATCCTTTAACCGCCCGATCTGCGGCAGGCGATTAGCGCCGATGCCAATCATCCCGCCCCATTGATAGTCGATCTTGACCCCGGCCAGTTGCGGGAAAACCTCCAGCATCTTCGGCCGCATGTACGCGGCGATGTCCTTCGGGTCGCGACCTGAATAGTGACAGGCGCCGCCAAACAGCAAGCGTCGGTCCGCCGAGAGCCGGTAGTAATCCAGCGCGACCCGCTGATCACAGACCGCCATGTTCTGCGGCAGTAGCGCGTGAGCCAGTTCTTCGCTCAAGGGTTCGGTGGCGATGATATAGCTGCCGGCGGGCAGCACCTTGCCGCTGAGTTCGGGATTGAGTTCATTGAGGTAGGCGTTGCAGCCCAGCACCAGCGTTTTGGCGCGGACCGAACCTTGGGCGGTGTAGACCTTGACCTCGGGGCCATAATCGATGCGGGTGACTGCCGATCGTTCGAACAGCTTCACCCCCAACTGTTGGGCGGCGGCCGCTTCACCCAGCGCCAGGTTCAGCGGATGCAGGTGCCCCGAGCCCATGTCGATCAAACCGCCGACGTAGCGGTCGGAACCCACTACCGAATGCATTTCACTGGCTTGCAGCAGACGGGTTTCGTAACGATAACCGAGGCTGCGCAGCTCTGCGGCGTCTTCGGCAAAACCTTCGAGGTCGCGGGGTTTGTTGGCCAGGTCGCAATAACCCCACGTCAGGTCGCAAGGAATCTGAAAACGCTCGACGCGCTGTCGGACGATTTCCACCGCTTCCAGGCCCATGAGTTTCATCTGACGCACGCCGTCCGCACCGACTACGTTGGCGAACTGATCGAGGCCATGGCCGACGCCACGAATCAACTGTCCGCCGTTGCGTCCGCTGGCGCCCCAACCGATTTTGTGGGCTTCGAGCAGAATTACACTCAAGCCGCGATCGGCCAGTTCGAGTGCCGTGTTCAACCCGGAGAACCCGCCACCGACCACGCACACGTCAGCCACCAGATCGCCTGTGAGCACCGGATGATCGGGCTGCGGCAAGCTGCTGGCGGCGTAGTAAGAAGCAGGGTGCTGGTGGTTCGGGGCCGGTTGCTGGGCACGGGCATTCATGTGCGTGTTCCTGATTCTTGCGTTTAGAAAATTTGACGGAGCATAAGCCGGACCTTCGGACACGGGCAACACTGGTCGGTTGGTGCTGTCTGGATCGGGGCATTTGCGTCAGAATCGCGCTCTATTTCGCTTTTGGTCACCGCTTCGATGAGCTGCAACAGTCAGAAAATTCGTACGCTACGGCAGCAAATTCCCTCGTTCGAGTGCGTGCCCGGCTGCCATGACTGCTGTGGGCCGGTGACCACCTCACCGGAAGAAATGTCCCGCCTGCCACGCAAGACCCGGGCCGAGCAGGATGCGGCAATGGATGAACTCAATTGTGTTCACCTCGGACCCAACGGCTGCACCGTGTATGACGAGCGGCCACTGATTTGCCGGTTGTTCGGCACCACCAAGACCTTGCCATGCCCGAATGGGCGGGGGCCGGTGGAGCTGATTCATCCGCGGGTCGAGAAGCAGATTCATGAGTACATGGCCAGCACCCGGCAAGTTCTCGTTTGATTGATCGTTCCCACGCTCTGCGTGGGAATGCCTCGACGGACGCTCCGCGTTCGGCTCTTGGGACGCAGAGCGTCCCGGGCTGCATTCCCACGCGGAGCGTGGGAACGATCTGTGACGATCTGTGTGGGCTCAATCCGGAATCGGCAGGTTCAAGCTTTCTTTCACTTCTTCCATCACGATGTAGCTCTTGGATTCGCGCACATGCGGCAGCTTGAGCAGGATGTCGCCCAGCAACTTGCGGTACGAGGCCATCTCGGAAATCCGCGCTTTCACCAGATAGTCGAAATCCCCTGACACCAAATGGCACTCCAGCACGTGGGGAAGCTTCAGGACCGCGCGTCGGAACTCTTCGAAAGTATCGCCGGACTTGTAGTCGAGGCTGATCTCGACGAATACCAGAAGACTGCCCTTGAGGTGCTGCGGATTGAGCCGGGCGTTGTAGCCCATGATGATCCCTTCGCGCTCCAGCCGCCGGACCCGCTCCGTACACGGCGTGGTCGAGAGCCCGACCTTTTCACCCAGTTCGGTGAAAGAGATGCGTCCGTCCGTTTGTAGGATCCGCAGGATGTTGCGGTCGATCTTGTCCAGCTCACGTTTGGTCTGAGTGTTGGTACGCATAGGGGATGCGCCTCCGTGAAAAGCGTTTTTGCCGAGAATTCTCGCCAAATATAGGCACTTATATAGTGAAAAGCACTGCCTGATCTTTTTTACACTGCGCACATCAATGCTCGACAACTACAAACGTCAGCGGCAAGCCGCGATGAGGGATATGAAAATGCGCGTTATGGTCTTGGGTAGCGGCGTCATCGGTACCACCAGTGCTTACTACCTGGCGCGTGCCGGGTTTGAAGTGGTGGTGGTGGACCGTCAGCCGGCCGCTGCCATGGAGACCAGCTTCGCCAACGCCGGGCAGGTTTCGCCGGGTTATGCCTCGCCGTGGGCTGCGCCGGGCGTTCCGCTCAAGGCCATCAAGTGGCTGTTGCAGCGCCACGCACCGCTGGCGATCAAGGCCACCGCCGACATCGACCAATACTTGTGGATGGCGCAAATGCTGCGCAACTGCACCGCCAGCCGTTATGCGGTGAACAAGGAGCGCATGGTCCGCCTGTCCGAGTACAGCCGTGACTGCCTCGATGAATTGCGCGCCGAAACCGGCATTGCCTACGAAGGCCGCAGCCTCGGCACTACCCAACTGTTCCGCACCCAGGCCCAACTCGACGGCGCCTGGAAAGACATCGCCGTGCTGAAAGAATCTGGCGTGCCATTCGAACTGCTCGACCGCGCCGGCATTGCCCGCGTTGAGCCGGCGCTGGCCAGCGTCACCGACATCCTCGCCGGTGCCCTGCGCCTGCCGAATGACCAGACGGGCGACTGCCAGATGTTCACCACCCGCCTGGTCGAAATGGCGACCAAACTGGGTGTGGAATTCCGCTTCGACCAGGACATTCAGCGCCTCGACTATGCCGGTGATCGCATCAACGGCGTATGGATCGACGGCAAGCTGGAAACCGCTGATCGCTACGTGCTGGCCCTGGGCAGCTACTCGCCGCAACTGCTCAAGCCGCTGGGGATCAAGGCGCCGGTGTATCCGCTCAAGGGTTATTCCTTGACCGTACCGATCACCAACCCGGCGATGGCCCCGACTTCGACTATTCTCGACGAGACCTACAAGGTCGCGATCACCCGTTTCGACAACCGCATCCGCGTCGGTGGCATGGCTGAAATTGCCGGTTTTGACCTGTCGCTGAATCCGCGTCGGCGCGAAACCCTGGAGATGATCGTCAACGACCTCTATCCTCAGGGCGGCGACCTGGCCCAGGCGAGTTTCTGGACCGGCCTGCGTCCGACCACCCCGGACGGTACGCCGATCGTGGGTGCTACGCCGTTCAGCAATCTGTTTTTGAACACGGGTCACGGCACGCTTGGTTGGACCATGGCGTGCGGTTCCGGTCGCTTGCTGGCCGATTTGATGGCGAAGAAAACGCCGCAGATCAGCGCCGAAGGCCTCGATATTTCCCGTTATGGAAAAAAACTTCAGGAGTCTGCAAAACATGTCAATCCAGCGCCAGCTCACCAATGAGCGCATGAGCCAGATCGTAGTCCACAGCGGTACCGTGTATCTGGCAGGGCAGGTCGGCGACGATATGAACGCCGGGATTGAACAGCAGACCCGTGAAACGCTTGCCAACATCGAGCGTTTGCTGGATCTGGCCGGGACCGACAAGAGCCGTTTGCTGTCGGTAACGATTTACTTGAAAGACATTGATGCACACTTCGAAGGCATGAACGCGGTCTGGGACAAGTGGCTGCCAAAAGGCGTCGCACCGGCCCGTGCCACCGTTGAATCGAAGTTGTGCGAGCCGGAAATCCTGGTTGAGCTGTCGGTTGTCGCCGCTCTGCCATAACCCGTCTGAAAAATCCCTCTCCCGGTGCTAGTGGTGGTGTATGCCGTCAGCCAGCACCGGTTTTTCTTCCCATGACCGCCTAGAAGTCTGCCGCCATGCGTCCAGCCCGTGCCCTGATCGACCTTCAAGCCCTGCGTCACAACTACCAAATCGCCCGTGAAGTCACGGGGGCCAAGGCCCTCGCGGTGATCAAGGCCGATGCCTACGGCCATGGCGCGGTGCGTTGCGCCCAGGCGCTGGAAGCCGAAGCAGACGGTTTCGCCGTAGCCTGTATCGAAGAAGCGTTGGAGCTGCGAGCCGCGGGCATTCGTGCGCCGGTGTTGTTGCTGGAAGGTTTTTTCGAAGCCGATGAACTGTCGCTGATCGTCGAGCATGACTTCTGGTGTGTGGTGCATTCGCTGTGGCAGCTCGAAGCCATCGAGAACGCTGCACTGAGCAAGCCGATCACGGTCTGGCTCAAGCTCGATTCGGGCATGCATCGGGTGGGCTTGCATCCAAAGGATTATCAGGCGGGCTATCAACGGCTGCTGGCCAGCGGCAAGGTGGCGAAGATTGTTCTGATGAGCCACTTCGCCCGGGCCGATGAGCTGCACAGTCAGGCCAGTATCGAGCAGGTCGCGGTGTTCGAAGCGGCGCGTCAGGGCTTGTCGGCCGAGATCAGCCTGCGCAATTCGCCGGCAGTACTCGGTTGGCCGCAGATTCCAAGTGACTGGGTTCGCCCGGGCATCATGCTCTACGGCGCGACTCCGTTTGAAGAAGCCAACGCCGTGGCATCGCGCCTGCAACCGGTGATGACGCTCGAATCGAAAGTGATTTGCGTGCGTGAACTGCCGGCCGGCGAACCGATCGGCTACGGCGCCAAATTCATCACCCAGAAACCGATGCGCGTGGGCGTGGTGGCCATGGGTTATGCCGACGGCTACCCGCGTCAGGCACCGACCGGTACGCCGGTGCTGGTTGCCGGACAGCGCAGCCAGTTGATTGGCCGGGTGTCGATGGACATGCTCTGCATCGACCTGACCGATGTGCCGCAAGCCGGCCTCGGTTCGACTGTCGAGTTGTGGGGCAAAAATATCCTCGCCAGTGACGTAGCGGCCGCCGCGGGCACGATTCCCTACCAGATCTTCTGCAACCTGCGCCGGGTGCCAATGCTCTATTCCGGGGCTTAGGTTAAAGCGCCCCGACCGAAAGTCGCTTCACCGAACAGGATTCAGGTCCAAGTGTTGTAAATACTGAACGCTGTCGCCATGATAACGCTCATATTCCAACAACCTGAATCCCGGAGGCTCCAGCATTGGACGTCGGTGAACGACTGCAATCGATCCGTAAGCTCAAAGGACTTTCCCAGCGTGAACTCGCCAAACGCGCGGGCGTCACCAACAGCACCATTTCGATGATCGAGAAGAACAGCGTCAGCCCCTCGATCAGTTCGCTGAGGAAGGTACTGGGCGGGATTCCCATGTCCATGGTCGAGTTCTTTTCCGAAGAGATCCTGCAGGAAAAACCGACTCAGATCGTCTACAAAGCCAACGAGCTGATCGATATTTCCGATGGTGCAGTGACCATGAAGCTGGTCGGCAGGGCTCACCCAAGCCGGGCCATCGCGTTCCTTAACGAAATCTACCCGCCAGGCGCCGACACCGGGGAAGAGATGCTCACCCATGAGGGCGAGGAAACCGGGATTTTGCTCGAAGGTCGACTCGAACTGGTGGTAGGGCTTGAAACTTTTGTGCTCGAAGCAGGCGACAGCTACTACTTTGAAAGTACAAAACCGCACCGTTTCCGTAATCCGTTCGATGCGCCAGCGCGACTAATCAGCGCAGCTACTCCAGCGAATTTCTAAGAAAGAGGCGTCCGGCAAGCATTGCGCAGGGGCCCGAGTCGTTTTTCCGCCACGTATAAGACCCCTCCGACTTTAGGGTTGTTTCAGTGTGGCGGGCTTATCGTTATACTTGCGCCCGCCTGCGAACCGTGGCCGTGGGCGTGACTAGCCACCATTGAGGGTGAACGCGTGAATCTAATTATGAAAATGCTGGCCGTACCAGCAACCGTATTGGCCCTTTGGGCAGTCAGCGCACAAGCTGCGACCAACGACGATATTGCCAAACGCCTTGAGCCAGTCGGCCAGGTTTGCGTTCAGGGTAAAGAGTGCAAGGGGATGGAAGTTGCTGCTTCTGCGGGTGGTGGAGATGCCAAGACCCCTGACTCAGTGATTGCAAAACATTGCAACGCTTGCCACAGCACTGGCCTGTTGGGCGCGCCGAAAATCGGTGATGCCGCAGCGTGGGGCGAGCGCGCCAAGAAAGAAGGCGGCCTCGATGGTCTGCTGGCGAAAGCCATCTCCGGCATCAATGCAATGCCTCCAAAAGGCACCTGCGCCGATTGCTCTGATGCCGACCTCAAGGGCGCCATCCAGAAGATGTCCGGCCTGAAATAAGCCTTCATCTTCATCAAAAAGCCGCTTTCGAGCGGCTTTTTTGTAGCTGCGATTTACGCCCGAGGCTGTTCATTGCAGCAAAGACCCGGCAAGCTCGGTCCAACCCCAATTCACGGAATGTAAGGGAGGATCAGATGGTGCAGCTGTGTTCTATCGAGCAAGCGGTCGATGATGTCTTGGCACGGTTGCCGGCGCATATCCACATGGGCCTGCCCCTCGGTCTGGGCAAACCCAACCACTTCGTCAACGCGCTGTTCCAACGCATCGCGCAATTGCCCGAGCGGCAGCTGACGATCTACACAGCCCTGTGCCTGGGCCGTCCTCCCTTGGGCGACGGTTTGCAAAAGCGCTTTCTCGAACCCTTCATCGAGCGGGTTTTTGGCGATTATCCGGAACTGGATTTCCTCGCTGAGCTGCGCCGAGACAGCCTGCCGCCCAACATCCATATTCAGCAATTCTTCATGCAACCCGGCAGCCTGCTCCACAGCGCCCAGGCCCAGCAGGATTACGTGAGCAGCAATTACAGCCACGCCGCTCGGGACATCAACGCCGCCGGGTTGAACCTGGTGGCGCAATTGGTCGCCAGCCACAGTGAGCACCCCGACCGCCTGAGCCTGAGCTGCAACCCGGACATCACCCTCGACCTGTTCCCCATGATCGCCAAGCGTCGGGCGGCGGGGGAGACAATCCTGTTGGTGGGCCAGGTGCACAACGATTTGCCGTACATGCCGGGCGATGCCGAAATCGCTATCGACACGTTCGACCTGCTGATCGACGAGAAGGACAGCACCACGCTGTTCTCCACGCCGAACATGCCGGTGGGTTTCCAGGATCACTTCATTGGGCTGCACGCCAGCACGTTGGTGCGCGACGGCGGCACCTTGCAGATCGGCATCGGCGCCATGGGTGATGCCCTGACCGCTGCGCTGCTGGCGCGGCAGGCCGACAATGACGGTTACAAGGCGTTGCTGGCGGAGGTGAATCTCAGTCAGTGGGCGCAACTCATCGACCGCGAAGGCGGCGTCGAGCCTTTCGCCAAGGGCCTTTACGGTTGCAGCGAAATGTTCGTCAACGGCTTGCTGGTGCTGGCTGACGCCGGGATCGTGCGGCGCAAGGTCTACCCCGATGTACCGACCCAGCAACAGGCGAATGCCGGCACGCTGGATGAAGCCGCGCAGACTGACGGCATCTCGGTGCACGGCGGTTTCTTCCTTGGGCCGCGCAGTTTCTATGAGCGCCTGCGCGAGTTGCCGCAGAGCAAGCGGCTCGAATTCAACATGACCCGCATCAGCTACATCAACGAGCTTTTCGGCCAGGAAGAACTCAAACGCCTGCAGCGCCTCGATGCGCGTTTCATCAACACCGTGTTCACCATGACCCTGCTGGGTGCCGGCGTCGCCGATCAGCTCGAAGACGGGCGAGTACTCAGCGGTGTCGGCGGGCAGTACAACTTCGTTGCGCAAGGCCATGCACTGGAAGGGGCGCGCTCGGTGTTGCTGCTGCGCAGTTGGCGCGAATCGGGCGGTGAGGTCAGTTCGAACATCGTCTGGGAGTACGGCCATTGCACGATCCCGCGACACCTGCGAGACATTGTGGTCACCGAGTACGGCATCGCCGACCTGCGGGGCAAGACCGATGCGGCGGTGATCGAGGCGTTGCTGAATATCAGTGACTCACGTTTCCAGCCGGGATTGATCGAACAGGCTCAGGCAGTCGGCAAGTTGCCGAAGAATTTCCGCCTTGATCCACGCTTTGCTGACAACAGCCCGCAGCGCTTGCAGGCCATTCAGGCGCGGCATCCGCAGTTGTTCCCGGAATATCCGTTGGGCTGTGATTTCACCGCTGAGGAGAAGGATCTGTTGCGGGCGCTGAACTGGCTGAAGAGCAAGTTCAAGCTCACGGAAATTCTGGAACTGGGCAAGGCAGCGCTGGATGCGCCGGAGCCTTCATCGTTTCCCGAACATCTGGAGCGCATGCAGCTGACCAACCCGCAAGGGCTGAAAGAGGATTTGTTTCAACGGCTACTGCTCACCGGCCTGAAGGCCACTGCGCAGTAACAGTCACCACAAAAAACTGTGGGAGCGGGCTTGCCCGCGATGGCGGTGGAACAGCCAACATCAATGTTGAATGTTTCCCCCCCACCCCAAAAA
>NZ_JBOBDO010000045.1:0-20219 GCF_050586665.1 Pseudomonas sp. ES4 | reverse complement strand
GGCAGGCGCCACGGCGAATATCGCCAACGTCGGTACTCTGCTGATCGCGGCGAACGGTGCCTACACCTTCACCCCGGCCGCCAACTACAACGGCACGGTGCCGACGGTCAGCTACGCCGTCACCGATGGTGACGGCAGCAACGTCACTTCGACCCTGAACATCAGCGTCACTCCGGTCGATGACAGCTTCATCGACGCCAACGAATCGGTTTCCACCCTGGAAGACACCGCCATTACCGGTAGCGTCCTTACTGATACCAGCAGCGTCGATGGCCCGGTCAGCGTGCTCAACTTCACCGTCGGTGCGACCACTTACACAGCAGGCAGCACGGCGATCATCGCCAACGTCGGCACCCTGGTCATCGGGGCGAACGGTGCTTACACCTTCACCCCGGTCGCCAACTACAACGGCACGGTACCGACAGTCAGCTACACCGTCACCGACGGTTCGGGCACCAACGACACCTCGAGCCTGAATATCAGCGTCACCCCGGTCGATGACCCGAGTGTGCTGACGACTGACATCAACACCGTCCTCGAGGACAAGATCGCTACCGGTAACGTACTGACTAACGACCGCGATGTGGATAACGTCCTGAGCGTGGCCAAGTTCACGGTGGGTGGTACCGAGTACACCGCAGGCGCCACAGCGATCATCGCCAACATCGGCACCTTGGTGCTGGCGGCGAACGGGGCTTACACCTTCACCCCGGCCAGCAATTGGAGCGGCAACGTTCCGACTGTGACCTACACCACCAGCACCGGTTCGAGCACCACCCTGGATATCAATGTGACCGCGGTCGCAGATGCACCGATCGTGACCGCCACCACTACTCAGGTGGCCGAGAACGGCAGCGTTGCGTTGGGCTTGAAGGTCACGTCGCCGGACACTGATGGTTCTGAAACCCAGACCATCACCACCATCGGCGGCATCCCGGCAGGTGCAACCCTGACCGATGGCACGCACACCTTCACCGGCACGACCGGTAACGCTGTCGTCAACCTCAGCGGCTGGGATGTGAGCAAGTTGAGCTTCACCCCGGCACCGTACGCCACCGGTACCAACACGCTGACCGTTACGGCAGTCTCGACCGAAAGCCAGGGTGACTCGGCCAGCAGTTCGACACAGATCCCGATCACGATCAATCCGGCGGTCTACAACGCCATCACCGCCACGGCGGCTGATGACACCGTCACCGGCACCGGCGGCAACGACATCATGGTCGCCGATATCGGCGGCCTGACGGTCATACCGGGCCAGAATTACAACATCGCATTCATGGTCGACAGCTCCGGCAGCATGAGCGCTTCCTCCGTAACGTCGGCGAAGAATTCCCTGATTTCGGTGTTCACCTCGCTGATCGCCAGCGCCACCTCGCAAAACTCGAGCGCTGGCACCGTAAAAGTATTCCTCGTGGACTTCGATACACAGGTCAACAAATCGATTTCGATCGATCTGTCGAAAGCGGGCGCTCTGGACCTATTGAAGGAGGTCGTCAACAGCATGCGGTCTGGTGGTTACACCAACTACGAAGACGTGTTCAAAACCACCGCGAACTGGTTCAAAGGGCCTGACGCGCTGAGCAACCCCAACGCGATCAACCTCACCTACTTCATCACCGATGGTGAGCCGACCGCTTATACGCAACAAGAACAAACCAATCCGCTGGTCGTCGACTTCAAGTCCAATAGCGTTAAGGACCTCAACCTCGACGACGTGTTGAAGCAAGGCTCCTACACGCCAGGGACCGAGTTCAGGATGGTTATTGGTGGTGAGAGTCGCGTGGTAGTTGATTCCTTCGGGGCTTTGTACAAATGGAGCGAAAAATCGAACGGCAACTGGACGTCGGAAAAGTACAGCGCCAACGGCTACACCCTGCAAGTTCACGCCCAAGGTGACGGCACCTATGAACTGTCGGATTACGCAGGCAACGGCTCTGTCGACAGCACCAGTGCGGAAAATGCGGCAATCGCGTTCGCGTTGTTTGCTGCCGCAAACTCCAAAGTACAAGCCATTGGCGTGAACAGCGCTGTCTCGGTAAACGACCTCGCACCGTATAACACCACCGATGGAAAACCGCTGGCCAATATCAACCCGGAAGATTTGGCCAACGCAATTCTCGGCCACAGCGAAGCGACCCTTCCAGGCAAGGACACTATCAACGGCGGCGATGGCAACGACATCATCTTCGGCGATCTGGTGAGTTTCACTGGCGTGACGGGTGAGGGCTACACCGCGCTGCAGGCTTTTGTCGGTAAGGAAACCGGCATCGAAACCAACCAAGTCACCTCAAGCAACGTGCACCAGTACGTCACCGAGCACTACTCCACGTTCGATGTGTCTGGCGCCCACGATGGTAACGATACGCTGCTGGGTGGTGCTGGTAACGACATCATCTTCGGGCAGGGCGGTGACGACAAACTCTACGGCGGCAGCGGCAACGACATCCTGCTCGGTGGCACTGGCAACGATTTGCTGAACGGTGAGGCCGGCGATGACTTCCTCATCGGTGGCACTGGCACCGATACGCTGGACGGTGGTACCGGTAATGACACCCTCCTCGGTGGCACGGGCAACGACACGCTGATCGGCGGCTCGGGTGGCGACACCTTCGTCTGGAAAGCAGGCGACACCGGCACCGACGTGATCAAGGACTTCAAGGCCAGTGAAGGTGATCGCATCGACCTGCGTGATCTGTTGCAGAACGAGAGCGGCAGCACCATCGACAACTTCCTGAAGATCACCACCGTGGATGGCGTTTCGTCCCTGCAAGTCAGCTCCGCCGGCAAGTTCAACGGCGCTGACGCCGCAGCGGCGCAACCCGATGTGACGATCAAACTGGAAGGCAACAACTGGTCCAGCGCCAGCATCAACTCGTTGATTGCCGGCAGCGACCCGACCATCAAAATCGATCACAGCAACAGCTGATCCAACGAAAAACGGCCACTCTTATGGGGTGGCCGTCATTTTTGCGCCCAACCCCCGGTGACGATTTCGTCGCCGCACCGCATACTCGCGTCCAGTTGGCCTATGCTGCTGACAGCATGACGCGGGTCCATTTCCGAGGGATGTTCAATGTTCTACGTGCAACGCGATGCCCAAGGTCAGTTAGTGCGCGTGGAAGCCGAAGCCTACGCCGAGGCCACGGAAACACTGCCCGCCGACCACCATGAAATCCAGGCCTGGTATGCCAATGAAGTAGTGGAAACCAGCCTCAAACAGCTCAAGCAGAGCGACCTGGACATGATCCGGGTACTCGACGACTTGATCCAGGTGCTGACCAGCAAAGGCGTGATCCGCGTCACCGACCTGCCGCCGGCCGCACAAGCCAAGCTGATGGACCGGACCCAGGCCCGTGAGGCGTTGGGCGGGTTGAGTCAATTGATCGATGATGATGAGACGGGGTTGATCTAACGCCGGACGCCGATCGTTCCCACGCTCTGCGTGGGAATGCCTCTCGGGACGCTCCGCGTTCCAGCCTCACCGCTGGCGTTGTGTCTGACACTGATGTGACGCAGAGCGTCACGGGCTGCATTCCCACGCAGAGCGTGGGAACGATCAGTGGGTTACTGCCAAGGCTTCGGCTCACCAAACAATTGCCCCTGAACCCCATACAACCCCATCTCGCGAATCACCATCAACTCCCCTTCCGTCTCGACCCGCTCGGCAATCAACGGCAAATCGATGCTGTGCGCCGCCCGCTGAATCGCCTCGATGAACAGGCGCTTGTCGCTCTCCTGATCAATCGCGCGGATATAACTGCCGTCGATCTTCAGATACGCCAACCCAAGCCGCGCCAGGTTGCCGATCATGCTGAAACGCCCGCCAAAGCGTTGCAGGCTCAGGGAGAACCCGAGTTCGCGCAGGCGTCGCGTCAGCTCTTCGAGCATGGCTTGTTCCGGTAACTGCTCTTCGCCGATTTCCAGGGTCAAGCGTTCCCCGAGCTCCGAATGCTGACGCAGGATTTCGAAGACTTTATTCAATGCCTGCGGATCGGCCAGCGTGGCTGAAGACAGGTTCAGCGCCAGCGACTCCTCATGCCCAGCCATCTGTTCAAGCACCCGCTCCAACATCAGCCGGTCCAGGCGCGCGGTCCAGCCAAAGCGCTCGAGCCACGGCAGGAAGCGCCCGGCGGGAATGGTCTGGCCCTCATCGTCGATCAAACGCGACAGCACCTTGTAATGCAGCACCAACTGCGTGTCCTGGGCGGCCACTACCGGCTGGAAATACAGCTCGAAACGCCGCTGATTCAACGCCTGTTCCAGTAAGGTGTGCCAGGCATGATGGTCGTCGCCGACGCTGGCCGATGCGCTGTGATCCAGGCAGGCCCAACTCGAATCGCCCTGGCCTTCCGCCTGAGCCAATGCCTGATCGCCCAACCCGAGCACCGCTTGCGGGGAGTCGCCATACACAAACGGCGCCAGCCCGATCGAGGCCACCGAGGGCACATCGGTGGCGCCCGTCGCGTGCAGGCTCGCCAAGGCACTGTCGAGGCTCTGCGCCAGTTGCAGCGCTTCTTCGCGTACCAGCCCCGGCGCCAGCACGGCGAACTCACCGCCACGAATCCGCGTTACGAGGTTCAGGGTTTCCGGGTATTTGGCACACTCTCGGGACAACTGCTCGCCAACCGCTTTCAACAACTGGTCAGTACGTTGACCGCCCAACCGCTGGTTCAACCCGGCCAGGTCCCTGACCCGTAACAGCAGCAAATAACCGGAACTCGCCTGCTCCGGGTTGCTCACTCGGGCGTTCAATTGCATCTCGAAATAACGACGATTGGCCAACCCCGTCAGGTTGTCCTGATAGGACTCGGCCCGCAGTTTTTCACTGCGCTCGGCCTGTTCCTGGAACAGCGCTTTAAGCTTCTCGACCATCTGGTTCATGGCCTGCACGACACGCCGCAGTTCCGGCGTGCGCGGCAGTTGCGGCAAGCTGAGGAATTCGCGGCGAGCGATGGCGTGGGATTGCTTGACCATGTAATCCAGCGGCTTCAGTTGCCGACGCAACAACAGCGCGCCGAGCACCGCGCTCACCGCACCGCAGATCAGCAGCCAGCCAAGACTGCCCAGCGCGCTCTGCCAGAGTTTGGCCAACGCAAACATCGGGTGGCTGACCACCTCGACCCGCGCCGCCTGCTCCCAGCCACGGCTGACGAGAGCATCACCACCGGCCGCTTCCAGCCCGATCATTTTGACGAACCAGTCCGGCACGTTGTTCACCGCGGGAATGCCGCTGCGCTCAACGATGGCCTGATCGGTCTTGAGGTCGACCACGCGGATGCTTGCGTAATAACCACTGTCGAAGATCGAACTGACCAGCAACTCGACCATCGCCGGATCGTCGATGCTTGGCGTCAGGGACAGCGCCAATGCCGTCGCGGCGTCCTGAGCGTGGGAGCGCAACTGATTGACGTATTGGGTGCGCGAACTTTCCAGGCTGACCACGAAGCTACCGGTGAAGGCGATCACCAGGAACAGACAGATAGCGATCAACAGTTGTTTGAACAAAGACATCTGAGCGCGTGCTCCTAATTAGTCGTCTCGACCGGGAAACCTTCGGCCTGCATTTTCTTCAACACATCCTGCCAACGCGACAGGCGTTTGGTGTCACCGACTTTCTTGTTGCCCTTGGCGCCCGGCAACCACAACCCTTCGGCATTGAAAGAGTAGACCGGCAGCAAATCGGTTCGCTGGCTGGCTGGCTTGATCGCATCGATCAGGCTGTCGAGTACCAACGGCATGGCCTCGGGGCTTGAGTAGTAGGTCAACACCATGTGCGCCCGATTCTGGCGCAAGGCCTTGACGTAAGTGATGCGTAGCTTGTCACTGGCGACGCCGAGACGACGCAGGCTGAAATACTTTGCGATCGCATAATCTTCGCAATCGCCGGCGCCCTTCCAAAGGGCCTCGATGGGTGTTTCCCAATAATCGACCTCGTGCCACAGATCGATGTCTTCCTCGTAACGCATCTGTTTATTGAAGAACTGGTTGACCACTTTAAGCTGTTCCAGCTCGCCGACCTGCTTTTGCGTGACCAATAAGTGCTGCCAGGCATCAATGCGTGGCTGTCCTTCGCCCAATGGCCCGTACAATGCCTGCGCACGACGGCTGATCAGCGAAAAATCCCAATCGGCATGCAGCCCGCCCAGCATAACGCCGGCCAGCAGCAACGCGCAGCACAGCCAGCGCAACGTCCGAGGGATCGCGAAACATACCGCCAATGCGAGGTATCCAGATCAGGCAGGTGGAAATCGCTCGATGGTGCAGGTTAGTCCGGTAAAAAACAATGGCACGGTGAGATCACTGCCGGCGCGCTAAACTTTGTATGGCAGGCGCAATAAAAAAGCATCGCGGCCACGGCAGGGCGATCTTTTGTCCGTTTGACAACCAGTCAGGCAGTCACTAGTGTCCCCTTGGATCCAAATTTAACTCAGTCAAACAGGGTGCGTAGTTGTGACACAGAAGCCCAATCCTCTGAACAGCATCAAGGTCAACGGGCCGATTCCCGCTCACCTGGCACGCTCGGTGATCGAAGAGACCCTGCGTTCAGCCATTCTCGACGGTCGCATTCCCTGCGGCACCGCCCTGCGTCAGCAAGATTTGGCCGATCTTTTCGGTGTCAGCCGCATGCCGGTGCGCGAAGCCTTGCGCCAGCTCGAAGCCCAGGCGCTGCTCAATGTCATCGCGCACAAAGGTGCAGTGGTTGCACCGCTGGTCCAGGGCGATGCCGTGGAAACCTATGCGCTGCGCATCCTGCTGGAATCAGAAGCGTTGCGCCTGTCGATCCCGTTACTGGTTGATGAGGATCTCGAACAGGCCGCCCGCTACATCGACGAACTGGAAACCGAAAACAACTACACCGAAATCGGCCGGCTCAATCGGCTTTTCCACATGGCGCTGTACTGCAAGGCGCCGAACCAACGGCTGTTGAGGCTGGTGGAAGACGGATTGAACGAAGAGGAGCGCTTCCTGCGCTTCAACCTCGAAGCCATGGGCCTGGGCAAAATCTCCCAGGAAGACCACCGGGCGCTGTTGCGGGCCGTCGAAGACCGGGACGTCGAGCGCGCGGTGAAATTGCTCGAACAACACCTCAACCGGGGCGTCGAGGTCATCACCCGCTACCTCAACAGCCCCGAAGCGCTGAACAAGAAAATCTCCAGATAAACCACGCCGGCAAGCCTGAGCGAGCAGATTGAACTGCTTACTCTCGCTTGCCGCGTTGCGCTGCGCCCCTCTCCAAAGCCCCGCCCTCGATTTACCCCTCTCAAAACCCACAACGACTCCGCGTCGATAACGCGCCGATGATAGCGGCTGTCGTGATTTACGCTCACTCTTGGGCTGCCAACAAATAATGAACGGGTGACGCACCGCATCAGCGGAGCAGTCTCCGCACCAAGAACCTACGGAAGGAGTCTTGCCACGGGAAAGGAAGAACCTGCGTTGATCCCAGTCAACTTCCACCCCCTCTGACCACTTCAGAAATTCAACTGGAAAGTTACTTCGAGTGAGGCATTCACTCTTTACTTTAATTCTGACTTATATAAGCCGGAAGGAGTAACTGCATCTAAATAAAACTCAAATCAAAAGTTTTATTGGAACTTGTCGCGCGCGAAAAAGTTGAACTTTCAAATAATATAAAAATAACTTGCCCAGCACTTTATTCATGTATTAGTTTTTCTCCGCCGCCTTGAATACGGGCGCCAGACCGTCACATAACGACGCATTGCAACTTACCCATATCAATTCGCTTGAGGCCTGCGCTCGTCAGCAGAAAGTTTTAACTAACGATCGCTTATTCATTAAACCGCAACGGTTATATCCAACTCATTTATAGGCTCGCCCATGAAATCGACTAAAGACCGTCTCACCCAGAAGAAAGCAGAACTTAGTGCTCATCCGATCTTTTCCGAAATCAACTCGATGCCGGTATTGCAACGTTTCATGGAAACCCATGTGTTTGCGGTATGGGATTTCATGTCGCTGACCAAACGCCTGCAACAGGAACTGACCTGCGTTCGTTTGCCCTGGCTGCCACCGCGAGATCCGCAGGCGGCGCGTTTGATCAACGAGATCGTGCTGGGTGAAGAGTCTGATGATCGCCCAGCCCAGGGTCACTACAGCCATTTCGAGTTGTACCTGGATGCGATGCGTGAAGTCGGCGCCAGCACGGCGGTGGTCGAACGCTTCGTCGCGCTGCAAAAAGAAGGCGTGAGCTATGACGTGGCGCTGCAAAGCGTGGACGTTGATCCGGCAGCAGCGCAGTTCGTGCGCAATACGTTGCACACCGCGTTGCATGCGCCGGGGCACAGTGTTGCGGCAGCATTTCTGCATGGTCGCGAGAGCGTCATCCCGCAGATGTTCCAGCGAATTCTTGATGATTGGGGCATCGGCATCGAACAGGCGCCGACCTTTCGTTACTACCTCGAACGGCACATCGAAGTCGATTCCGAAGACCACGGCCCCGCCGCTGAAAAACTCCTCGCCCGGCTGGTCGATGGCGATGCGCAACGCGAAGAAGACGTCTACGCCAGCGCCCTCGCTGCCGTGGAAAGCCGCATCGCGTTGTGGGACGGCCTGCGCCTGAGCATGAGCGAACCGGTTGCCGAGGTGAACGCATGAACGCCGCCGACTACCAATCTTTTGCCGACGCTTGGGAAAGCCGCGCGACCATCCGTACCCGTCCCCGGCGAGTGCTTGAGAACGACGACAAACTGATCTACCCGTTGAGCCGCCAACCGTTGGTGCTGAGCGAAACCTTCCTGCGTGAATGCCCGGAACAGTGCGACTTTGCGCTGGTGCAGACGCTCTACAAATTCATCAACGACGTGGTGATTTTCGAAACCGAAATCGTCGACAAGACGGCCCGCAGCATCGCCAAGAATCGCTTCGCCGTGGCCTTCCCGTTCGCCTGCCGCTACGACGCCATGACCGTGGTGGTGGACGAGGATTACCACGCGCTGGTGGCCATGGATTTCATGCAACAGACCGTCGCCATGACCGGCATCACGCCCATCGAACTGCCGGACGAAATCGAACTCAGCCGAGCCATTCCAGCGGCCGTGGCGCTCGCGCCGGAACACCTGCGCAGCGCCGTGGAATTGATCTGCGTGGCCATCGCCGAGAACACCGTGACCGGCGATGTCGCGGCGTTCGCCAAGGACGACACGGTCAAGCAGTCGATCAAGGGCCTGATGGCCGACCACTTGCTCGACGAAGGTCGCCACTCCGGGTTCTGGGCGCGGCTGGTGCGCATCTACTGGCACACCGCGAGCGAGGACGACCGCCAATGCATCGCGCAAATCCTGCCGGTGTTCATCGGCCATTACCTGACCAACGACATCCAGAAGTCGTTCGACTTTCGCCTGATCGAGTCCTTGCAGATCAGCGACGCCGCACGCCACGCCCTCAAGAGCGAAGTGTCGGGGCTGGCCTTCCCGATCAATCGCCATCACCCGCTGGTCGCCAACATCGTGCGGTTTTTCCGCAGCAGTTCGCTGCTCGATTCGCCGTGCGTGCAAGACGCCCTCAGCGATTACCTGGTTTAACGAGGAGCCCATCATGAGACGTCTCGACATTCTGCTCATTGGACAAAGCCAGGCCCTGACCGACCTGGCGCTGGAACTTGAACAACACGGTCATTCTCTGGTGCGCCTGACAGCCGTCGACGAGCAGCCGTTGGCTAGCGCTGACTTGCTGATCGACGACGCCAGCCTGCCGATTCAAGACTTTGGTGATACACCGCGACTGACGCTGCAACTGGGTATCGGTGAGCCTGGAGTTTCTGACCTGCCGCCGCTGGATTTGCTGTGTAACTACGGTTCGAAACTGTTCACTCGCGTGCCGATCACCGACGAACCTTCGGGCAACGGCCAGGCATTGCGCCTGCGGGCAGTGGCAGAACTGGTCGATCACGTGGCGCTGCTGGTCAGCCGTTTCTCTCGCGATGCCGACTACTTCCTGCTGGCCGATCCTGCGGCTCCCGCTCGCTTCGAGCACGTGGAAAACCTGCTCTATCTCGAGAGCCTGACGTTTTTCCATCGGCTCAACCTCACGGCGGCGCCCGCGCTGCTGGCGCTCAGTCAAATCCCGATGATCGAGCGCCTTGAGCAGCGCTTCATCCAGTGTGCCGAGCGACCCGCGCTGAACATTGCCGGCACGTCCCTGAGCTATCGGCATTTGCACGCCCACAGCCGCGCCATCCAGCAGCGTTTGCAACCGTTGCTCGCGCAGCATCAGGGGCCGTTGGTGATCGGGATCTGCCTGCCAAAATGCAGCGCGTTGTATGCGGGAATTCTGGCGATTCTTGGCAGTGGCGCGGTGTATCTGCCACTGGAGCCGAGCCATCCTCTGCAACGTCAGCAGTACATTCTGGAAAACGCCGGGGCCGTCTTGCTGCTGCATGACGGTGAACATCCGCTTGCGGCGCAAATGCCGGGGCTCGACATCAGCCGCATTGACATTGGCGATGTGGATCTCGATCAACCCTTGATGCGCCAGCGACCCGATCCAGAGGCGCCGTGCATGGCGCTCTACACCTCGGGCACCACCGGCCATCCCAAAGGCGTATTGCTCAGCCAGGCCAATCTCGCGCACTTCACCGCGTGGTACGCCGACTATGTGCAACTGACCGAACAGAGTCGGGTGCTGCAGTTTTCGTCGTTGAGTTTCGACTCGTCACTGATCGATATCTTCCCGACCCTGCTCCAGGGCGCCGAGCTGATCGTGCCCGGCGACGATCAGCGCCGCGATCCGTTGCAACTGGTCGAGCTGATCCGCCATCGACAACTGAGCCACGCCTTTTTGCCGCCAGCGTTGTTGAGCATCCTGCCGCTGGATCAATTGCAATGCCTCGATCACGTGATGACCGGTGGCGATGTCTGCGAACCCTACGTCATCGAGCAGCTCACCCGTCAGGGCAACCTCTACAACCTCTATGGCCCCACCGAAGCGACGGTGTTGATCACCGCGCGGCAACTGCGTACCGGCGACAGCAATCGCACCCTCGGCGCGCCTATCGCTAACAGTCAGGTGCTGATTCTCGACGAGGATTTTCAACCGGTGGCCGAGCAAACCGTCGGCGAGTTGTACATCGTCGGGCCGGGTGTGTGCCTGGGCTACCTGAACAACCCGCAGCAGACCGCCGAACGTTATCTGAACCTGAACCTGCCCAATGGCCAGAGCCTGCGCGCCTACCGCACCGGCGACATGGCGAAGTGGACCCGCGATGGCATCGAGCTGTGCGGGCGACGAGACAATCAGGTGAAGATTCGCGGCTTTCGCGTTGAGCCGGAAGAGATCGAACGCTGCCTGCGTGACAGTCAGTTGTACCGCCAGGTGGCGGTGGTCATCGACAGCCATCGACGGATTCTGGCCTTCCTCGCGCAGCCTCAGGAGGATCAACCCGGCACCGCTCGCGAAGCCCTGAAGGCTCATGCGATGCAGTTCCTGCCGGATTACATGCAGCCCACAGCGTGGACCGAACTGCCGAGCATGCCGTTCGCCAGCAACGGCAAGGTCGACCGCAAGGCGCTGCTGGCAATGCCCGTGAATGTGTCCGAAAACACGCTGCGGCGCTTGCCCGCCAGTGCCGACGAGGCGCTGCTGCTGGAGATCTGGGCTGAGCTGCTGGAGCTGCCGGCCAGCGATATTTCCACCGATGAAAGTTTCTTCAACCTGGGCGGCCACTCGATCCTGCTGTCGCGCATGCTTTTACGTTTGCGTGAAGAATTTGGTCGCAGCATCTCGATTAACCGCTTCATCGAATTGCCGACCATCGCCAAGTTGGCGACCTTGGTGCGCGGTTCCGGCACCGAAGAGGTATTGAGCGAAAAGGCCTTGGCCGATGCCTTCCGCGAACTGGATATCCAGCCGTTGCCAGTCAACCGCATGGGCGATGTGCACAAGGTGATCGTGACCGGCGCCAACAGCTTTGTCGGCGTGCACATCGTCGAAGCATTGCTCGCCTGGGGTGCCAGCGAAGTTGCGTGCCTGGTGCGCGATGGCGGCGGGCAATCGGCGGCCGAGCGGTTTGCCCATGCGTTGCGAGAAAACCGCCTGGAGCATCTGGACCTGAGCCGGGTGCGGGTCTACGCGGCGGACATCACGCGTCCGTCATTGGGGCTCGAAGCGGATGTTTACGAGCGACTGGATCGGCAGTTCGGCGCGTTGGTGCATAACGCCGCGAACGTCAATCACGTACTCGATTACGAGTCGCTGGCGCGGGACAACGTCGAGCCGATTTTCGAGTGCCTTCGGTTGTGCGAAGGGCGCAGCAAAAAGATCTTCAATTTCGTCTCGACGCTCTCGGCTTCCAGCACGATTTCCGCCGATGGCCGGGTGCTGGAATTGCCCGCCGCGCAGACCCCGCCGATCTACATCAAGAACGGCTACAACCTGTCCAAATGGGTCGGTGAGCGAATCCTCGAACGGGCTCGCGAACGTGGCGTACGGGTCAATCTTTATCGTCCCGGCAACATCAGTTTCAACAGCCTCACCGGTGTCTGCCAGCCGCACAAGAATCGCTTGATGCTGATGCTCAAAGGCTCGATCCAGCTCGGCCAGGTGCCGGAGTTCGCGCTGAATTTCGACCTGATGCCGGTGGACTTTCTCGCCCGGTTCATCGCCTTCCATGCCAGCCGTTATTCAGCGGAAAAAGCGGTGTTCAACCTGCACAACCCCGAGCCTCTGAGCTGGGACAACTACGTCGCGTCATTCCGTGAGGCAGGTCGGGAGTTTTCCATGGTCAGCGTCGCCGACTGGCAGCAGCAACTGGGTCGGGTCGACAGCGACAACGCGTTGTTTGGCGTGCTCGGTTTCTACCTCAACGGCTTCGAGGAAGACATCGGCGACATCTCAATGATCGGCCACGCCAACGCTCAGGCGGGCGTGCGGCAGATGGGCGCGCATTACCCGGAAAAATCCCCGGCGCTGCTGCGTCGCGGCTGCGACTACCTCAAAGAAATCAACTTCATCTGATTCACTCAACCGGAGCAAAACCATGAAAACCCTACAACCCGACACCCTGATCAAAAATCCGCAAGGCTGCCACGTGGTGTCCTCGGTGGAAGTGCCCGCCGATGCCAGGAAGGTCTGGGCAGTGGTCGGTAACTTCGCCGGCTTCGATCAATTCATTCCAGCGCTGTCGCACATCGAGATGACCGGCGAAGGCGTGTCGTCCCTGCGCAAGAAATTCTTCAAGGACGGCAACCTGGTGGTCGAGCAACTCAACTCCCGGGATGACCAGGCGCTGAACATGACCTGGACCACGATTTACAACACCTTGGGCGTAGCCAATTTATGGGCGGCGATGAGTGTCGAACCGCTGGGCGCGAACAAATCCCGAGCGACCTGGACGATCATCGCCGAACCCGTACAGGGTGGCGCCGAGGCACTGCCGGGGTTCACGGATTTCGTGCAGGGCTTTGCCGATGACTCGATGAACAATGTGTTGAAGCTGTTTGCGTAAGGCATGAAAAAGCCCGCTGTGGATGACTCCACAGCGGGCTCTTTTACATCGCTCGATCAGATTTTGAAGCTGTCGACCAACTGCTTCAACCGGTTCGCCTGCAGGGACAACGCATCGCAATCCTTCAACGTTTCATTGAGGTTGGCCACGCTCTGCTGGTTCAGCAGGTTGATCTGGTTAACGTCGACGTTGAGAGTTTCCACCACCGCCGTCTGCTCTTCGGTCGCCGCCGCCACCGACTGGTTCATGCCGTCGATTTCGCCGATGCGCTGAGTCACGCTGACCAGTCGCAAACCAGCCTGGTTCGCCACTTCGACGCTCTGTTCGCTGGAGACCTGACTGGCGTTCATCGTGGTCACCGCTTCGCGAGAACCGATCTGCAGCGAGGTGATCATCTTGTGAATCTCCTCCGCCGATTCCTGAGTTCGGTGAGCGAGGTTACGCACCTCGTCCGCCACCACCGCAAAACCACGACCGGCTTCACCGGCGCGGGCCGCTTCAATGGCCGCGTTGAGTGCGAGCAAGTTGGTCTGCTGGGAGATGCCTTTGATCACATCCAGAATGTGCCCGATGTTGTCGGTGCTGGCATTCAAGGTTTCGATCTGCGTGCAGGACAGGCTGATTTTCTGCGACAACTCGGTCATCGCCAGAATGGTTTTCTCCACCACCTGACGACCGTCGTCGGCCTGCTCGCTCGCGCCGCTGGCGTGCTGGGAAGCATCGGCGGCGTTGCGGGCGATTTCCTGGGTGGCGGCGCCCAACTGGTTGATCGCCGCGGCGACACTGTTGGTGCGGGCGCTTTGCTCGTCGGAACCGACGATCGAGGCGTTGGACGAGGCCATTACCCGCTGCGACAGGTCGTGAACCTGGCGGGTGGCCGACGACACTTCGGAAATCGATGCGTGAATTCGCTCAACGAACTGGTTGAAAGAACCGCCCAGCTCACCGAATTCGTCTTTGCTTTCCACGGCCAGACGTCGGGTAAGGTCGCCCTCACCCTGAGCGATGTCCTGCATCGCACGGCCCATGGTGGTCAGCGGACGCATCAGCACGTTGATCAACAGGCTCAGCAGCACGGCAATGGCCGTCACGGCGATGAACATCGCGATCAGCGCAGAAGTGCGGAACTGGCTGAGTGGCGCGTAGGCCTTGTCCTTGTCGATCGACAGACCGATGTACCACTCAGCATTCGGCAAACCATTGACCGGCGTGAACGAAAGGATACGGTCCTGCTTATTCAGGGTGACTTCCTGATTACCCTTCTCGATGCGTACGCCAGCGTTCGGGTAAATATCCTTCAGGTTTTTCATCACCTGGTCCTTGTCCGGGCTGACGATCACCTGACCGTCGGCGCTGACCAGGAATGCGTGACCGATGCCACCGAAGTCCACCGAGTTGATGATCTTCACCAGGGTTTCCAGGCTCAGGTCACCACCGACCACGCCGAGCAACTCGCCGTTCTTTTTCACCGGCAGGGCGATGGTCACCACCAGGCCACCGACGGCGGCCATGTAAGGCGGGGTCAACATGGTCTTGTCGGCAGCCACGGCCTGTTTGTACCAGGGACGCTGACGCGGGTCGTAACCGTCGGGCATCTTCGCGTCCGGACGCTGAGTGAACACGCCGTTGGCCTGGCCTACGTAGGTGAACTGGAAGTTCGAGGTCAGGGACGGTTGATTGACCAGCCCGGGAAGGTCGGCATTGGCGCCTTGATGGGCGACGTTTTGCGCGAGGTTTTCCAGCACCAGCACGCGGCCGCTCATCCAGTTCTGCACGCTGCTGGCGGTTAGGTCGCCGGCCTGCTGGACGCTCGATTCAAGGTTTTGACGAATGGTGTTTCGCTGCAGATAGTCGTTGTACAAAGTGAACAACGCAAAAGCCAGCACCACGACGCCGGAGGCGGCCAGAAGGATTTTATGGCTGAATTTGAGATTCATTTCATGGGACTTCTTATGCAAAAAGTGGGGATGCGTTCCGGGATGCAACATTCCATGTAACAGCGCAGGCAGGACTCTGGAGCCGCTCTACTTTGGTGCACGCATGTCTCATCAGGCTGTCGGCACAAACCGGAGAAAACTTAGGCGTTTGTACGAAATGGTCGGCATTCCTGTCAGATACCCGCCGAACGGCGTGCCAAAGCGCCTGATCAGCCTTTTTAGAGTGGCGACTGTTTGTCCGGCTGTTGCAAATTCCCGGACCCTTGATGACAATGCGACTAATTATCATTTGTGATGTTCGGGCTGTCGCATCCATGTCCTCACCTGAGTTTGCAGTACAGGCGCTTTACAGCAGCCATCACGGTTGGCTCAACACGTGGCTGCGCGCGCGTTTGGGTAATGCAGCCGATGCGGCGGATCTGGCTCAGGACACGTTTGTGCGGCTGCTGCACAGAACCGAACGCCTGGAGCTCAAGGCTCCCCGCGCCTTTCTTCGAACGATCGCCCGTGGGCTGGTGATCGACCATTGGCGTCGTGAAGAAATCGAACGCGCCTACCTGGAAACCATCGCCCATTTGCCCGAGTCCGAAACCCCGAGCGTCGAAGCGCGGGCATTAGTGCTTGAGTTGCTGGAAAGCATCGCGCGCATGCTCGAAGGCCTGAAGCCGAAAGTGCGTCAGGCGTTTCTGCTGGCGCAGTGCGAAGGACTTACCCACAAACACATCGCCGAGCAGATGGGCTTGTCTCTGCGTTCAGTTGAGCGCTATGTCGCCGACGCGCTGTATCACTGCTACGTGCTGCGGTATGAAACGTGATGCCTGTGGATAACTTGTCGCTGACTCGACGCGGGGAACCGCATCAGCAGGTCGTCAAACAAGCCATCCATTGGCTGCTGCGTCTGCGTAACAACTCGGCTAATGCCAGGCTACGTCAGCAATGCGAGGTCTGGTGGGCTGAACACCATGAACACGAACTGGCTTGGCAACGGGTGCAGTCGCTGCAAGCCGAGTTGAGCAGCAACCTGCGGGCAGTGCCCGGTGCTCAAGTGGCCTTCAATACGTTGGAAAACAGCGCCCAGGGACTGGGTCGCCGCCAGGCCTTGAAGCTGCTATCAGGAGCGTTGCTGATAGGGTCGGTGGCGTGGCTGGGCAAAGATGCGGTGGGCTGGCAACAGTGGACCGCCGACTTCGCCACCGCCACGGGCGAACGGCGCGGTTTCCAATTGCCCGATGGCACGCGACTGGAACTCAACACCGCCAGTGCAGTGGATCTGGATTACAACGCGCAGCAGCGGCTGATCAAACTGACTCGCGGCGAGGTCATCGTGACGTGCGGCGGGATCGACGAAGGATCTCCGTTTGATCGACCGCTGCGGGTGCAAAGTCGCCAGGGTGTATATGAAGGAGTGGGGGCACGTTTCATCCTGCGGCAGGACGACGACTGCACGCGGCTCAGCGTTACCGGCGGCATGGTCCTCATACATTCACCGCTTGCCGCCGGTGGCACGCCGACCCAGGTGCAGGCCGGGCAGAGTTATCTGATCGATCATCACCAGGCGAAGCTGGCGCCGCCGCTGGACATGGATGCCGGCGCTTGGGTCGACGGGCTGATCGTGACTCGCAATATGCGTCTGGGGGATTTCCTGGATGAAGTCGGGCGCTATCGCCACGGCTATCTGACGTGCGCAGCGGACATTGCCGACTTACGGCTGTCCGGGGTTTTCCGACTGGAGAACACCGACAGGTTGCTGGCCATCCTGCCGCAAACCCTGCCGGTGCAACTGCGCTATCGCACTCGCTGGTGGGTGACGCTGGAGCGACAGGCCTGAATTATTTTTGGCGGGTTTTGCGGGCAAGTCCGGCTTAGTCAGTAAGCACTTCAATCCTGACTTCAGCGACTTCCTACGGAAACCTACAATGACTGTGCGCGCCACCAGTAAGAACCCTCTTCTTTTCGCCGCCGATTCAGGCGCCCTGCGCTACGCCGTACGCGCTGCACTGTTCTCCACCGCGCTGGGTGTCGGCGTATTGCCGACACTGGGCGTAGCGGCAGCGGGCAGCGAGGTCAGCAGCCACCGTTACAATATTGCCGCAGGCTCGTTGAGCGATGTGCTCAACCAGTTTGCGCGTCAGGCGGGAATTACCTTATCGATGACTCCTTCGCAAACCGGGGGCCTCCAGTCACCCGGCGTCCAGGGCGAATATTCGGCAGATCAGGCTTTGCGACGTTTACTCAGCGGTTCGGGTCTGGAGGCCGTGAGTCAGGATGGCAGCAGCTACGTGTTGCGCCCGGTCGCCGAAACCGAAGCGCTGGCATTGCCCACCACCGACATCAAAGGCTTTGCCCTCGGTAATGCGCTGGGCAGCATGGACGGTTACAACGCGACACATAGCCAGATCGCCACCAAGACCAGTACTGCGTTGCTGGAAACCTCGCAAAGCGTCTCGGTGGTAACCCGCGAGCAAATGGACGATCAAGGTTCGCAAACCGTCTCCCAGGCCATGCGTTACACCCCCGGCGTGTTGACCAACCCTTATGGCGCAACCCATCGCTATGACTACGTGGCGCTGCGCGGCTTCAACGATGGTTCGGTGGATAACATTTATCTGGATGGCTTGAAGTCCATGGGTGACAGTGGCACCTACAGCACCATGCAGGTAGACCCGTACTTTCTGGAGCGCCTCGATATCCTCAAAGGGCCGTCATCGGTGCTCTATGGTCGCAGCTCACCCGGCGGCCTGGTGGCGCTGACCAGTAAGAGGCCGCTGTATGAGGCCTATCATCAGGTTCAAGCTACGGTGGGCACTCAGGGTCAGCGTGGCATGGGTTTCGACTTCAGCGGCCCGGTGAATGACGACAAACGCGTAGCCTATCGCCTGACAGGGCTGGCGGATCAGTCCGACACACAGTTCGATCACAACAAAGAAAAACGCTTCGCCCTCGCGCCTACGGTTAGCATCGATTTCACCGAAGACACCTCGCTGACCCTACAAGCGTATTTGCAGCACGATCCAGACGGTGGTTATCACGGTGGCGTGCCGGCCGGCGGCACCATTCATCAGCGCAATGGGAATCGAATTTCCCCACACTTCTTCGAGGGCGAACCGAGCATTGATGGCTTCCAGCGTGATCAGCAGTCCTTCGGTTACCAGTTCGAGCATCGCTTCAACAATGTCTTCACGGCACGACAGAACTTCCGTTACCTCGACTCCAAAGTGAAGCTGGATCAGGTCTATGCCTATGGCTGGACCACACCGTCCAGTAATGAGTTGAATCGTTATTACACCGGTGGCGACGAGAAACTTCATGCATTCATTGTCGATAACATGCTGCAAGCAGAGTTCTTCACCGGTGCAACCAAACACACCGTACTGATGGGTGCGGACTACCAGCGTCGCAAAACCGTGGTCGACTGGACCAGCGGTGGTCTTGCCCCGATTGATGCGTTCAACCCGGCGTATGGAAATTCCGATATCGAGTTCTACAGTCCGACCAGCTATCTGCGTCGCCTGGAACAAACCGGCGTGTACCTTCAAGATTTGATCGAGATGGATAAGTGGCGCTTCTCGCTCGGGCTGCGCCAGGACTGGGTGGAAACGTCCGATGAGAATCGGCTGGCTGAAACCGACCGGGCGGTCGGCACCGAAATCAGTGACAAACGCACCAAGCTGACGGGGCGCGCCGGGGCGTTGTACCTGTTCGATAACGGCATTGCGCCTTACATCAGCTACTCCGAGTCGTTCAACCCGAACTCCTACTCGGACAGTGCGGGTAATCCCCTGGCACCGACCGATGGTACGCAATGGGAGGTGGGCCTGAAGTACCAACCGCTGGGCACCGACAATTTGTTCACCGCGTCGCTGTTCCGCATTGATCAGGAAAACCTGGCGACCAAACTGCCGCAGGAAAACTTCTATCGCGCCGTAGGGACTGTCCGCTCCCAGGGCCTGGAACTGGAAGCGCACATGCAGGTGACTGACAACCTTAAAGTCCTCGGCAGCTACACCTTCACCGACATCGAATACGCAAAGTCGATGATCAGCACCTTGAGTACGGCCACTGACGTGATCGAGAACAAGGGCAACTCGCCGACCCAGGCGCCACGGCACATGGCTTCGTTCTGGGCTGACTACACGTTCGATAGCGCGGCACTCGATGGTCTGCGATTGGGTGGTGGTGTGCGATATGTCGGCTATAGCTGGGCCGACGCGGAAAACACCATGAAGGTGCCGGCCTACACGTTGTTTGATGCGTCTGTTGGTTACGACTTAGGCAAAGTAGGGATGAAGGGTGTGGATGTTCGCCTGAATGCGAACAACCTGACGAATGAGTCCTACGTGGCCTCCTGTGCCAGCCTGAACTTCTGCTACTTGGGCGAAGAACGCAATGTCGCCGCGACAGTGAGCTACCAGTTCTAAATCTCTCGTCATTCCAACAAAGCCAGCGCCTGAATTCGGGGGCTGGCTTTGTCGTCTCTGCGGAAACATTCCACTGTTTGGCGATGGCGCTCCTGAGCGTTTAGCGAGCCCACAACGACAAAACCCCTGTCTGCGTTAGCAGACAGGGGTTTCGGAATTCAATCTTGACGATGACCTACTCTCACATGGGGAAACCCCACACTACCATCGGCGATGCATCGTTTCACTGCTGAGTTCGGGATGGGATCAGGTGGTTCCAATGCTCTATGGTCGTCAAGAAATTCTGTGACCAGCCCGTTACAGCGTAACGTGCCAGCAAAACTGGTGACTTCTACTAAAACAAAACCCCTACCTGCATACGCAGATAGGGGTTTCGGAATTTGATCTTGACGATGACCT
>NZ_JBOBDO010000044.1:0-24556 GCF_050586665.1 Pseudomonas sp. ES4 | reverse complement strand
GATATGCAGTGCTTTCAGATACCCTGGCTACGCAACCAGCTCATCAACTGCGGTAACGGGAAGGCCCCACTTTGACGCGCCACTTCCCGGCCGTTCTTGAACAGGATCAGACTCGGGATCGAACGGATCCCCAGTTGCGCCGACAACTGCTGGTTAGCCTCGCTGTCCAGCTTGGCCAATCGGCACTTGCCCGCCAATTGCACCGCCGCCTGCTCGAACACCGGCGCAAACGACTTGCACGGCCCACACCAATCCGCCCAAACGTCCACCAGCAACGGCAGATCACCTTTGATCTGGCTGGCGTAATCGCTTTGCTTCAGTTCAAAGGGTTTGTTCAGCAGGACTTCGGCTTTGCAGCGGCCGCATTTTGGATGGTCGTTGAGGCGTTCGGCGGGGATGCGGTTGAGGCCGTTGCAGTGGGGGCAGGGGATGAGAAGTGGGTCGGTCATGCGGATGATCCTGTAAAGAAGCCGATCATCTCTATGTGGAGACGTCTGCTCACATTTTCAATCGTGCAGAAGGACACGGCCTATCTAGGCTGAGGTGGCGCCGGTTGGACCATTGGTCTGCTCGTGAATATCGCATCGTGTGATATTCGTCGTCTGTGTTTAACTCTTCCATAGCACTCGGCTACATGATGCGCGAACACGGCCTGACTCAGAGTGACCTGCCCGGGGTTGGCACTCAATCGGTGGTATCCGAGATCTTGAGCGGCAAGCGTCAGCTCAACCTGCGACAGATCCGCTGGTTGGCCGAGCGCTTCGGGGTGTCGGTGGAGACCTTCATCTGATCGGGTTCAGGAAGAGCAACTGATCTCCAGATGCTTGCCCCATTCCGGCGGCCGCTCGGCGTAGCTCTCCATCCCCGGTTGCTCCTCGAACGGATTGCTCAGCACCGCGTGCAGGCGGCGAACTTCTGCATAGTCGCCGCTTTCTGCCGCATCGATGGCTTTCTGCGCCAGATAGTTGCGCAGGATGTAGAGCGGATTCACCGCATGCATCCGGGGGCGGCGCTGCTCTTGGTCAACCTCACCTTCGCGGGCAACGCGGGCCACATAGAGCTCACCCCAGGCATCGAAGCCTTTGATATCGACGAAGTCATCGCGCAAACGGGCGACGGCCAGTTCAGGAGATTCGTCTCCCAAACGGCGGAAAAACAGGCTGTAGTCGACGCCACTGTTCTGCATCAGTTGCAGCAGGTGCTCCAGCAGTTTCTGGTCATCGTCTTCGGCCGTGGTGAAACCGAGACGGCGGCGCATCAGGTCCAGGTAATGGGCCTGGTACAGCGGGAAATACAGGCCGAGGGTTTCGCGCAGGGCTTCGACGCTGATGAACGGCGTCAGGGCCTGGGCGAGGGCGCTGAGGTTCCACTGGCCGATCGGTACCTGGTTGCTGTAGGAGTAACGGCCCTGGTCATCGGAGTGGTTGCAGATGAAATGAGCGTCGAAGTCGTCTAGGAAGGCGAACGGGCCGTAGTCGAAGGTAATACCGAGGATCGACATGTTGTCGGTGTTCATCACGCCGTGGCAGAAACCATAGGCCTGCCATTTGGCGATGAGCTCGGCGTTGCGCTCGACGATTTCGCGGAACATCGCCAAGTACGGTTCCGGCTGTTCCAGGCATTCCGGGAAATGCATGGCCAGCACGTGGTCGCCGAGTTCTTTCTGCTTCTCGGGACGTTTGGTGTAGTAGAAATATTCGAAATGCCCGAAGCGCACATGGCTCGGCGCCATGCGCAGGACCATGGCCGCGCGTTCCTGCTTCTCGCGCCACACCGGCGTGTCGGAGCCGATCACGCAGAGGGCGCGGGTGGTCGGGATGTTCAGGGCGTACAGCGCTTCGGAGGCAAGAAATTCGCGAATCGAGGACCGCAGCACCGCCCGCCCGTCACCCATGCGCGAAAAGGGCGTCTGGCCGGCACCCTTGAGGTGCAGGTCCCAATGCTCGCCGGCCTCGTTGTAGACCTCGCCCAGCAACAGACCGCGACCATCGCCCAACTGTGGGTTGTAGGACCCGAACTGATGTCCTGAATAGACCATTGCCCTGGGGACCGCGTCGGCCCAGAGCTTATGGCCGCTGAACAGTTCGGCGAACTCAGGGGTTTCGGCTTCCGCAGGGTCGAGATCGAGCAGCGCCATGGCGGCAGGGCTGGCCACCACCAGGCGCGGGTTGTCGATCGGCTCGGGCAGCACGTGGGTGGAAAACGTATCGCCCAGGCGAGCGAAACGATTATCGAAGGTCAGTTCGTCGAGGGCTTTCAAGGGCCATCTCCAGCAGAATGTCCGAGCATTCTGCTAGGGATAAGCCGCTTAGTCGAGCTTGGCGGCTGGCGGCTCTTGCAGCGGTTGGCCATCGGGTTTGGGCACGATGGTTTTGGCTTCCGGATCGACGGGCACCATTCTGTATTCCTGGCCCTGGATGTTCTTGAGGTAAACCTCCATCTGCCGGAACGAGATGTTGATGTGCTGTTTCTTGAACTCGCGATTGATGAAGCGGTTGACCTCGTCGAGCACCGGGTTACGGTCACCGAGGTCGCGCACATGCATACGCAGCTCGTGGTCGAGGGTGCTTTCGCCGAAATTCAGGAAGTACACGTGGGGTTCCGGATCTTTCAGCACTCGCGGGTTATCGCGCGCAGCCTTGAGCAGCAATTCCTTGACCAGGTCCAGGTCGGAGCCGTAATCGACACCGAGCTTGAGGGTCACTCGAGTGATGGTGTCGGTCAGGGACCAGTTGATCAGTTGCCCTGTAATGAACGTCTTGTTCGGGACGATGATGTCCTTGCGGTCGAAGTCGGTGATGGTTGTGGCACGGATGCGGATCTTGCTCACCGTACCGGACAGGTTACCAATGGTGATGGTGTCGCCGATCCGTACCGGCCGTTCGAACAGGATCATGATCCCGGAGATGAAGTTCGCGAAGATTTCCTGCATCCCGAAGCCGAGACCCACCGACAGCGCCGCCACCAGCCATTGCAACTTGTCCCAACTCACGCCGAGTGTCGACAGGGTCGAGACGAAACCGATACCGGCGATCACGTAGGACAGCAGGGTGGTGGTGGCGTAGGCGCTGCCCTGAGCCAGGTTCAGCTTCGACAGCACCAACACTTCCAGCAACCCCGGCAAGTTGCGCGCGAGGGCGAAGGTGATGCCGATGATGATCAACGCGCCGAGCATGTCGCCAATGCTGATCGGCACCATGCTCATATTGGCGCCGGTGCCGCTGGTGTATTCGTAGAGGGTGACGTTATCCAGGTACGAGAACACCGAGATCAGGTCCGACCAGACCCAGTACAACGCCGCGATGAAGCCGCCCAGCAGTGCCAGGCGGATCAGGCGCAGGGACTGTTCGTTGACCTTCTCGATATCTAGCGTTGGCTCTTCGATCACCGCTTCGCCGTCGCCAGCCTCTTTCGCGGCCTGGCGTTTGGCCAGGGCGCGCTGGTAGGCCAGGCGGCGTGCGGCAACGCTGAGGCCGCGCACGAAGGTGGCCTCGATCACCAGCCAGAACATCAGCAGGTAAAGGGTGTTGATCAATCGGTCACTGAGCTTCAGCGCGGTGTAGTAATAGCCGAAGCACACCGCCACGAACAGCGCCACAGGCAGGACGGTGAATATGACCCCCACGGCCTTGCGGAACAACGAAGCGTTCTGGTGAGTCGGGCTGCTGATCAGCAGGCGACTGAGCAGCCAGGCCATCAGCGCGTAGCAGGTCAGCACCACCGGCATGCCGAGTACGTCATCGGCCAGGGTGGCGGGTTGCAGCTCGGCGACCGCCACCACCGCGACCAGGGCCATGACCACCAGACCGAGTCGACGGACCCAGCCCTGCAGGAATTCGACCTGCGGTTTTTCCCAGCGGAAATGCAGTTCGGCCACGCCGCCCGGCGCGAGTATCCGGTAGGCGGTGTAGAACACTAGCCAGGCCTGGGCCATTTGCAGCAGCGCTGCGCCCATGTTCGCGTTTTGTCCGCGGGCGTCGATTTGCAAGGCCAGGCCACACAAGGCCAGGCCCAGGGACACCGGCATCGCCAGCAGAATGTTGATCAGGATTGCCTGCGGCGTGTGCCACTGGCTGTCGCGTTTGAAGTGGCCGATGTCCTGGTGAACCTTGCTCAGTCGGGCATACAGGCTTTTGCGCCGCCACAGCAGGGCACCGATCAACAATGCCAGGGGCAGGAACAGCAGCGGCCGTTGGGTCAGGCCATCACTTAATTCGCTCAGGCTGGAAGCCCACGGCAGCGTGGTGACCTGACGTTCCAGGCGCTCCGGCACGGCGCGCATCCATTCCAGGTCCAGCGGCTTGTTGCTGGGAATCCAGAACATCTGTTCATCGAGGGTCGCCCGCAGGCTTTGCGCGGTGCTGAGCAGTTGCTTCTGGTTGAGTTGCAACGTTATGGATTCATTGAGCACCGCGCTGAGTTCGCGGTTCAGCCGCTCCAGCAGGTCGGCGCGGGTCGTGGCCAGGTCCAGCAGGCTCTTGCGCAATTGCGGGGTGACTTGCTCGGGAGGCTGGGTCGACAGCAGGTTGTCGACGTAGGTCGCCGGGTTGCTGAGCAGTTCCCGTTGCTGGCTGACTTCGAATTGATAGAGGCGAATGTCGGCGATCTGGTCGGCCAGGTCACGGTCGAGCTTGAGGCGTGGCAGGGCCTGTTTCTGTTTGTAGAGAATCTTGGAGAGCAGCAGGCTGCCCTTGAGCACGTTGATCTGCTCTTCCAGCGCCGAGTCGCTCTGGGTCACGTTGTCCAGTTGCTGCTTGGTCTGCAGGTTTTGCTGGGTGACTTCGTTTAGTCGGTCAGTACTTTTGAGCAGGTAATCGGAAAGCTTGAGGTTGGCTGCGCTTTCGGTAGCCAACAGGGCGCTGCCGCCGGATTTCTGCGCTTCGATGGACTGCTGGGTCACTGTCTCCTGGGACTGGGCCAGGCGCTTCTGGTTGATCAGGGTTTGCAGCTCCTGGATTTCCTGATCCAGGCGATCGGATTTTTCCGAGAGCAAGTCATGCTGGCTGTTGCCCAGGTCCTGCAGTTGATTGTTGCCGGCCAGTTCCTGGCGACGCAACGGGATCAGGGCATTCAGCGCCGCGAGCTCGGCGTTGAGCAGGTCGCGTTGCTCTGGGGTCAAGGTCTTGCCGGCGTCCTTGCCGATCTTGAGGATGTTGTTGATCTGCTGGATGCGCGTCTGGCTGGTGGAGATTTCCGCCTGGGCGCGTTCGGGGCGAGTCTGGGCGGTAATCACCAGACTGTTGGCTTCCGAGAGGGCCTTCTGCAGATCGCTTTGCTGAGTGGAGCGCTCGGTGAGCATTTGCTCCAGCTGCTGAATAGGCTCTTTGGCATAGCGCTGCGGCACCGGCAGCACTTTGCTGGCTTTGAGCTTGGCCAGTTCTCGCTGGTTCTCGATGTTCTGCTTTGGGGCGTTGGCCAGTTGTTGCTTGAGATCGGCCAGCTTCTGCTCGTAATCACGCTTGTTGTTGAGCTGTGTCAGCGTGTTTTGCAGGATGCTCTGCAGGGCTTTCTGATCGGCTTCCGGCAATTTGCGCTCGGCGATCTTGTTCAGGTTCGCCTGCACGGCTTCGCTGGACGGCGGTTCGGCCGCTTGCAATGTACCGACAGAAAGACTCAAGCCCAGCAGGGCCGTAATGATGAACGTGCGCAGGGTTGACATAGAGACCGATCGAAAACGAGACGAAGTGTGGAGTTTAGAGGAAGAGTCCCGGGCCGGGGCGACTTCCTTCGGGGAATCTGACGCCCACTTTACCGATCTTGTTCCCTTCCATGACAGCGACGGTCCAAATGGTGTTGTTCCATTCCACCTGGTCACCGACTACCGGGGCACCGCCCACTTTCTGGGCAATGAAGTGGCCGAGCGACATGTCCGGATCGATGCCTTCCACTTTCAACCCGTACAGCGCCGCAACCGCGGCCAGTTGGGCGTCTCCTTCGAGTACGAAGTCGCCGAAGAAGCGCAAATCGAGGCCCCGTTGCGGTGCCTGGCTGAAGAGTTTTCCGAGGGCCGGAAGGTTGTGTTCATGGCCGATTACGCACAGCAAATCGTCGACTTCGAGCACCGTACTACCCGACGGATGGAGGAGTTGCTGGCCCCGAAACAGGGCTGCAATGCGGGTGCCTTCGGGCATTTTCAGTTCGCGAAGGGGTGAGCCGATGCACCATTTCTCAGCACCGAGGCGATAAACGAACAGCTCCCACTCACTGGTGACGTGGACTTCCAGGGCGGCGCGGGAGATCGGTGCCGGCTCCGGCGGAACGGTCACTTTCAAAAGCTTCGCCACCCATGGCAGGCTCGTGCCCTGCACCAGCAACGACACCAGCACGATAAAGAAGGCGAGGTTGAAATAGAGCTGCGCGTTGGGCAGGCCGGCCATCAGCGGGAACACCGCCAGAATGATCGGGACCGCGCCGCGTAGCCCGACCCAGGAAATGAACGCCTTCTCGCGCCCATGGAATGCCTTGAACGGCAGCAGGCCGACGATCACCGACAACGGCCGCGCAAACAGAATCATCCACAGCGCCAGGCCCAGGGCGGGCAGGGCAATCGGCAACAGGTCGTGGGGTGTTACCAGCAACCCCAGCACCAGGAACATGCCGATTTGTGCCAGCCACGCCATGCCATCGAGCATGTGCAAAATGCCGTGGCGGCTGCGCACAGGGCGATTGCCGATGACCAGGCCGCACAGGTAAACCGCCAGGAAGCCGCTGCCGTGCAAGGCGTTGGTCAGGGCAAACACGACCAATCCGCCAGCAATGACCAGGATCGGGTACAGGCCGGTGGCCAAGTGGATACGGTTGACCAGTTGCAACATGACCCAGCCGCCGCCCAGACCGATGACAGCGCCGATACCGAACTCACGCAAAAAGTGCCCGAGCAGGCTCCAGTGCAGACCGGACTGGCCGCTGGCGAGCATGTCGATCAGGGTCACGGTGAGGAACACCGCCATCGGGTCGTTGCTGCCGGACTCGATTTCGAGGCTGGCGGTCACCCGTTCGTTCAAGCCTTTGCCGCCAAGCAGCGAGAATACCGCCGCGGCGTCGGTGGAGCCGACGATAGCGCCGATCAGCAGGCCTTGAATCAGGTTCAGGTCGAACAGCCACGCGGCGGCCATACCGGTCAGCCCGGTGGTGATCAACACCCCGACCGTCGCCAGCGACAGCGCCGGCCATAACGCCACGCGGAAGCTGGAAACCCGGGTGCGCAAGCCGCCGTCGAGCAGGATGACTGCCAATGCAAGGTTGCCGACCAGATAAGCCGTTGGGTAGTTATCGAAGATAATGCCGGCGCCATCGACGCCGGCCGACATGCCCACCGCGAGGATGATCACCAGAATCGGGATGCCAAGGCGCGATGAAAGTGAGCTCACCAGAATGCTTGCACCTACCAGCAACGCGCCGATCAAGAACAGGCTGTTGATGGTCGTCGCATTCAAAGGCAGTACTCCAGAAAGCTAAAGGCGGGCGCAAACTGACCATGCAGTCTGCGTGCCAGCGATTCTAACCTGTTGAAATGTGATGCTGTCAAAAAGCTTTTTGCAGAGGGGGGGCGCAAGGACAGTGATCGTTCCCTCGCTCTGCGTGGGAATGCCTCAACGGACGCTCCGCGTCCGCTTTTTGGGACGCGGAGCGTCCCGGGCTGCATTCCCACGCGGAGCGTGGGAACGATCAACATCCCCTCTCCACAGGGTTGTTAGAGGCTAAACCGCCCAACCATGTTGTTCAGGTCCAGCGCCAATCGCGACAACTCATTGCTCGCGGCACTGGTCTGGTTGGCCCCGGTCGCCGACTGCACCGACAGATCGCGAATGTTCACCAGATTGCGGTCCACTTCACGGGCCACTTGCGCCTGCTCTTCGGCCGCGCTGGCGATCACCAGGTTGCGTTCGTTGATTTCGACGATTGCACTATTAATAGTGTCCAGCGACATGCCAGCCCCACGAGCGATGTTCAACGTCGACTCGGCGCGCTCGGTGCTGTTGCGCATCGAATCCACCGCGTGCTCGGTACCGCTCTGGATGCTGCCGATCATGCGTTCGATTTCGCTGGTCGACTGTTGGGTGCGATGCGCCAAGGCACGAACCTCGTCCGCGACCACGGCAAATCCACGACCGGCCTCACCGGCACGGGCCGCTTCGATGGCTGCGTTCAATGCCAGCAGGTTGGTCTGGTCAGCCAGGCCGCGAATCACGTCCAGCACTTTACCGATGTCACGGGACTCGTTGGCCAGTTCGCCAATCAGGGTGGCGGTGCTCTGCACGTCGGCGCTCATGCGTTCGATGGCGCTGACGGTTTCCTGCACCAGGTCACGGCCATCACCGGCGGAGGTAGTGGCATTTTTCGAGGCTTCGGACGTGCTGACGGCATTGCGCGCGACTTCTTCCACGGCGCTGGTCATTTCGTTGACCGCGGTGGCGGCCTGTTCGATTTCGTTGTTCTGCTGGGTCAGGCCACGAGCGCTTTCGTCGGTGACGCTGTTGAGCTCTTCAGCGGCGGACGCCAGTTGCGTGGCGGAACCGGAAATCCGTTGCAGGGTGTCGCGCAGCTTGTCCTGCATCTTCGACATGGCCAGCAGCAAGCGGCCGGCTTCGTCCTCACCATCGACGGTGATCGGGCGAGTCAGGTTGCCCTCGGCAATTTCTTCGGCAGCGCTCAGGGCGTTGGCGATCGGCTTGGTGATGCTGTTGGTCAGCAACCAGGCGAAAAGCAGGGTCAGGCCACTGGCGATGACCAGCAACGTGATCACCAGATTGAGGGACATCGAATACTGCTCACCGGCACGCGTGTCGGTTACTTCTATCTGTTGGGTGTTGATCTCAAGCAACTTCGCGAGGGCTGAGTTGACTGCTTCGGAGTTGGAGAGTAATTCACTGTTGAGCATGGCGCGCAGTTCGTCGACCTGGTTATTGCGCGAGAGCGTCTTCATCCGGTCTTCGAGTTGGCGATACTGCGCCAGCAACTGCACGTATTGATCGTAAGCAGCGCGTTCCTGCGGACCGTCGATCAGCGGTTCGTAGACTCGTTGAGCGTCGCGGATCTGCTGATTACGCAGTTCAAACAGCTCGAAAGTTTTCTGCTGCACATCAGGTTCGCGGTTAACCAGCAAACGATAGGACAGCACTCGCAGGCGCAGGGTCAACTGAGTGAACTCGTCGAGGCTCTTGATGCTCGGCACGCTCATGGAGGCGATGTCTTCACCCGCACCGCGAATCTTGCTCATCTGGTTCAAGGCAAACACACCCAGAATCAGCATCAGGCCGCCAATCAGGGCAAAACCGAGGAACGCCCGTGGCGCGATATTCATATTACGAAGGGACATGGTGTTTACCGAAAAGAGCGCATTCGTGCGGCGCTGAGACTGACGTATGGATGACTTATCGGTCATACGACTAAAGTCTTGAGGCCCTGCGCGTTTTTGTCGCACAAACGCTTCGGCGACGAAGTGCAGGAACCAGATCCGCCAATCACAGTCTTTAAAGTTCGCGAGGACGGTCGCCCGCCAGGAAAATCAAGGCTTTGCGCCCCAATACCCCTGGCATCCGTGGTGACTTTTCTTTATCGTACGCGCCCTTTGAAAATGCTCGGAAAATCAAAATGTTGGAAGCATCCCTAAGCCAATTGGAACAGCTGGTCAGCGACCTGGTGCAACAGAACCAGACCCTGCTCGGCAGCAACCAGACCCTGAGCGCAGAATTGGCCCAGGCCAAGGATGAAAACGAAAGCCTGCAACTGAGCCTGATGGAACAGGAAGAGAAACAAGGTGCCACCGCTGCACGCATCCAGGCCCTGGTTGAGCGCGTCAGCGCCGGCCCGGTCAGCGCATGAATCACGGCTCCGCAGGGGTAAAAGTCGTCTCGATCCTGGGGGAGGACTATTCGATCAAGGCGCCGGCCGGGGAAGAGCAAACCCTGCTGGACGCCGCGTTAATGCTGAAGGCTGCCCTGGCTGACACCAAAAGGAAGTACCCGACGCTGATCGGTGACCGCTTGCTGGTATTGGCCGCGATGAATCTGTGCTCCCAGCAGATCGAAATGCAGAAACAGCACAAGCAGGAACTCGACCGTTACCAAGAGCAAGTCAGCGCCACGGTTGAAGTGATTTCCAAGACGATCAATCAGGCCTGATCGGCTTTGCGCACAACCAAAGAATAAATTGTCGCTTGCGTTGTATACAATCGGCACGGCTGTTGCAGTGTTTCAGCCTCTTATTCTTTGGGGGTGCTCCATGCAGTTCTGGCGACGCAGTATTCAATGGCAGTTGATCCTAAGCATGGGCACCGCCCTGCTGGTCAGTATCCTGATCGTGGTTGGCATTTATACCCTCGTGGTCAACCGTCTCGCCGAGCGCTATCTGGTCGAACAAGCGCTGCCGTCGAGCATCGAAGCGATGCGCAACGACATCGAGCGAATCCTCGTTCAACCCCTCACCGCCGCCAAGGACATCGCCAGTAACAGCATGGTGCGCGACTGGCTGGCCGGGGGCGAAAACAGCGCCCAGACCGATACCTTCGTGGAGTATCTGGAAGGCATCCGCGCCGAGCACAAAGCCTTTACCGCGCTGATCGTCGGCACGGCTTCAAACCACTACTTCAATGAAAAAGGCCTGGACCGGACCCTCAGCCGTTCCAACCCCAAAGACGCCTGGTTCTATTCGTTTCTCGACAGCAACCAGCCGCGCACCCTCAATATCGACAATGACACCGCGACCGGAGAGTTGGCGCTGTTCATCGACCTCAAGGTCGAGCAGGCCGGCAAAGTCGTGGGCGTTGCCGGGCTTGGCCTGAGCATGAAAGAGCTGTCGGAGCTGATCCACAACTTCAACTTCGGTGAGCGCGGCAAGGTCTATCTCGTACGTTCCGACGGTTTGATCCAGGTTCACCCCGAGGCTCAGTTCAGCGGCAAACGCACGTTGGCCGAACAGATTGGCGCCCCGGCAGCGCAAGCGGTCATGGCTCAAAAAGCCGCCACCAGTAGCAGCTTTATACGCGAGGGCGAAGATTTCCTGGCATTGAGCCTGCCGTTGCGGGACCTGGGCTGGACCCTGGTGGCCGAAGTGCCGCAGTCGCAGATCTACGCTGAAGCCCGCCGCGCGATGTGGATGAGCAGCGGCATCGGCCTGGCGGTGGCGCTGGTGTGCCTGATGCTGGTGGTGTTGTTGGCCCGTGGCTTGGTGCGGCCGATTCGTCAGGTAACAGCGGCGCTGGTAGCCATTGGTAGCGGTGGTGGAGATTTGACCCACCGGTTAGATTCCAGCCGCGCCGATGAACTGGGTGACCTGGCTCGCGGCTTCAATCGATTCCTGGAAAGCCAGCGCGACATGATCGGCGAAGTGCTGACCACCAGCGAGCGTTTACGCACGGCCGTCGGCCAAGTGGCGCGGGTGGTGGACAACACCGCCGAACGCTCTGGCCGCCAACAGGAAATGACCGACATGGTCGCCACCGCCGTCCACGAAATGGGCCTGACCGTGCAGGAAATCGCCCAGAACGCCGGCAACGCCGCGGTGGCTTCACAAACTGCCCGGGATGAGGCGATGCAGGCGCGGGAAGTGGTGGGCGGGTCGATCCGGCATATTGAAAGCATGTCCGATGAAATCGGCCTCGCTGCCAGCGCGGTGGGCGAGTTGGCCAATCAGGTGGCATCCATCGATCAGGTGCTGGCAGTGATTCGCGGGATTTCCGAGCAAACCAATTTGCTCGCGCTCAACGCGGCCATCGAAGCGGCGCGGGCCGGGGACATGGGGCGCGGGTTTGCGGTGGTCGCGGATGAAGTGCGCACGTTGGCGCGGCGTACGCAGTCGTCGACCGATGAGATTCAGCAGATGATTGGCAGCCTCAAGCAAGGCGCGGAGAACGCGGTGTCGTCGATGCATTCCGGGCAAGCGGCGACCGGCACGGGCGTCGAGTCGAGCCAGCGCACCGGGGTGTCGTTGACGGCGATTACCGGCCAGGTGGAGCGCATCAGCGACATGAACCATCAAGTGGCGGCGGCAACGGAAGAGCAGTCGGCGGTAACGGAAGAGATCAACCGGAACGTGCAGGGGATTTCAGATCTGGCCCGTGCCACCGCCGGGGAGGTCAGGGCTTGCCGTGAGGACTGTCAGACATTGCAGCGCTTGGCCGATGATCTGGCGCGGCAGATGGGTAGCTTCAAACTCAGCTGACCGATCGTTCCCACGCTCCGCGTGGGAATGCAGCCCGGGACGCTCTGCGTCCCATTGGAACGCGGAGCGTCCCCTGAGGCATTCCCACGCAGAGCGTGGGAACGATCAGTGAGAGGGTGTCAGAACCATTCATCCTGCATCGTCAGGCACACATCATCCCGCGCCTCAAGAATCGCCAGTTCATGGTGACAACCCGGCACTTCCCACGTCAGAAAATACCGCGCCGCCTGTAGCTTGCCTTTATAGAAGCTCACATCCGCCGCATTCCCTTTGGCCAACCCTTCCTCAGCGCGAATCGCCTGCTCCAGCCAGCGCCAGCCAATCACCGTGTGCCCGAACACTTTCAGGTACAGCGCCGAGTTCGCCAGGCTGCTATTAACCTTGCCTTGCCCCAAATCCGTCAGCAGGCCAATGGTCACCGTTTGCAGGCGCGCCACCAGTTTCTCCAGCGGCTCACGCAGCGTGGTCAACGATTCATGCGCTTGAGCGCGTTCGGCGGTGTCGGCAATCAGGCGGATCAATTGCTTGAGCCCCGCACCACCGTTCTGCGCCAGTTTGCGGCCCAGCAGGTCCAGCGATTGAATGCCGTGGGTCCCTTCGTGGATCGGGTTCAGGCGGTTATCGCGGTAATACTGCTCCACCGGGTATTCGCGGGTGTAGCCATGGCCGCCGAGTATCTGGATCGCCAGTTCGTTGGCCTTGAGGCAAAACTCCGACGGCCAGGATTTGACGATCGGCGTGAGCAAATCCAGCAGTTCATGGGCCTGTTTGCGCTCGGCTTCAGTCTCAAGGGTCGTGGTGTCGTCAAACAGCCGCGCCGCGTACAACCCCAGGTCGAACGAGCCTTCGACGTAGGCTTTCTGGGTCAGCAACATGCGTTTGACGTCGGCGTGTTGAATGATCGCCACCGGTGCGGTATTCGGGTCCTTGCTGTCCGGCACGCGACCCTGCGGACGTTCGCGAGCGTATTCCAGGGAATACAGATAACCGGCGTAACCGAGCATCACCGCGCCCATGCCGACGCCGATCCGCGCCTCGTTCATCATCTGGAACATGTAGCTCAACCCGTGATGTGGCTTGCCCACGAGGTAGCCGACACACTCGCCGTTATCGCCGAAGTTCAGCGCGGTGGAGGTGGTGCCGCGCCAGCCCATCTTGTGGAACAGCCCGGCCAGCAACACGTCATTGCGTTTGCCCAGGCTGCCGTCATCGTTGACCAGAAACTTGGGCACGATGAACAGCGAAATGCCCTTCACCCCGGCCGGTGCGTCCGGCAACTTGGCCAGCACCATGTGCACGATGTTTTCCGACAGCGGGTGATCACCGCCAGAAATAAAGATCTTGTTGCCCTTGAGGCGATAGGTGCCGTCAGACGCAGGCTCTGCGCGGGTACGAATATCCGACAGCGACGAGCCAGCATGCGGTTCGGTCAGCGCCATGGTGCCGAAGAAACGACCGTCGATCATCGGTTGCAGGAAGCGCTGTTTCTGCTCCTCGGTGCCGAAACTTTCGATCAGGTTCGCCGCGCCCATGGTCAGGAACGGATAAGAAGTCGACGCCGCGTTGGCTGACTGAAAGTGCGCAAAGCACGCTTGGGACAGCAGCGTAGGAAGTTGCATGCCGCCGGCATCAAAACTGCGCGCAGCGTTGAGGAAACCGGCTTCAAGGAAGGCGTCCACCGCCGGTTTCACTTCCGGAATCAGAATCGCCTGACCATCCTCGTAGCGCGGTTCGTTCTCGTCACCCTTGCGGTTGTGCGGGGCGAAGAACTTCTCGGCGATGGTGCGGGCGGTGCCGATGGCGGCGTCGAAGGTCTCGCGGTTGTGCTCGGCGAAACGCTCACGCTGGGTCAGGCCCTCGGCATCAAGGACTTCATACAGCTCGAAAGCCAGATTGCGGGAACTGAGCAACGTCTCGGACATGGCGGCCTACCTTTTTTTGGAATGGACCGAGTCTAGGCGTGGGGAGGGCGGGCTGAACAGGATGATTGATATGGGTGATGGTGGAGCAGAGCAGCGACTTAGCGGGCGACACAAGCAACTGTGGGAGCGGGCTTGCCCGCGATAGCGCCAGACCAGCCAACATCATCAGTGACTGATACATCGCTATCGCGGGCAAGCCCGCTCCCACAGGGGTTTTGCAAACCAGGCACCCATTGCGGATGCCCGGTCTTATTGCGGTTTAACCGATAGTCATCAAGCTGGCATTACCACCCGCCGCAGCAGTGTTAACGCTCAACGCCCGCTCGATCACCAGACGCTCCAGCGCAATATTGGTTTCGCCCTGCGACAAACCATGAACCCCGACAATCGCGCCGGCACGCTTGGCCACTTGCTGGCAGACCGCGCGCAGCTGATCGGAATGGCCGTGATGCAGAACCGCATCAAAGACCACTTCGTCCTTGCTCCAGTCGGAAACCAGCTTGATCTTCGCCTGAATTTCCTTAGGCAGACGTGCGAACAGCGCCTTGGTCAATTCAGCTTCCGGCCATACCGCCGAACCGCCGACGGCCAATACCGCCGCCAGTTGCGTGAGCAGATCGCCTTCGACTTCCGCCAGGCACAGCACGTGTTCGCGCGGCAGAATGGCGTAGCTGTTGCGCTCGCCGGTCGGGCCCGCCAGAAGACGAGTGATCCCGCTTTGCGATTGCGCCGCGAACTGCACGCAAAGGGTGCTCAGGTCGGTGAACTTGTTGCTGTCGGCCCAGGCTTTCAGGGCTGTTAGCGGCTTGCTCATGGCATCACGCAGACGAACGTCCGGTGCTGCGATGGCATCACCGCGAGCGAAGGATTGTTCGATTGCATCGGTAGGACGTGTCGACAACAGACGGTACAGGTACAACGGACCACCGGCTTTCGGACCTGTACCCGACAGGCCTTCGCCACCGAACGGTTGCACGCCGACCACAGCACCTACGATGTTGCGGTTGACGTAGACGTTGCCGGCGTTGACGTTGTCGATCACCTTGGCGATGGTCTCGTCGATGCGCGTGTGTACGCCCAGCGTCAGGCCGTAACCGGAGGCGTTGATCTGACCGATCAGCTGATCGATGTCTTTGCGCTTGTAGCGAACCACGTGCAGCACCGGGCCGAAGATCTCCCGTTGCAGTTCGTCGAAGCTTTCCAGTTCGATCAACGTCGGCATCACGAAGGTGCCGCGTTTGACTTCTTCGGTGTTGGCGATTGCCACCTGGTAAACGCTGCGACCTTTATCGCGCATGCCCTGGATGTGCTTCTCGATACCGGCCTTGGCTTCGGCGTCGATCACCGGGCCGATGTCCACCGACAGGCGTTCCGGGTTACCGAGACGGCATTCAGCCATGGCACCTTTAAGCATTTCGATGACACGGTCAGCGGAATCTTCCTGCAAGCACAGCACACGCAGCGCCGAGCAACGTTGACCGGCGCTGTCGAAGGCCGACGATACGACGTCGATCACGACTTGTTCGGTCAGTGCCGAAGAGTCGACGATCATCGCGTTCTGGCCACCGGTTTCGGCGATCAACGGAATCGGACGACCCTGAGCATCCAGGCGACCGGCGACGTTGCGTTGCAGCAAACGAGCGACTTCGGTGGAACCGGTGAACATCACGCCTTTGACCCGATCGTCACCGACCAGACGAGCGCCAACGGTTTCGCCACGGCCCGGCAGCAGTTGCAGCACGCCTTCCGGAATCCCGGCTTCGAGCAGCAAGCGCACGGCTTGAGCGGCCACCAGCGGGGTTTGTTCCGCAGGTTTGGCCAAAACCGGGTTACCGGCAGCCAGTGCCGCAGCGACTTGGCCGCTGAAGATCGCCAGCGGGAAGTTCCACGGGCTGATGCAGACCACCGGACCCAATGGGCGGTGGGCGTCGTTGGTGAAATCGTTGCGCGCCTGCACCGCGTAGTAACGCAGGAAGTCCACGGCCTCACGCACTTCGGCGATGGCGTTGGCGAAAGTCTTGCCGGCTTCGCGAGCCAACAGGCCCATCAGCGGCTGGATCTCGCCTTCCATCAAGTCGGCGGCACGTTCCAGAATCGCGGCACGTTCGGCGGGCGGAGTGGCCTGCCAGATCGGTGCAGCGTTCAGGGCGCACTGGATCGCGTTATCGACGTCTTCGACGGTCGCTTCCTGTACGTGGCCAACCACGTCACGCAGATCCGACGGGTTCAGGACTGGCGCAGGGGTTTCAGTGCTGGACGCGCAACCGAGCATCGGCGCGGCTTTCCAGTGGTTATGAGCGGTTGCCAGCAGTGCGCAGGACAGTGAAGCCAGACGATGTTCGTTGGCCATGTCGATGCCGCTGGAGTTGGCGCGCTCGGCACCATAAAGATCACGCGGCAGCGGAATACGCGGGTGCGGCAGGCCGAAGCCGCCTTCCAGCGTCGCCATCTGCTCGATGCTGGCCACTGGATCGGCCACCAGCTCCTGAATCGAAATGGATTGGTCGGCAATGCGGTTGACGAACGAGGTGTTCGCACCGTTTTCCAGCAGACGACGTACCAGGTACGCCAACAGTGTTTCGTGCGTGCCAACCGGAGCGTACACGCGGCACGGACGGTTCAGCTTGCCTTCGGAAACTTTGCCTACAACCTGTTCGTACAGCGGTTCACCCATGCCGTGCAGGCACTGGAACTCGTACTGGCCGGGGTAATAGTTCTGACCGGCGATGTGGTAAATGGCCGACAGGGTATGGGCGTTGTGCGTGGCGAACTGCGGGTAGATGACTTCCGGCACCGACAGCAATTTGCGAGCGCAGGCGATGTAGGAAACGTCGGTGTACACCTTGCGGGTGTAGACCGGATAGCCTTCCAGGCCTTCGACCTGGGCGCGCTTGATTTCGCTGTCCCAGTACGCGCCTTTTACCAGGCGGATCATCAGGCGATGACGGCTGCGACGAGCCAGGTCAATCACGTAGTCGATCACGTATGGGCAACGCTTTTGGTAAGCCTGGATCACGAAACCGATGCCGTTCCAGCCGGTCAGTTGCGGCTCGAAGCACAGGCGCTCCAGCAGATCCAGCGACAACTCGAGGCGGTCGGCTTCTTCGGCGTCGATGTTCAGGCCGATGTCGTATTGCTTGGCCAGCAGGGTCAGCGACAGCAGGCGCGGGTACAACTCGTCCATCACGCGCTCGTACTGCGCACGGCTGTAACGCGGGTGCAGTGCCGACAGCTTGATGGAAATGCCCGGGCCTTCATAAATCCCACGACCGTGGGACGCTTTGCCGATCGAGTGGATGGCTTGTTCGTACGAGGCCAGGTACTTCTGGGCGTCGTGCTCGGTGAGTGCGGCTTCACCCAGCATGTCGTAGGAGTAGCGGAAGCCTTTGGCTTCGAACTTGCTGGCGTTGGCCAGGGCTTCGGCGATGGTTTCGCCGGTGACGAACTGCTCGCCCATCAGGCGCATGGCCATGTCGACGCCCTTGCGAATCATCGGCTCGCCGCTCTTGCCGATGATGCGGCTCAAGGACGATGTCAGGCCGGCTTCGTTGTGGGTGGCGACCAGTTTGCCGGTCAGCAGCAAGCCCCAGGTGGCGGCGTTGACGAACAGCGACGGGCTGTTGCCCAAGTGCGGGTGCCAGTTGCCGGTGCTGATTTTGTCGCGAATCAGTGCGTCACGGGTGCCTTTGTCCGGGATACGCAGCAGCGCTTCGGCCAGGCACATCAGCGCCACGCCTTCCTGGGACGACAGGGAAAATTCCTGCAACAGGCCCTGAACAATTCCGGCACGGCCGCCGGCGCTTTTCTGATTGCGCAGTTTTTCGGCAATCGAGGCGGCGAGCTTGTTGGTGGCTTCGGCCATCGAGGCTGGCAGGCGAGCCTGCTCGATCAGCATCGGCACCACTTCCGGCTCAGGGCGACGGTAAGCGGCGGTGATCGAAGCGCGCAGCACCGATTGCGGCAAGATGCTTTCGGCGAACTCCAGGAAGCACTGATGCGCGTGATCGACGTGGATCTCGCCCGCATCGTCAACTTCCTTGCCATTCAAACCGTTCAGCTCGGACAGGGTTGCACCACCCTCGAGTTTTTCCAGGTAATTGAAAATTGCCTGCTTGATCAGCCAGTGTGGCGTGCGATCAATCGAGGTCGCGGCGGCCTTGAGGCGCTCGCGGGTCGGGTCGTCAAGTTTGACCCCAAGGGTGGTGGTAGCCATATTTTTATCCTCATGTTTGCCACGACCGCGTGGCATCAGCTGGCGGCAAGATTAGCCGCGCAACCGTCGAGGTGCAACCGGGTGCAACCCTTTTTTTGTCGGAATAATACGCAGCTCGTCAGGAAATAAATTCCGGTACGAACGTACTGCTCCTGCTTGGTGCTTTTGCTTCTAGTAAACCGCCAGGACTGCGCTAAAAGGGAGCAAAAACAGGCTTTTTTCAAGTAAATCCGACTAGGTGCAACTTATTCGCTCGAAACTGGTTGCACCTTATTTACTTTGTTGAATAGCATTCGCGCCCAAGGTGCAACCGGTCAAAAAAGACAGGTGTACCGGCTGATGGCTTTCCTGGGGAAACATCAGTCATTAAATGCGCGGGCCCGGAAATCGTCTGAACGAACATTGTCGTTTGTCGGCGCTTTCACACTCTGCCGCTACATAAAAACAAAGCCAGGGCATCACTCAAATGAGCGTAAGCAATCCAACACTGATCACGTTCGTGATCTACATCGCAGCAATGGTGCTGATCGGCTTCATGGCCTATCGCTCCACCAACAACCTTTCTGACTACATTCTGGGCGGTCGCAGCCTGGGCAGCGTCGTGACTGCATTGTCCGCCGGCGCCTCCGACATGAGCGGCTGGTTGTTGATGGGCCTGCCGGGCGCTATCTACATGTCCGGTCTTTCCGAAAGCTGGATCGCCATCGGTCTGATCATCGGTGCTTACCTGAACTGGCTGTTCGTCGCCGGCCGTCTGCGCGTGCAGACCGAGCACAACGGCGATGCGCTGACCCTGCCGGATTACTTCTCCAGCCGTTTCGAAGACAAAAGCGGCTTGCTGCGGATCATCTCTGCGGTCGTGATCCTGGTGTTCTTCACCATCTACTGCGCGTCCGGCATCGTGGCCGGTGCCCGTCTGTTCGAAAGCACCTTCGGCATGTCTTACGAGACTGCGCTGTGGGCCGGTGCTGCGGCGACGATTGCCTACACCTTCGTTGGCGGTTTCCTGGCAGTGAGCTGGACTGACACCGTACAAGCCACCCTGATGATCTTCGCCCTGTTGCTGACGCCGATCATCGTGCTGCTGGCCACTGGCGGCATCGACACCACGTTCCTGGCCATCGAAGCGCAAGATCCAAGCAACTTCGACATGCTGAAAAACACCACCTTCATCGGCATCATCTCGTTGATGGGCTGGGGCCTGGGCTACTTCGGTCAGCCGCACATCCTGGCGCGATTCATGGCGGCGGATTCGGTCAAATCGATCGCTAACGCTCGCCGCATCTCCATGACCTGGATGATCCTGTGCCTGGGCGGCACCGTGGCTGTAGGCTTTTTCGGTATTGCCTACTTCTCGGCAAACCCTGCCGTGGCCATGCCAGTGAGCGAAAACCACGAACGTGTGTTCATCGAACTGGCCAAGATCCTGTTCAACCCATGGGTTGCCGGTGTACTGCTGTCGGCCATTCTGGCTGCTGTGATGAGCACCCTGAGCTGCCAATTGCTGGTGTGCTCGAGCGCCCTGACCGAAGACTTCTACAAAACCTTCCTGCGTAAAACCGCTTCCCAGGTCGAGTTGGTCTGGGTCGGTCGTGCCATGGTGTTGCTGGTTGCCTTGATCGCTATCGCATTGGCCGCTAACCCGGAAAACCGTGTGCTGGGCCTGGTCAGCTACGCCTGGGCTGGTTTCGGTGCTGCGTTCGGTCCGGTTGTCCTGATCTCCGTGATCTGGAAAGACATGACCCGCAACGGCGCACTGGCCGGCATCCTGGTCGGCGCGATCACCGTGATCGTGTGGAAACACTTCGAACTGCTGGGCCTGTACGAAATCATCCCTGGTTTCATCTTCGCCAGCCTGGCGATCTACATCGTCAGCAAACTGGGCGAGCCTACCAAAGGCATGCTTCAGCGCTTCGCCGCTGCCGAGGCAGATTTCCGCCTGAACAAGTGATGGGGATGAGCTGATGCTCTGACCTTTCGCCGAACATGAAAACGGCCCGTTTCCTTATGGATGCGGGCCTTTTTTTTGCCTACGCAAATCTCGAATCCTTGCGCATACCCCTGTGGGAGTGAGCCTGCTCGCGATAGCGCCGGGTAAGCCGATATCAATGTTGAATGATTAACCGCTATCGCGAGCAGGCTCACTCCTACAGGGGAGGGTGGTGGTCTTGAAGGGAATGTCTGTAGCCAAAACAACTGTTTTCTGAAGGGGACGTCTTCAGAACTAGTAGGGCAAATCTGATTTCCCCGCCCCTCCATCAATACCCCTTGTCGCTCATGCAGAATCGCCCGCCTTCATTCTGCAGAGACACATCGGATGTTCGCTCCTGCCAATCAACCGCGTTTCACGTTGACGATCGACGGCGTCCAGACTGAGCTCAAGGTCCTTGAGTTCACGGGCACGGAAGCCATCAGTCAGCCCTACCGTTTTGATCTGGAACTGGTCAGCGAACGGCCCGACATCGAACTCGAAAGCCTCCTGCATCGTCAGGCATTCCTGAGTTTTGATGCTCAGGGTTCCGGCATTCATGGTCAGATTTTTCGCGTTGGCCAAAGCGATTCCGGCCAACGCCTCACGGGCTACCAAATCAGTCTCGTGCCGCGCCTGGCCTACCTCGGCCAGCGCATCAATCAGCGGATTTTCCAGCACAAAAGCGTGCCGACGATCATCGCGCAAATCTTCAAGGACCACGGCATCCAGCGCGATGCTTTCGAATTTCGACTCGGCAGCGATTACCCCGAGCGTGAGTACTGCGTGCAATACGCGGAAAGCGATCTGGCTTTCATCCAGCGGCTGTGTGCCGAGATCGGCATTCATTACCACTTTCAGCACAGTCTCGACGGGCACCTGCTGGTGTTTGGCGATGACCAGACGGTTTTCCCTCGGCTGCCCGAGCCGACGCTCTACCTGCCGGGCAGCGGCATGGCGGCGGATGCGCCGGCCATCAAACGTTTCAACGTGCGACTGGAAACCCGGACGACAGCGGTCACCCGTCGCGACTACGACTTCAAAAAACCTCGCCTGCAACTTGAAAGCCGCCTCGACAGTGAGCTGCGACCGGTGCTCGAGGATTACCACTTTCCTGGCCAATTCACCGACCGCGAACACGGCAAGCATCTGGCCCAACGAGTACTCGAACGGCACAACGCCGACTTCCGTCAGGCCGAAGGTCGTGGCGACGAATCGGCTTTGGTCAGCGGGCATTTCCTACACCTGGCCGAACACCCGCATCAGGCGTGGAATGACCTCTGGTTGATCACTGAAATTGAACACCATGGCCGTCAACCACAAGTGCTGGAAGAGTCGGTTACCAGTGACGGCCCGGATGATTTCCAGGGCTATCGCAATACCTTCCTGGCCACACCGTGGGACGTTTGGTTTCGCCCTCCACTCGGGCCGGAAAAACCGCGCATGCTCGGTTATCAATCTGCCGTGGTCACCGGCCCGACCGACAGTGAAATCCATTGCGACGAGTTCGGTCGGGTCAAGGTTCAGCTCGCCTGGGACCGCGACGGTCAGCTCGATGAACACTCCAGTTGCTGGCTGCGCGTCGCCACCGGCTGGGCGCACGACCGTTATGGCAGCGTGATGATCCCGCGAGTCGGCATGGAAGTGCTGGTGGGGTTCGTCGATGCCGATGCCGACAAACCGCTGGTGATGGGTTGCCTGCCCAACGCCGCAACCCCGGTGCCGCTTGATCTGCCCGCCGACAAAACCCGCAGCATTTTCCGCAGCCAGAGCAGTCCCGGTGGTGGCGGTTACAACGAATTGCGCATCGAAGATCGCAAAGGCGCCGAGGAAATCTACCTGCGCGCCCAGCGAAACTGGACTCAGCACGTACTCAATGATCAACAGGTGCAGGTCGATAACGCCCGCAGCATCGTCGTCACCGGCACCGCTCGCCATGAGCTGAAGGCCGACGAGCAACGCATCACCCATGGCCAGCGCCAGACCGAAGTGAAGCTGGACGATCACCTGGTGGTGGTCGGTGACCGACACATTCGGGTGACCAGCCAGGCGCTGAATGCCAGCCAGCAGTTCCATGTCAGCGCTGGCCAGCAAGTGGTGATCGACGGCGGCGCCAGCGCGACGATTCAGGCGGGCGGGCAGTGGATCAACATCGGTCCCGGCGGGATCTTCAGCAGCGTGCCGATTCAGGTGGGTGGTGCACTGATGCCGGCCATGGCGGCTGCGCCTGCCTTGCCGGATACGCCGTTGAAACTCGCCGCCGCACCGGCCGCGCTGCTGAGTGCCGCACAGATTCTGAGCCTGAAAAGCGACGCGCCGTTCTGTGAGGAATGTGAGCGCTGCAAGGAGGGTGTCTGTGCAGCCTGATGCTTTGTCACCCCACGCCTGGTTGGATCGCCAACCGCTCAAACCTTCCGAGCAGTTGTTCGCGATTTTCGGCAGCGCGAGTACCGCTGAACCGTTTAAAGCCTGGCAGCGTTCGATCAAAGCTCAAGCACCCAGTCCGATCTGGGCCGACACCGCTTACGCCGAGTGGGAACCGGTAATGCCCTATGTCGGAATCGTCGCTGCGGGTAGTGAGTTTCTGCAGTGGGTTGCAACAACCGAGTCTCGCGATTGGGGTTGGCTGGCGGTTTCTTCTGCCCCTCAGGAGGTGTTGGTTGAGCATCTTCGCAGCCTTACTCAAGTTCTTTTACCCAACGGTAATGCGGTGTTTTTCCGCTTCTGGGATGGGCGTTATTTGCTGCCGATTCTTCGGTCGGCCGAGGTTGACGCTACGCAGCTGATGCCGGTGATCGAGCGTTGTTTGATCAATGGTCAATCGCTCGACATCGGTGGCCAAGCGCTGACCACTTCTCGGGTTTTTCCGTGGTGGGAAGTTTCCGAATCGCTGCTCAAACAGCTCGCCGAAGAGTCCGCAACAACCCGCATCAACAACTTGGTGAAGTGGCTGAGCGAGGAACGCCCTGACCTTTACGAGGCGTTCTCCGAAAGCGTTTTGCGCCACAAAGTCGCGATCTTTCTTGAAACGCCCGACCTGCCTCAAGCACCCAAAACAGCCTTGGTGGACTACCTGATGGCGGAGCTGAACTGATGGATCAGATCGTACGGATCGAGCAGGAACTCGACGGTTTTAAAGACACCTTGAGTCTGTATCGCCAACAACTTGGTGGCTTCTTAAGCAGGAATGCGGACAAAGTCAGCCGAGCTACGGACATGCCCTCGCTGATGGACATGGAGCGGCTCATAAAACTGGGTAATACCACCACCGCGGTGAGCAGTCGTGATGATGATTTTTTCTCCAGTCTTGCGCAGTGCCCCAAGAGCGGGATTCTGGAGATCGAGAGCAAGTTCGAGTCGGTTTACGACATTCCGCTGGGGAATATTCAGGTCGATGTGATTGCTTCTGATGGCGGCAAGTCGACGCCTGTAACACTCGATAAAAACGGTAAAGGGCAGTTCGAAGGCACTCCCGGCAAGTTCTATCGCGTTCATGTTCGGAGCGAAGTCACTGCGAAACAAATTGATGAGCTTTTCTCCTCTTACGACGGCCTGACCCAAGAGCTGGAAGTCTGGCTGCGCAAAGAGTGGGAAGGGTTTAAGCCGCAATGGTCGCAGCAATCGGCATCAGCTTCACTGGCGGCGGTGGGCAATGGAATGCTCGCGGGGAGCTGGGCGGCGGTCGAGGCTGTTTGGGATGGCATCGGTGAACTTACCGACATCCTGAAAGACCCCAACGCTTTTGCCGAGAAGCTTGGCGAAAGTGCTGGGCAACTTGCCGGTCTGGCCGTAACCGCCCCCGACCTGATGGAAAAAGCCATGTTGCTGGCCAGCGACGAGGCGGCGCTGTGTTTGTTGATGCGTACCGCAGTGCTATGGCTTGAAGCATTGCCACCTTCGCAACTTGCCGGGTCCTCGGCGGAAGCCATTTCCAAGGTCGTGGTTGGCTTGGTCATCGATTTGTTGATTGGCCTGGTGCTGAGCGTGGTCGGGGTGGGTGTTGCCTGGCTCGCGATGCGATTAAAGAAGTACAGCGCGCAGATTTATGAGGCCGCGATGGGCTTCGTGAAGTCGATGGTCACGATCATCAGCAACTTCATGGCTTACGTTGATCGCTATAAAACAGTTGCCGCACGGGGTGTGGCGGCGGGGCTCAAACAAGGTCGAATGCAACTGCGCTGGAATGGCCGCAAGAACACCACGCTGAAAAAAGACGAACACCACGACGACGCCCCGGATCAGGCGAAAAACCCCAACGGTGACAGCGCCGACACCGTCGATAAAACCGCC
>NZ_JBOBDO010000043.1:0-25558 GCF_050586665.1 Pseudomonas sp. ES4 | reverse complement strand
TCCTGACAACACAAAAACCACTGCCCACCAGAGGCAGCACCTCAAATAACCGTGAGGCCAACACCGTGATCAAGACCCTGAACCACCTCCCGCATCCGCACGAGAATGCGGCCGCCCTCGCCGGCCATTTCACCGATCTGGCGCCACCGCTCAACGACCGCCAGGCCCATCTGGAAGCCTCGCGCTGCCTGTATTGCTACGACGCGCCATGCGTGAATGCCTGTCCGAGCGAGATCGACATTCCGTCGTTCATCCGCAATATCCACCAGGAAAACGTTCAGGGTGCCGCGCAGAAAATCCTCTCGGCGAACATCCTCGGCGGCAGTTGCGCCCGGGTGTGCCCGACGGAAGTGCTTTGCCAGCAAGCCTGCGTGCGCAACAACGACCATGAATGCGCACCGGTGCTGATCGGCCTGTTGCAACGTTACGCCGTCGACAATGCCCACTTCAGCGAACACCCCTTCACGCGTGCGGCCTCAACCGGCAAGCGCATCGCCGTGGTGGGCGCCGGCCCGGCCGGTTTGTCCTGCGCTCATCGCAGTGCCATGCACGGTCATGACGTGGTGATTTTCGAGGCACGGGAAAAGGCTGGCGGCCTCAACGAATACGGGATCGCCAAGTACAAACTGGTGGATGACTACGCGCAGAAGGAGCTTGAGTTCCTATTGGAAATCGGCGGGATCGAAATCCGCCACGGGCAGAAACTTGGAGAGAACCTGACGCTCAGCGATCTGCATCAGCAATTCGATGCGGTGTTCCTCGGCCTCGGCCTGGCCGCCAGCAAACAGCTGGGTCTTGCTCATGAAGATGCACCGGGCCTGCTCGCCGCTACTGACTACATCCGCGAACTGCGTCAGGCCGATGACCTGACTCAACTTCCCCTCGCTGACCGTTGTATCGTTTTGGGCGCCGGCAACACCGCCATCGACATGGCCGTGCAAATGGCACGTCTGGGGGCACGCGACGTCAATCTGGTGTACCGCCGCGGTGTCGATGAAATGGGCGCGACAGGTCACGAACAGGACATCGCCAAGGCCAATCAGGTGCGCCTGTTGACTTGGGCTCAACCTGAAGAAGTGCTACTCGATGATCAAGGCAACGTGCGCGGCATGCGCTTCGCCCGCACTCACCTGGTAGACGGTCGCCTGCAAACCACCGGCGAAACCTTCGAACTGGCCGCAGATGCGATCTTCAAAGCCATCGGCCAGGCCTTCGACGCCAGCGCCCTCGCCGACCCGCTGGCCCGTGAACTCAAGCGTGAGGGCGAGCGGATTCAAGTTGACGAAAACCTGCGCACCAGCATCCCCGGCGTGTACGCCGGCGGTGACTGCACCAGTCTCGATCAGGACCTCACCGTGCAGGCCGTGCAACACGGCAAACGGGCCGCCGAGGCGATCAACACCCAACTCATGCTCAACGTGGAGGCTGCGTAAATGGCCGATCTCTCGATTGTCTTCGCCGGCATCAAAGCCCCCAATCCGTTCTGGCTGGCCTCCGCGCCACCCACCGACAAGGCCTACAACGTGGTCCGCGCCTTCGAGGCCGGCTGGGGTGGCGTGGTCTGGAAAACCCTGGGTGAAGACCCGGCGGCGGTTAACGTGTCGTCGCGTTACTCGGCACACTTTGGTGCCAATCGCGAAGTGGTGGGCTTCAACAACATCGAACTGATCACCGATCGCTCGCTGGAGATCAACCTGCGGGAAATCACTCAGGTCAAAAAAGACTGGCCGGACCGCGCGCTGATCGTGTCGCTGATGGTGCCCTGCGTCGAAGAATCCTGGAAAACCATCCTGCCACTGGTGGAAGCCACCGGCGCCGATGGCATCGAACTGAACTTCGGTTGCCCGCACGGGATGCCGGAGCGCGGCATGGGCGCGGCGGTCGGCCAGGTGCCGGAGTACGTCGAACAGGTCACACGTTGGTGCAAGACGTACTGCTCGCTGCCGGTAATCGTCAAGCTCACGCCGAACATCACCGACATTCGCGTCGCCGCCCGCGCGGCCCATCGCGGTGGTGCGGATGCGGTGTCGTTGATCAACACGATCAACTCGATCACCAGCGTCAACCTGGAGCGCATGGTCGCCAATCCCGCCGTGGGCAGCCAAAGCACCCACGGCGGTTATTGCGGTTCGGCGGTCAAGCCCATTGCGCTGAACATGGTCGCCGAAATTGCCCGCGACCCACAGACCCAAGGCCTGCCAATCTCCGGCATTGGCGGCATCGGCAGCTGGCGCGACGCGGCGGAATTCATTGCGCTGGGCAGCGGCTCGGTGCAGGTGTGCACGGCGGCGATGCTGCATGGCTTTCGGATTGTCGAGGAGATGAAGGACGGTTTATCGCGCTGGATGGACAGTCAGGGCTATGCCAGCGTGTCGGAATTTTCCGGGCGTGCGGTGGGCAACACCACGGACTGGAAGTATCTGGACATCAACTATCAAGTGATTGCCAGGATTGACCAGGAGGCCTGCATCGGTTGCGGTCGTTGCCACATTGCTTGCGAAGACACTTCGCACCAGGCGGTTGCGAGCCTTAAGCAGGCGGACGGGACGCATAAATATGAAGTGATTGATGATGAGTGCGTGGGGTGCAATCTGTGTCAGATCACGTGCCCGGTGCAGGATTGTATCGAGATGGTGCCGATGGAGAATGGGAAGCCGTTTCTGGATTGGAATCATGATCCGCGCAATCCCTACCATGTCAGCCCTTGAGGTCAGAGGCGCCTGAACCGACGCCATCGCGAGCAGGCTCGCTCCCACATTGGATCTTCAGTGTTCAGTAGAACCCTGTGGGAGTGAGCCTGCTCGCGATGAGGCCAGCAGCAACACCGCAAAAGTTAGGGCTCCAACCCAATCCCCCGCAAGATCACACTCGTCACCGTCTGCACCGCCCGCTCGAACTGCATGTCCGACAATGGCTGGTGGTCATTCAGAATATTCACCTGATGATCAAAGTCGGCGTAATGCTGGGTAGACGCCCAGATCATGTACAGCAGGCTCGAAGGTTCTACCGGCAGTATGCGTTTGTCGTCCACCCACTGGCGGATTTTCGCTTCTTTCATCTTGGCCCAGTCGTACAGACTGACGTCCAGTTTCTCGCCGAGGGTCGGCGCACCATGGATGATTTCGTTGGCCCAGACTTTGGAGCCGTAAGGCCGGCTGCGGGAGTGGTTCATCTTGGCGCGGATGTAGCTGCTGAGCACCACGCGCGGGTCGTCGAACATCTCGAAGCACAGGGCGTCCTGTTTCCACACTTCCAGCAGACCCAACAGCACAGCGCTGTACAGCTCGCTCTTGGTGCTGAAGTAGTAATGCAGGTTGGAGCGCGGCAGTTGCACTTCGGCAGCGATGTCGGCCATGGCAGTGCCGCCGAAACCTTTTTCGGCGAAAACCTTTTCGGCTCCCAACAGAATTTTCTCGACGTTACTGCGACGAATCTCGATCTTGTGATTGCCCATGAGGGCTCCCTGACAACAGCGTTGCTCAAGACTAGCATCCGCTCTACCTCGCGGCGACAAGGGAAAACGAAACTTCGTACACCCAGCTACACGCAGGTAAACTGACCGCCTTTTCGAACCCGCCTCAGAGGTATTCCACGATGCTGTTCAAGAAAACCCTGACCACCGTCGCCCTGCTCGGCTCGCTGTTCGCCGCTTCATCGGTGTTTGCCCATGCCCATCTGAAAGACCAGACCCCGGCCGCCGACAGCACGGTGAGCGCACCGTCGGAACTGCGCCTGGTGTTTTCCGAAGGCGTTGAAGCGACCTTTTCCAAGGTCTCGATCAGCAAGGACGGCAGCGAAGTGCCGGTGAAGGGCCTCGCCACCGAAGGCAGCGACAAGAAAACCCTGATCGTCACCCCGGCTGCACCGTTGGCAGCGGGGGCCTACAAAATCGAATGGCACGCGGTGTCGGTCGATACCCACAAAAGCGAAGGCGCCTATAGCTTCAAGGTTGGCCAGTAATTCATGACGAGCGCGCTGGTGCTGTGCCGCTTTGTGCATTTCACCGTCGTGCTGTTGCTGTTCGGGACGTGGGTGTTCAGGCCGCTGCTGGTCAATGGCAACCCTGGACATCTGGATCAGCGACTGACGAAAACAACCCGCTGGCTGGCGGTGACGGCGCTGGTCACTGGCGTCAGCTGGTTGCTGCTGATCACCGCCAGCATGGCCGGCTCATGGGACACGGCATTCGATCCGTCAACCCTGCGACTGGTACTCGGCAATACATTTTTCGGTCAGGTCTGGCGCTGGCACTTGTTTCTCAATGGGCTGTTGATCGCGCTGCTGATGTCGCCCTTGCGTGCAAACCTGCCCCTGCGAATCGGCCTCGCCAGCCTGCTGCTGGCCACCCTCGCCCCGGTCGGCCACGGGGCCATGCTCGACGGCCTCTACGGCCAATTGCTGATCCTCAATCAAATCATTCACCTGACGTGCGTCGGTGCCTGGCTCGGCGGTTTGATGGTGTTGGTGCTGATCCTGCGGCAGCCGGCAGAGCATTCCATCAAGGCGACCTTGCAACGCTTCAGCGGCATTGGTTACGTCTTGGTGGCGGGGTTGGTGATGACCGGTTTGATCAACGTGCGGGTACTAACCGGGCAATTCTGGCCTACGCCATTGCTATCCGGGTTTGCGCTGATACTGCTGATCAAGGTTGTGCTCGTCGCGGCGATGCTGGGGCTGGCGTTGTTCAATCGGCTGCGGATCAAGCATTGCGAGCAACGACTGCCAATGCTGAAAACCAGCGTGATCATGGAATGGTTTCTGGGGATTGGCGCGGTGGCGGCGGTTTCCCTGCTGGGGACCATGCCCCCGATGATCGTGAGCTAAAACACAAAACCCTGTGGGAGCGAGCCGGCTCCGGGCGGCGTTCCGACGATGACGGTAGAACAGACACCACTGCAGTGAATGTCAGACCGCTATCGTCGGAACGCCGCCCGGAGCCGGCTCACTCCCACAGGGGTTCTTCGACATACCTTAAAATCGCGCCAAGTCATCGTACAACTTCTGATTGACATTCCCCGTAACACTTGTAAATAATCCGCCCCAACGTTGTACGACGACGTATAACGAAAAATAAAAACAACAAGAAACACGGGAGCGTCACTGTGAGCAAGCTCGTCCGCAATTCCTCCGTCAGCACCCCTCGCCCAACCTTCGCACGCCGTCACGCCCTGAACCTGATCGGTTGCAGCAGCCTGGCCCTCGCCCTGCCCATGACTAGCCATGCCGAAGGTTTCGTCGATGACGCCAAAGCCACGCTGAACCTGCGCAACTTCTACATCAACCGCAACTTCACCAACCCGGCCTACCCGCAGGGCAAGGCGGAAGAGTGGACGCAAAGTTTCATCCTCGATGCCAAATCCGGATTCACCCAAGGCCCCGTCGGTTTCGGCTTGGATGTGCTGGGCCTGTATTCGGAAAAACTCGACGGTGGCAAAGGCACGGGCGGCACCTCGTTGCTGCCGATTCATGACGACGGCCGCCCGGCCGACAATTACGGGCGCCTGGGTGTGGCGTTGAAAGCTAAAGTCTCGAAAACCGAATTAAAGGTCGGCGAATGGATGCCGGTGTTGCCGATCCTGCGCTCCGACGACGGCCGCTCCCTGCCGCAAACCTTCCGCGGTGGTCAGTTGACGTCCACCGAGATCAGTGGCCTGACGCTCTACGGTGGCCAGTTCCGCGCCAACAGCCCGCGCAACGATGCGAGCATGGAAGACATGTTCATGAACGGCAAATCCGCGGCCTTCACCTCGGACCGTTTCAACTTTGGTGGCGGTGAATATGCATTCAACGATAAGCGCACCCAGGTCGGCGTCTGGTACGCGCAACTCAGCGACATTTATCAGCAGCAGTATTTCAACCTGAGCCACAGCCAGCCCATCGGCGACTGGACCCTCGGCGCTAACCTTGGCTACTTCATCGGCAAGGAAGACGGCAGCGCCCTGGCCGGCGAGCTCGATAACAAAACCGCGTTCGCCATGCTCTCGGCCAAATACGGCGGCAACACCTTCTTTGTCGGCCTGCAAAAACTCAGCGGCGACGATGCCTGGATGCGGGTCAACGGCACCAGCGGCGGCACCCTGGCCAACGACAGCTACAACTCCAGCTACGACAACGCCAAGGAACGATCCTGGCAGCTGCGTCACGATTACAACTTTGTGGCGCTGGGCATTCCCGGCCTGACGATGATGAACCGCTACATCAGCGGCGATAACGTGCACACAGGCACCATCACCGACGGCAAGGAATGGGGCCGCGAATCAGAACTGGCTTACACCGTACAGAGCGGCGTGCTGAAGAACCTCAACGTCAAATGGCGTAACGCGTCGATCCGCAAGGACTTCAGCACCAATGAATTCGACGAAAACCGCATTATCATCAACTACCCGCTTTCGTTGCTGTAAGCCGGATCTTTGTAGCAGCTGGCGAAGCCTGCGTCCGGCTGCGAAGCAGTCGTAAACCCTGCGAGCGTGATTTTCCTGATGCACCGCGTCGGCTGATTTTACGACTGCTTCGCAGCCGAACGCAGGCTTCGCCAGCTGCTACATCGATTGCGGGGCGACCGGACCCTTCGTCAACTTCAATTGATGTGTCGTTGACAACTACCAGAAAGGCTAACGATACTTCGCCACAGTCATACGACAACCTACAACAACTAACAATAACTAACAATAACTGCGTATCAGGGACTTCCATGACCACTACTCCCCCAGCCCCTTTCAATCGTCTCCTCCTGACCGGTGCCGCCGGTGGCCTCGGCAAAGTCCTGCGCGAACGCCTGCGGCCCTATGCCAATGTGATTCGCCTGTCGGACATCGCCGACATCGCCCCGGCCATCGATGACCGTGAAGAGGTCGTGCCCTGCGATCTGGCAGACAAGCAGGCAGTCCATCAGTTGGTTGAAGGCGTGGACGCGATCCTGCATTTCGGTGGTGTGTCGACGGAGCACTCGTTCGAAGAGATCCTCGGCGCCAATATCTGCGGCGTGTTCCACATTTATGAAGCCGCTCGCCGCCATGGTGTGAAGCGAGTGATTTTCGCCAGTTCCAACCACGTGATCGGCTTCTACAAGCAGGATGAAGTGATCGACGCTCACTCCCCTCGCCGCCCGGACAGCTACTACGGCTTGTCCAAGTCCTATGGCGAAGACATGGCCAGTTTCTACTTTGATCGCTACGGCATCGAGACCGTCAGCGTGCGCATCGGCTCCTCGTTTCCGGAGCCGCTGAACCGTCGAATGATGAGCACCTGGTTGAGCTTCGGCGACCTGACTCAATTGCTCGAATGCGCGCTGTACGCCCCAAATGTCGGCCACACCGTGGTCTACGGCATGTCCGACAACAAGGACGTCTGGTGGGACAACCGTTTCGCCACCTGCCTGGGTTATGAACCCCAGGACAGCTCCGAAGTGTTCCGCGAAAAAATCGAAGCCCAACCGATGCCAGCCGCTGATGACCCGGCTCGGGTCTACCAGGGTGGTGCGTTTGTCGCGTCCGGCCCGTTCGGCGACTGAACCCGCGTACCTCACTAGATCCCGACAACAAGAACCCGAGGGAATGAGCTGTCATGCAAGCCGAATTGATCGTCGATGCCCGCAACGCAGTCGGTGAATGCCCGGTCTGGGTGCCCGAGGAAAACGCCCTGTATTGGGTCGATATTCCTGCCGGTGGACTTCAGCGCTGGAGCGCCGAAACCGGCCATGTCCACGCCTGGAGAGCACCGCAGATGCTTGCCTGCATTGCACGTCACCGCGATGGCGGTTGGGTTGCAGGGATGGAAAGCGGGTTCTTTCACCTGCACCCGCATAACGATGGCAGCCTCGACAGCAATCTCCTTGCGCCGGTCGAACACGCCCGCACAGACATGCGCCTGAACGACGGTCGCTGCGATCGTCAGGGCCGTTTCTGGGCCGGCAGCATGGTGCTGAACATGGGCGCCAACGCTGCCGACGGCGCGCTTTATTGCTACAGCGCCGGGCAACACGGGCCACTCGCGGCGCAACTCGGTGGGTTTATCGTGCCCAACGGTCTGGGTTTCAGCCCGGACGGGCGAACGATGTACCTGTCTGACTCTCATCCTCTGGTCCAGCAAATCTGGGCCTTCGATTACGACACCGACAGTGGCACACCGTCCAACCGACGGCTGTTTGTCGACATGCATCAGTTCGCTGGTCGTCCCGATGGCGCAGCGGTCGATGCCGAAGGCTGCTACTGGATTTGCGCCAATGACGCCGGGTTGATTCACCGTTTCACTCCCGACGGCCGACTGGACCGTTCCCTCGCCGTGCCGGTGAAAAAACCAAGCATGTGTGCCTTCGGCGGCAGTCGCCTGGACACCCTGTTCGTGACCTCGATCCGACCCGGCGACGACCATGACGAACAGTCACTGGCCGGCGGTGTGTTCGCCCTCGACCCCGGCGTCAAAGGCTTGCCGGAGCCGTTGTTCAACGATTGCTGATCACCCAGCTTTGAATGATGTGACTTGGCTGGCGAGGTCTCCCTGTGGCGAGGGAGCTTGCTCCCGCTGGGTCGCGCAGCGGCCCCCTGCAATTTTTCAGACAGTCCGAGTTTCCTGTATTTGCGACTGCTTCGCAGCCGAGCGGGAGCAAGCTCCCTCGCCACAAAAGCCTTTCAATGAGCTAGTAAAAATCAACATGACGCCAATAACTCTGGAACTCGAAGACGAATTCACCCACCTCACCCTCGCCCCGAACTCGGTGGCAGCGTCGTCAACTGGAGCATGCGCGGCACGGCTCTGCCACTGGTGCGAGGATTGCGTTTGCTGAAGCAAGGCGAGTCAGCCGAGCTCGGTTTCAGCCTGCACTATCGCTACCCCAGCAACTGACTCAGCACCGCGCGCAACTTGCCGGGTTTCACCGGTTTGTTCAGCAGTGGCGCATCGAGTCGCTGCAATGAGCGCCGACACTGATCCGTGCGGTCGGCAGTGATGATGACCGCCGGAATCACCTGGCGGTAATGCTCGCGCAAATGCCTGACCACGTCGCAGCCCACCACCCCGTGATCGAGGTGGTAGTCCGCCAGAATCAGTTCCGGCGCTCGCCCCTGCAACGCAGCCAATGCAGAGAACTCATCGGTGGCCGTGACCACCTCGCAGCCCCATTGCCCGAGCAGCGCGCTCATGCTTTCGAGGATGCTCACTTCATTGTCCAGTACCAGCAAACGCCGGCCAGGCAATGGATTTCCGGTGCCGGGTTGTGGTGCCGCCAAACTGATCGGCAGCGGAACCTCATGGGAAATCGGCACGTCGATGCTGAACATCGAGCCGCGCCCCGGCAACGAATGAACCCCGACTTTGTAGCCGAGGATCTTGGCGATGCGCTCAACGATGGCCAGCCCCAGGCCCACACCCTTGCGGTCGGCGGCGCGGCCGACGTCCAGTTGGTTGAACTCGAGGAAGATCGAATCCAGTCGGTCCGCCGCGATCCCCCGCCCGGTGTCCCAGACTTCAAGACGCAGCATTTCACCCCGGCGCCTGGCCCCCAGCAGGATGCTGCCTTCGTCGGTGTAGCGACAGGCGTTGCTGAGGAAGTTGCGCAGAATCCGCGTCATCAGCCGCAGGTCGGTGCTGATGGCGTAATCGCCCATGTGCACCCGCAGGTTCAACCCTGCGGCCTGGGCCACTGACTGGAACTCCGACACCAGCGGCGCGAGCAATTCGTCGAGGCGATACAGCGCAATATCCGGTTTGACCGCGGCCTGATCGAGCCGGGAAATATCCAGCAAATCGGTGAGCAGATCCTCCGCCCCTTCGAGCGCCTGGTGAGTCCGCTCCACCAGCACCTGTTCGACGTCGGGCAGCTTGCGTTCGCGCAGGGTCGAGATCAGCAAACGCGCGGCATTGAGCGGTTGCAGCAGGTCATGACTGGCGGCGGCGAGGTATTTGTCCTTGCTGCGGTTGGCGGCCTCGGCGGCGTCCCGGGCATCGCGCAAGGCTTGGGCAATCTGCTTACGCTGGGTGATTTGCTGTTGCAGGTTACGGTTGGCTTCCAGCAACTCGTCGGTGCGCGCGGTGACGCGCTGCTCCAGTTCGTCGTTGAGTTGCTGAAGACGCTGCTGGGCGAGTTTGCGCTCGGTGATGTCGGCGACAAAACCTTCCACCAGCCCTTCCTGATCGGGCTTGAGCAACAGGTTCATCAGCACGTCGACGCTGCTGCCATCCTTGCGCCGCAATTGGGTTTCGTAGCCAAGCAGACTGCGCTCGCGCTTGAGCATTTCACCGATGTTTTCCAGCTCTTGCGCGCCGTTGACAAACAGGTTGCTCGCCAGATCAGCCAGCGAAAACAGCACTTCCTGGGGATTGTCGTAGCCGAGCATCCGCGCCAGTGCCGGGTTGGCGGCGCGCATGCCTTCCAGGAGGCTGGCCTGGAAGATCCCGTGGACCGCGTTTTCGAACAGCCATTTGTAGCGATTGCGCTCGGCTTCCAGCTCGTCGAGGCGCGCGGCCAGTTCCGGGTAATGACTCTTGCGCGCCGAGTGGCTGCCTAATCCCAGTAACCCCGCCAGCGCCCGTTGCTGTTCGTCAGAGGGCTTCGCCATAGACGACCTCGACATCACGCTGACTGGACTCGCGCGGGTTGGTCAGGATGCACGGGTCGTGCATGGCGTGTTGCGACAGGAACGGAATGTCCGCGGTGCTGACCCCGTGCAATCCGAGGGTTTCGTGGAAGCCGATGGCGTGTTTCAGCGCAATCAGGTGTTCGACCAGACGCCCGCAAATCTGCCGGTGATTCAAGCCACGGCAATCGATGCCAAAGGTCTCGGCGATCACCTTGAAGCGCTCGGGCGCCGAGCTGTAGTTGAACGCCACCACGTGTTCCACCAGCACCGCGTTGCACAGCCCATGAGGCAAGTCGAGAAAGCCGCCGAGACTGTGGGACATCGCGTGCACCGCGCCGAGGATTGCGTTGGAGAACGCCAGCCCGGCCTGCATGCTGCCCAGCATGATTTTCTCGCGCAAGGCGATGTCGTGCGGGTTGGCGATCATCTGCACCAGGTTGCCGTTGATCAGGCGCATCGCTTCAAGTGCGTGGGGATCGGTCAACGGCCCGTGACCGGTGGATACAAACGCTTCGATGGCATGCACCAATGCATCGATGCCGGTACAGGCCGACAGGAACGGGTCCATGCTCAACGTGGTTTCCGGGTCGATCAGCGACACGTCCGGCACCACCGCCTTACTGACGATGGAGAATTTCATGCGTTCTTGCTGGTTGGAGATGATCACGAATTGCGAGACATCGGCCGAGGTCCCGGCGGTGGTCGGAATCAGGATCAGCGGCGGGCTCGGGACGCGGATGGTGTCCACGCCTTCGAATTCGAGAATGCTGCGCCCATGGGCGACGACAATGCCGATGCCTTTGCCGCAATCCATCGGGCTGCCGCCACCGACGGCCACGATCACATCGCAATGGTTTTCCCGGTACAGATCGGCGCCGAGCATCACTTCTTCGACCCGCGGGTTGGGCGAGACCGCGCTGTACAGGACGTACTCGATGCCCTGGGCCTGCAGACTGGCCTCGACATCGGCGACCCAACCGGCGGCAATCACACCGGGATCGCTGACCAGCAGCACCTTGCGGGCACCAAAGGTTTTGGCGCAATTGCCGACGTTGTGCCGGCAGCCGGCACCAAAGATGATTTCAGGCGAAACGAATTTACGCAGTTGACTGAGACTCTGGCTCATTGGAAAGCCTGTTTTTATTGTTTTGGAAGGTAATGCCCACACTAAACCATCCGGCAGTGAATGCAATCAGACCAATGGGTAGCACGGCTGGTGTACTCAAATCCTGTGTCCACCGCAAATCCCCTGAGGGAGCGAGCCTGCTCGCGATGACGGAGTGTCAGGCAGCATCAATGGTGGCTGGAAGACTGCTATCGCGAGCAGGCTCACTCCCACAGGGGATTTGTGTTGTTTGATTCATCCGCGGTAGATCAATCGCGAAGCCTTCTCGTTGCGTAACGTCAGGTGTTCCATGCCCAGCCCCGGCGCCTCGGCTTCCTCGCGGGCCTTGAGAATCACACCGTGGTGCGGGGATTTGCTGCACACCGGGTCAGCGTTGGCGGCGTCGCCGGTCAGCATGAATGCCTGACAGCGGCAGCCGCCCAGATCCTTGTGCTTTTCATCGCAGGAGCGGCACGGCTCCTTCATCCAGTCATCGCCACGAAAGCGGTTGAAACCGAATGAATCAGTCCAGATGTGCTCGATGCTGTGCTCGCGCACGTTGGGAAACTGCACCGGCAACTGGCGGGCGCTGTGGCAAGGCAATGCCGTGCCGTCGGGGGTGATGTCGAGAAACAGATTGGCCCAGCCGTTCATGCAGGTCTTGGGGCGTTCTTCGTAGTAATCCGGGGTGACGAAGATCAGCTTGCACGGGTGACCCTGCGCTTCAAGACGCTCGCGGTATTCGTTAGTGATGCGTTCGGCACGCTGCAATTGTTCACGCGTGGGCAACAGGCCGACGCGGTTGAGCTCGGCCCAACCGTAAAACTGGCACGTCGCCAATTCGACGAAATCGGCCTCCAGCTCCAGGCACAAGTCGATGATCTGCGCGATCTGGTCGATGTTGTGCCGATGGGTTACAAAGTTCAGCACCATCGGATAGCCCTGGGCTTTCACCGCTCGGGCCATGGCGAGTTTCTGGGCGAAGGCCTTGCGCGAACCGGCGAGCATGTTGTTCACCGCTTCGTCGGCGGCCTGGAAGCTGATCTGGATATGGTCCAGGCCCGCGACCTTGAAATCGCGGACTTTCTGTTCGGTCAAGCCAATGCCCGAGGTGATCAGGTTGGTGTAGTAACCCATGTCCCGGGCGGCCTTGATCAGTTCGGCCAGGTCCTGTCTTACCAACGGCTCGCCGCCGGAAAAGCCCAACTGCGCGGCGCCCATCTCCCGGGCTTCGCGGAACACCCGGATCCACTCTTCGGTGCTCAACTCTTCGCCAGATTGGGCAAAGTCCAGCGGGTTGGAGCAATACGGGCATTGCAGCGGGCAACGGTAAGTCAACTCCGCCAACAGCCACAGCGGCGGACCCGGACGCGAGTCACTCGATCCAGAATTGAGCATGGGCCACCTCCAGAAACGCCAGCACATCTTCGTCGATCCCCGGTACGCCGGGGAAATTCGCGGACAGTTGATCAATGATCGCCGCAACGCTGCGCTGGCCGTCTACCAGATCGAGGATCTGCCCGGCACTGTCGTTAAGTTTGATCATGCCTTCGGGGTACAGCAGCACGTGACAGTCCTGACGCGGCTCCCATTGCAGGCGAAAGCCCTGGCGCAGCGACGGTGATTGTTCGCGGTTGATCAGGCTCACAGGGCAATCCCCCGATGCCAGACCTGTTCCGTGGTGACGGTGTGATACGGCGGGCGCTCCAGTTCGTAGGCCATGCTCATGGCGTCGAGCATGCTCCACAGCACGTCGAGCTTGAATTGCAGGATTTCCAGCATGCGTTGCTGGCCTTCGACCGTGACGTAGTGCGCCAGGGTGATGCGTAAACCATGCTCGACATCCCGTCGCGCCTGACTCAGGCGAGTACGGAAATAGTCGTAACCGCCGACGTCGATCCACGGGTAATGGGTTGGCCAGGCATCGAGTCGCGATTGGTGGATCTGTGGCGCAAACAGCTCGGTCAGCGAACTGCTGGCGGCTTCCTGCCAACAGGCGCGACGGGCGAAATTGACGTAGGCGTCGACGGCGAAACGAACACCGGGCAGCACCAGTTCCTGCGAGAGGATTTGCTCGCGATCCAGCCCCACCGCTTCGCCCAGCCGCAGCCAGGCTTCGATGCCGCCTTCGCTGCCGGGTGCACCGTCGTGGTCGAGAATTCGTTGCAGCCACTCCCGGCGCACGTCGCGGTCCGGGCAGTTGGCGAGAATCGCCGCGTCCTTCAGGGGGATGTTCACCTGGTAGTAGAAGCGATTGGCGACCCAGCCCTGAATCTGCTCGCGGGTTGATCGGCCGGCGTACATGGCTTGGTGGAATGGATGATGGATGTGGTAATAGGCGCCTTTGGCGCGCAGGGCTGCTTCGAATTCGGCGGGGGTCATTGGGGTGGCAGTCATTGCGGTTCTCCGGGGAATCTGCGGTGTCTGGTCTGGCCCCATCGCGAGCAGGCTCGCTCCCACATTGGGATTGTGGTGTATACAAAATCTGTGTTCACACCGATCAACTGTGGGAGTGGGCTTGCTCGCGAAGAGGCCCTCCGCTACAGCTCAATACTCATGCCGTCATAGGCCACTTCGATCCCGCGCCGCTCAAGCAGCGCTCGCTCGGCGGAGTCTTCATCGAGGATCGGGTTGGTGTTGTTGATGTGGATCAGCACCTTGCGCTGGCGGGTGAAGCCCTCAAGGATTTCGAGCATGCCGCCGGGGCCGCTTTGCGACAGGTGACCCATTTCACTGCCCAGGTTCTGGCCGACCTCGCAGACTCGCATCTCGTCGTCGCGCCACAAGGTGCCGTCCAGCAACAGGCAATCGGCGCGTTGCATCCAGCTCAGCACCTCATCGTCGACCTGTCCCAGGCCCGGCGCGTAGAACAGCGAAGCACCGCTGCGCCGGTCTTCGATAAATAAACCAATGGTGTCGCCCGGCTGCGGATTGCCGCGATTGGGCGAGTACGGCGGTGCGTTGCTGACCAAGGGGATCGCGCGAAATCTCAGGTGTGCACACGCCGGGATGCTGAAGGGCTCGCGGTCGAGCCCGACCGGTTGCCACTGCAACCCGCCGTTCCAGTGCTTGAGCATGGTGAACAACGGGAAGCCGCTACTCAGGTCTTCATGGACCCGTTCGGTGCACCAGACCTGATGCGGGCAGCCTTCGCGCAGACTCAACAGGCCGGTGCAATGGTCGATCTGGCTGTCCAGCAGGACGACGCCGGCAATTGCGGTATCGCGCAACCGGCGCGCCGGTTGCAGCGGCGCGAAACTCTCGAGTTGCGCGCGAATGTCCGGTGAAGCATTGCACAGCACCCAATCCACACCGTTGTCGCTCAGGGCAATCGAGGACTGGGTGCGGCGTTGGGCCCGCAGGCTGCCATTGCGCATCGCGGCGCACTGGCGGCAGTTGCAATTCCATTGCGGAAAACCACCGCCAGCGGCGGATCCGAGAACGCGAATGTGCATGGGCAATGCTCCAGAAGGCAGGCCCGGCCAACGCAACAGCTGGCCGGGTGAACAATCAGCGGTTGGCGAAATACATCGTCACTTCGAAGCCAATGCGCAGATCGGTAAACGCGGGTTTAGTCCACATGGGTCAATCCTCTTCTTATGCCGGACGATTCCGGTAAAGCCATTAATGCACGGGGCGCCAGGCACTCGAATGCTACTTTCGAACGAGGTGGCGGCGTGCATTGGTAGGGGGTGTTAGAAGGTGCAGGCATTACACAAAACAGTGTGGCGAGGGAGCTTGCTCCCGCTGGGTCGCGAAGCGACCCCATTCCCGACAACCCGGTGCATCAGGCACACCGGGGGTTCCGGGATTGCGACGGCTGCGCCGTCGAGCGGGAGCAAGCTCCCTCGCCACAGGTACCGGAGTAGGACTAGAAGAACCCCATCGGGTTGATGTCGTAGCTCACCAGCAGGTTCTTGGTCTGCTGATAGTGGTCGAGCATCATCTTGTGGTTTTCACGGCCAACACCGGACTTCTTGTAGCCACCGAACGCGGCGTGGGCCGGGTACAGGTGGTAGCAGTTGGTCCAGACACGCCCGGCCTTGATCGCCCGGCCCATGCGGTAGGCGCGGTTGATGTCGCGGGTCCACAGACCGGCGCCGAGGCCAAACTCGCTGTCGTTGGCAATCGCCAGGGCTTCGGCTTCGTCCTTGAAGGTGGTGATACCCACCACCGGGCCAAAGATTTCTTCCTGGAACACGCGCATTTTGTTGTGGCCCTTGAGCAGGGTCGGCTGGATGTAATAACCCGTCGACAAGTCGCCCTCAAGACGCTCGGCCGCGCCGCCGGTGAGCAGCTCGGCGCCCTCCTCCTGGGCAATTGTCAGGTACGAGAGAATCTTGTCGTATTGCTGCTCGGACGCCTGGGCGCCGACCATGGTTTCGGTGTCCAGCGGGTTGCCGCGCTTGATCTTGACGATCTTCTTCATCACCACTTTCATGAAGTCGTCGTAGATCGACTCCTGCACCAAGGCGCGGGAAGGACAGGTGCAGACTTCGCCCTGGTTGAAGAACGCCAGCACCAAGCCTTCGGCAGCCTTCTCGATGAACTGCGGCTCGGCTTGCATGATGTCTTCGAAGAAGATGTTCGGCGACTTGCCGCCCAGTTCAACGGTGCTTGGAATGATGTTCTCGGCCGCGCATTTCATGATGTGCGCGCCAATCGGAGTGGAACCGGTGAAGGCGATCTTGGCGATGCGCTTGCTGGTGGCCAGCGCCTCACCGGCTTCGCGACCGAAACCCTGAACGATGTTCAGCACGCCAGGTGGCAGCAAATCGGCGATCAGCTCGGCGAAGACCATGATCGACAGCGGCGTCTGCTCGGCAGGCTTGAGTACCACGCAGTTACCGGCGGCCAGGGCCGGGGCGAGTTTCCAGGCGGCCATCAGCAGCGGGAAGTTCCACGGGATGATCTGTCCGACCACGCCCAGCGGCTCGTGGAAGTGATAGGCGGTGGTCAGCTCGTTGATCTCGGCGGCGCCGCCCTCTTGAGCGCGGATGCAGCCGGCGAAGTAACGGAAATGGTCGGCGGCCAATGGCACGTCGGCATTCAGGGTTTCGCGCACGGCCTTGCCGTTGTCCCAGGTTTCGGTGACGGCAAGGATTTCCAGGTTCTGCTCGATGCGGTCGGCGATTTTCAGCAGCACCCGCGAGCGGTCCTGCGCCGAGGTCTTGCCCCAGGCGTCAGCGGCGGCATGCGCGGCGTCGAGGGCTTTCTCGATGTCGGCGGCGCTGGAGCGCGGGAATTCGGCGATCACTTCACCGGTAACTGGCGAAGAGTTGGTGAAGTACTCACCATTGACCGGGGCAACGAACTCGCCGCCGATGAAATTGCCGTAGCGCGGTTTGAACGTAACGACGGCGCCAGGTGTGCCAGGTTGTGCGTAGATCATGGTGGGCCTCTGTCTGGGTCGATGCCTGTCGGGCAAACAGGCGATGAACCGATAGTAGAGAGCCCTGCGCGCCAGACGAATGCGCCGTTGGCAGGAGGACTCTCGTTATTTGGTAGTAGGAGCTGAGCTTGCTCGCGATTGGAGCGCCACAGTCTTGATCGTTCCCACGCTCTGCGTGGGAATGCCTCTACGGACGCTCTGCGTTCGGCTCTTGGGACGCAGAGCGTCCCGGGCTGCATTCCCACGCGGAGCGTGGGAATGATCAGTGGCAGGTATCAGTGCTTGGCCACCAGGTCTTTCGGCAGCTTGAACGTCCAGAGCATGCCGCCCTGGTTGAAGTCCTTGATGCGCTTGGCCACTTCGCCGCCCCACAGCGGTACAGCACCGCCCCAGCCGGACAACACCGAGACGTACTGTTCACCGTCCATTTCCCAGGTCACAGGCGAGCCGAGTACGCCGGAACCGGTCTGGAATTCCCAGACTTTCTCGCCGGTCTTGGCATTGAACGCCTGCAGGAAGCCTTCAGGCGTGCCGGTGAACACCAGGTTGCCCTTGGTGGTCAGCACCCCGCCCCACAGCGGCGCGAAGTTCTTGTGGCGCCAGACTTCCTTGCCGGTTTTCGGGTCGATGGCGCGCAGCACGCCGATGTAGTCTTCATTCAGCGGTTTGATAGTGAAACCGGCACCGAGGAACGCTGCGCCTTTCTTGTAGGCGATGCCTTCGTTCCAGATGTCCATGCCCCATTCGTTGGACGGCACATAGAACAATCCGGTGTCTTTGTTGTAAGCCATCGGCATCCAGTTTTTCGCGCCGAGGAACGCAGGGGCTACGAACACCGAACTGCCTTTGGCTTCGGTGCCGGGCGCGCCTGGGCGGCTGGCTTCGTTGTAGATCGGCCGACCCTCTTTATCCAGGCCGGTGGCCCAGGTGATCTTGTCCACGAACGGGAAGCCGCGAATGAATTTGCCGTTGGTGCGGTCCAGCACGTAGAAAAAACCGTTGCGGTCAGCGGTGGCGGCGGCTTTGATCTCTTTGCCGCCTTCGGTGTAGTTGAACGAGACCAGCTCGTTCACGCCGTCATAGTCCCAGCCGTCGTGAGGCGTGCTCTGGAAGTGCCACTTGATGGTGCCGTCGTCCGGGTTGAGCGCCAGACGCGACGACGAGTAGAGGTTGTCGCCAGGACGCAGGTGCGAGTTCCATGGCGCCGGGTTGCCGGTGCCGAACAGCAGCAGGTTGGTTTCCGGGTCGTAGTAACCGCCCAGCCAAGGAGCGGCGCCGCCGGTTTTCCAGAGATCGCCGGGCCAGGTCTTGCCTGCTTCACCGCCGGAGATGCCGTTCTCTACCGCTTTGCCGTCCTTGTAGGTGTAGCCCATGTGGCCTTCGACGGTGGGACGGCTCCACAGCAGGCTGCCGTTTTTCGGGTCGTAGGCTTCGATTTTGCCTACCACCCCGAACTCGCCACCGGCGACACCGGTGATCAGTTTGCCGTTGATCACCAACGGCGCGGCACTGATGGAGTAGCCTTCCTTGTGGTCGGCGACTTTCTTGCTCCAGACAACTTTGCCGGTGTCCTTGTTCAAGGCCACAAGCTTGGCGTCGAGGGTGCCGAAGATCACCAGGTCGCCATACAGCGCGACACCCCGGTTGATCACGTCGCAGCAAGGACGGATGTCATCGGGCAGGCGAGCATCGTATTGCCAGAGCTTCTTGCCGGTGCGCGCATCCACCGCAAACACCCGCGAGTAGGAACCGGTCAAGTACATCACGCCGTCCTTGATCATCGGCTGTGCTTGCTGACCGCGTTGTTTTTCACCGCCGAAGGAGAATGCCCAGACTGGCCGCAAGTCCTTCACGTTGTTAACGTTGAGCGTGTCCAGCGGGCTGTAACGCTGACCCTGGACGCCCAGACCGTTGGTGACGATCTGCCCCGGGTTCTTGGGATCCTGGAGGATGTCTTGATCAGTGACGCCGGCCAATGCCGAGCCAGACAACAGCATGGCACTGAGCAGCACACTCAAGACGAAGGGTTGGCGACGTGCGGGTTGGGTCATGACGGCTACCTCTGCAGTTTTTGTTATACCCGGGAAATTTTCCCGGTCTGGTGCAGATTCTTGGGCGCCGCCGCCCTTGGAACAATTGCCCGCAGTGCTGAGATTGCTAGTTCCTTAGTACCGGGTCGGATGAGATGAGTGCTGACTGATCGTTCCCACGCTCTGCGTGGGAATGCAGCCCGGGACGCTCCGCGTCCCTTTCGAAAGCTGGAACGCGGAGCGTCCCTTGAGGCATTCCCACGCGGGAGCGTGGGAACGATCATTGCCTGTTCGCGGCGGAATCGACACGGGTCATTTGTGCGCGCTCGTAGCGCGGATACAGATGGCTGACGCTGCGGATCAGTTCGTAGCGGCTCAGGCTGATCCCGGCAAACCGTTCGGGAATGGGGCTGCGGATCATCTCGGCCATATCACTGCCATTGGCGGCGCCGTCGCGCATGAGCTGATCGAGCCAGGTCAGGTAGTCGCGCATCTGTTCGAACGGCTGTTGATCCCTGGCGACCGGTCCATGGCCGGGGACGATCAGCGTCCACGGCAGGCCTTGGAGGGTGGCGATGTCCGCCAGCCATACCGACAGCCCCGGACTGTTGGGCGTGGTCAGGGCTCGTTGGTAAAACACCAGGTCCCCGGCAAACAACACGCCGGTTTTCTGGTCGAGAATAGCCAGATCCGCGCCTGTGTGCCCACCCAGGTCCAGCAGGCGCAGATCGTGATTCCCAAAACTTCGCACGCCCGGTATCAGCGTCCGGGTCGGCAACACCACTTCGGTGCCACGCATCCAGTCGCCCACCAGGCGATACATGTTCTCGGCCATGGCGTCGCCCTGCTGATGCAACAGCTCGGTGGTGCCGGCCAACGCGCTGATCGGCACATCACTGAAGGCCTGGTTGCCGAGCACATGATCAGGATGATGATGGGTCAGCAGCACCTCGATCACCGGTTTGTCGGTGGTCGCGGCGATTGCCTTGCGCATCGCTTCGCCGTAGCGTTTGGACGGCCCGGTGTCGATCACCACCACCCCCTGCTCGGTGACGATGAACGCGGTGTTGACAATGTTGCCGCCGTTGGCCTTGGCGAAATTGTCGGTGCTGCCCTCCAGCAGCCAGGTGTCTTCGGCGATCTGCCGGGGCTTGAGTGAGTAGTCAAGTTCGGCCAGAACCGGCAGGCTCAGGCTCATGAACAGCAGCAGCATCCAGCGCATCACGCGCTCCTTTGGGTCAGGGTATGGCCGCATCGAATTGATTGCCGCTGTTGTCGCGCAGCATCAGGCGCGTCTGCCCTGCCCCTTCGATATCGAAGGCCAGGTTGGGGTTTTCACTGACCGCGGGAAACAGCTCAAGACGGGCCAGCAATTGATCGTTCTGATCCCGCAGTTCGGCATGACTGATGAAGAATTCCGGGATGCCGCTGACCATGCCATTGTCCATCGGGTGCGCCACCTGCATGCGCACTCGGCTGAACTCACCACGGGGATATCGACCGCCCAGCACTTCGCCGATGTGCTCCTCCCAGCCCGGCTGAGTGCGTACCACGCTCGGCGCCGTGCAACCACCGCCCGCCGCATCGATCAGCGTCGAGCCGACGTGCCACACCCCATCACGGGTCAGTACCGCCGCGCGCAACGGCGTGGCCTGCTCAATGCGGATACGAATCGACAGCCAGGGCAGCACGCGGTCCAGCGGCTGGAAATCGACGATTTTCGGCAAAGGGTTGAGCTCGGCCCAGGCGAGGATTTTCACCACTTCGCCCTTGAACGCCCGCGCGTCAATTTCCAGTGGCACCTGCCGGGCGTCTTCGGCGAACGGCGGTGCCATTAGCTTGACCCGATCGTCGAACACGAACGGCGCATCCCCGAGCATTTGCTTGTGATAAAAGGCCCACATCACCGACGGCACCGGGTCTTTGCCCGGGTCGATGTCCACCGCGTGCGCGGCGATGGGCAACCAACAGGCCAACAGACAAGCCGCTCGCCAGTTCACTGTTGATACATCTCAGGCACGTCATAGCGCAGGCCGTAATGGCCATAAATAGTCTTGACCGAGCCCTCGCGAATCAAGGTTTCCAGCGCCTCTTCCACGGCATAGGCCAGTTGACGGTTGCTTTCATGCACCGCCATGCCGATCTCCCACAGCTGCTTGCCCATGTTCGGGTAGGCGTTTTCCGCCAGCGCCACTTGCGGGTCGTTGGCTTCATGAACCTGCCAGTCGATCTCCCCGCGCATGGCCATGACGGCATCGACTTCACCGGCCTTCATGGCGGCAAAAGCCTGGGGTACGCCGGGATAGTGGTGGGTTTTGCCGGCGAGCATGCCGTTGAACACCGAGGTCAGGTAGAACGACGGCACGCTGTCGACTTCGACGCCGATCGGGTGGTGCTCGAACACCGCGACGCTAGCGACTTTGTCCAGTCGGCGGCGATCATAAGCAACCTGCCATTGTTCGTTCTGGTACGGGCCGAACATCACCACATGGCCGTTTTCCAGCTCGCCCAGTTCATTGCGCTTCTGCGCGTAGGCGCGATCGTATGGCACGCGCATCATCAGGTCGGCCAGTTGCAGGTCATGCAACTGACTGGCACGCCAGATGTAATCGCGCAGGTCGTCATCGAGCTTCTCGCCGGCCGGCGCCCAAATCAACCTCAGGCGCACGCCAAGGGCTTTGGCCAACGCCTCGGCAAGTTCGACATCAACGCCCCGGGCCTGGCCGTCGTGTTCAAAACTGTAAGGGGCGAAGTCCTTGTAGACCGCCACTTTCAGTTCCCCGGCGGCGATCATTTCGTCATAGGTACGGACCTGCGCCTGCACCGACTGGCAGCACAGCAACACAGCGCTGATCAACACAGCGAGCAGGCGCATGGGTTATTCCTCGACGCGAACGGTGTCCAGGTAAGTGCGTACCGCCCACAAAGCTTCCTGGCTCAGGTAATCGGCCATCTTCGGCATGTACACCCGGCCGTCACGCACCGCGCCGTGGCGCACGCGTTCGACGAACCATTCATCACCCGCCTCGCCGACATCGAGCAGGCGCAAATCGGGGGCGATGCCGCCGGACTTGGCTTCCAGGCCATGGCAGGCCGCACAGTTCTGGTTGTACGCCGAAGAACCGATTTCCACGGCCTTATCGTGTTCCGGGGTGGTGCGATAAGGGTTCACCGCAGCCCAACCATCGGCATCAACCGGTACGCCAGCGTCCTTGATCGGGGTCAGGCCCGCGGTGGCGACAGCCTGTGGGACCACGTTGCCATGGGCCCAGACAGAACCTGCACTGATAAAGCCGGCCAGCAAACCGGCAACGAGCAAGGCGTTGCGTCTTGTTGTCATTGTTATGCCCTCTTGATTGCACGCAAAACCTCTTTGAAGAGGCTATGGCACCCATCTTAGGAACGGCTTCGCGCAAGCCCCATGCTGCTTTGGTGGCCGCCGTCTAGTTCCTTGGTAGTAGGGCTTGTGGCGCACACCTAAATCAGGTGCCGTACGGGAAGTATTCCCGGCAACAGCGGGACTTTTTCCGTATCCGCCAACACGTCGGGCACACCACCCTGTGCAGGCCAAAACCTCCACTGGGAACTGCAACCATGACAATAAGATCGCTACCCGCCCTTTCCCCGCTGTCTATCGCCGTGCAGGCTTTTCTGCTGGTGGGCAGCCTGTCCCTGAGTGCTGTCAGCTACGGCGCGACGGCACCGGCCACTCCCACCCGCAATGTGAGTTGGGAAGACATCGCCAACGATCACCTGACCACCAAGGACGTGCTGCAATACGGCATGGGCACCAACGCCCAACGCTGGAGCCCGTTGGCCCAGATCAATGACAAGAACGTGTTCAAGCTGACCCCGGCCTGGTCCTACTCGTTTGGCGATGAGAAGCAGCGCGGCCAGGAATCCCAGGCCATCGTCAGCGACGGCGTGGTGTACGTCACCGGTTCCTATTCGCGGGTATTTGCCCTGGACGCCAAGACCGGCAAGCGCTTGTGGACGTACAACCATCGCCTGCCGGACAACATTCGTCCGTGCTGCGACGTGGTCAATCGCGGCGCGGCGATCTTTGGCGACAAAATCTACTTCGGCACCCTCGACGCGCGGCTGGTCGCCCTGAACAAGAACACCGGCAAAGTGGTGTGGAACAAGAAATTCGGTGATCACGCCGCCGGCTACACCATGACCGGCGCCCCGGTGCTGATCAAAGACAAAACCACCGGCAAGGTGCTGCTGATTCACGGCAGCTCCGGTGATGAGTTCGGCGTGGTCGGGCAACTCTTCGCCCGCGATCCCGACACGGGTGAAGAGGTCTGGATGCGGCCCTTCGTCGAGGGTCATATGGGCCGGTTGAACGGTAAGGACAGCACCACGACCGGCGACGTCAAGGCGCCGTCCTGGCCGGATGACCCGACCACCGAAACCGGCAAGGTCGAAGCCTGGAGCCACGGCGGCGGTGCCCCTTGGCAAAGCGCCAGTTTCGATCCGGAAACCAACACCATCATCGTCGGCGCCGGCAATCCTGGCCCTTGGAATACTTGGGCTCGGACCTCCAAGGACGGCAATCCTCACGATTACGACAGCCTCTACACCTCGGGCCAGGTCGGCGTCGATCCGAGCACCGGCGAGGTGAAATGGTTCTACCAGCACACCCCGAACGATGCCTGGGATTTCTCCGGCAACAACGAGCTGGTGCTGTTCGACTACAAGGACAAGGACGGCAAAACGGTCAAGGCCACCGGCCATGCGGACCGCAACGGTTTCTTCTACGTGGTCGATCGCAACAACGGCAAATTGCAGAACGCATTTCCCTTCGTCGACAACATCACTTGGGCCAGCCACATCGATCTCAAGACCGGCAAGCCGGTGGAGAATCCGGGCCAGCGTCCGGCCAAACCGTTGCCCGGTGAGACCAAGGGCAAGCCAGTGGAGGTTTCGCCGCCGTTCCTCGGTGGCAAGAACTGGAACCCGATGGCCTACAGCCAGGACACCGGGCTGTTCTACATTCCGGGCAACCACTGGAAGGAGGAATACTGGACCGAAGAGGTCAACTACAAAAAAGGCTCGGCTTACCTGGGCATGGGTTTCCGCATCAAGCGCATGTACGACGATCACGTCGGCAGCCTGCGCGCGATGAACCCCACCACCGGCAAAGTGGTCTGGGAGCACAAAGAAGCACTGCCACTGTGGGCCGGCGTGCTGGCAACCAAGGGCAACCTGGTATTCACCGGTACCGGCGACGGTTTCCTCAAGGCCTTCGATGCGAAAACCGGCGCGCAGCTGTGGAAGTTCCAGACCGGCAGCGGCATCGTCTCGCCACCGATCACTTGGGAACAGGACGGCGAGCAGTACGTCGGTGTGACCGTCGGTTACGGCGGCGCGGTGCCGTTGTGGGGCGGTGACATGGCCGAGCTGACCAAACCGGTGGCTCAGGGCGGATCGTTCTGGGTGTTCAAGATTCCGAGCTGGGATAACAAGACGGCGCAGAAGTAATCCGCCACCTCCTGTGGTGAGGGGGCTTTTGTGGCGAGGGGGTTTACCCCCGTTGGGTCGCGAAGCGGCCCCCTACATTTTCCAGGAACACCGAGTTGCCTGGATTAACGACTGCTTCGCAGCCGAACGGGGTGGTGCGGCATTCCGATAAACCCCCTCGCCGAAAAGCTCCCTAGCCACAGGTTTTGTGTGTATCCAGCTGCCCTCCATATTTCGAGGACCTGCAATGAAATACCTTCCCTTATTCCTTATGTTGACACTGCCTTTGGCTCACGCCACCGACGACGGCGAAGACACCCCGTTCATCATCAACGGCTGCACCGTCGCCCAACACAGCCAATGCCCCGGCGCCGATCTCAAAGGCGCGAACCTGAGCAATCAGGACCTGCGCAGCATGAACCTCAGCGGTGCCGACCTGCGCAATGCCGACCTGCGCCACGCCCGACTCGATCTCGCCAACCTGGAAAAAGCCCGATTACAGGGCGCCAACCTGACCCGCGCCAGCCTGCAACAAAGCAACCTGCGCCTGGCCGACTTCACCGGGGCAACCCTGATGGCGATTCAGGGCTGGGGGATGTTCGCCCAGGGTGCGCAATTTCAGGATGCCAACCTCGGTGGCGCTTACCTGCAATTCGCCCGCCTGTCCGGGGCCAAATTGCACAACGCCAATCTGCGGGCTGCGGATCTGGAAATGACCTGGTTGAGCAAGGCCGACCTCAAGGGGGCCAATCTTAGTGATGCCAATCTGCAAGAGGCCAAGTTGGGGGAAAGCAATTTGGAACAGGCGAATCTGAGCGGCGCACGGCAGCACTATGCGAATTTTCAGGATGCGAATATGGAGGGCTGCACCGGTTGCCCGACGACGTGGGGCAAATGAGGCGATATCCCGGATGATCGTTCCCACAAACGGGTCGCCCCCCAAAAGTTGCGCAAAACTGATGGGGTGTTTCACGCAATCCCCTGTGGGAGC
>NZ_JBOBDO010000042.1:0-26943 GCF_050586665.1 Pseudomonas sp. ES4 | reverse complement strand
AATTGAAAACCAAAGTCAAAAAAATCCCCGCTCCCACAGGGATAGTGGTCGCATGCCCATTTACGACATCCTGCAAAGCTGCTTTTACCCGTTCTTGCGGCTTGCAGCTTGAAGCTTGCCGCTGCCCCTATCCATCCCCGCCATCCTTGTAGGGCAATCCCTACCCCCAACCTTCCATCCTGCTGAGGCCATTCTCTCCTGCGCCCCGATTTGCGTGGTCGGCAGCGTCCACTAGGCTTAGTCCACAGCAGTCATCACAATAAAGGTGTGGGTATGAGCCAGGTCGATTCAAACGCAGGGGCCAGCGATATTCTGGTCAGCTTTCGTGGAGTGCAAAAAAGCTACGACGGCGAGAACCTGATCGTCAAAGACCTCAACCTGGAGATTCGCAAAGGCGAATTCCTCACCCTGCTCGGGCCGTCCGGCTCCGGCAAGACCACCAGCCTGATGATGCTCGCCGGTTTCGAAACACCGACCGCAGGCGAAATCCTGCTGGCCGGGCGTTCCATCAACAACGTGCCGCCGCACAAACGCGACATCGGCATGGTGTTCCAGAACTACGCATTGTTCCCGCACATGACCGTTGCCGAGAACCTGGCGTTCCCGTTGACCGTGCGCGGCTTGAACAAGAGCGACGTCAGCGACAAGGTCAAAAAAGTCCTGAGCATGGTCCAGCTCGACACCTTCGCCCAGCGTTATCCGGCGCAATTGTCCGGCGGTCAGCAGCAGCGTGTGGCTTTGGCCCGGGCGTTGGTGTTCGAACCGCAACTGGTGCTGATGGACGAACCCCTCGGCGCACTCGACAAACAACTGCGTGAACACATGCAGATGGAAATCAAGCACCTGCACCAGCGCCTCGGCGTGACCGTGGTCTACGTGACCCACGACCAGGGCGAAGCCCTGACCATGTCCGACCGTGTAGCCGTGTTCCATCAGGGCGAAATCCAGCAGATCGCGCCGCCGCGCACCCTCTACGAAGAGCCGAAAAACACCTTCGTCGCCAACTTCATCGGCGAGAACAACCGCCTCAATGGCCGCTTGCACAGCCACACCGGCGACCGCTGCGTGGTTGAGTTGGGGCGCGGTGAAAAAGTTGAAGCCCTGGCGGTCAACGTCGGCAAGACCGGCGAACCCGTCACGCTGTCGATTCGCCCCGAGCGCATCAGCCTCAACGGCGCAAGCGATCAATGCGTCAACCGCTTCTCAGGGCGGGTGGAGGAATTCATCTATCTGGGCGACCACGTCCGGGTTCGCCTGGAAGTTTGCGGCAAGAGCGATTTCTTTGTGAAACAACCGATTGCCGAGCTCGATCCTGCGCTGGCTGTTGGGGATGTGGTACCGCTTGGCTGGCAGGTCGAACACGTTCGCGCGCTCGACCCACTTTTAGAGGCGCATTGATCGCCCCCTGCTTCAACAACACCAACCCTGCACGTGGAGAGAACAATAAATGTTGAGATCCCTGAAATTCACCGCTTTGGTCATGGGCATGATCGGTGCGGCACACGCAATGGCGGCGGGCCCGGACCTGACCGTGGTGTCCTTTGGCGGGGCGAACAAGGCGGCGCAGGTCAAGGCCTTCTATGCACCGTGGGAAGCGGCAGGCAACGGCAAGATCGTGGCAGGCGAGTACAACGGTGAAATGGCCAAGGTCAAAGCCATGGTCGACACCAAGAGCGTGTCCTGGGACCTGGTAGAAGTCGAATCGCCAGAACTGTCCCGTGGTTGCGACGAAGACATGTTCGAGCAACTCGATCCTGCGCTGTTCGGCAAGACCGAAGACTACGTCAAAGGCGCCATCCAGCCATGCGGCGTGGGCTTCTTCGTGTGGTCGACCGTGCTGGCCTACAACGCCGACAAGCTGAAAACCGCGCCAACCAGTTGGGTCGATTTCTGGGACACCAAGACATTCCCGGGCAAACGCGGCCTGCGCAAAGGCGCCAAGTACACCTTGGAATTCGCACTGATGGCCGACGGCGTTGCGCCGAAGGACGTCTACAAGGTACTGGCCGGCAAGGATGGTCAAGACCGCGCGTTCAAGAAGCTCGATGAGCTCAAACCAAGCATCCAGTGGTGGGAAGCCGGCGCGCAACCGCCGCAATACCTCGCTTCCGGTGACGTGGTCATGAGCTCGGCCTACAACGGCCGGATCGCTGCCGTGCAAAAAGAAAGCAACCTGAAAGTCGTGTGGAACGGCGGTATCTACGACTTCGACGCATGGGCCATCCCTAAAGGTCTGGACCCTAAGCGCGCCGAAGCGGCGAAGAAATTCATCGCGTTCTCCGTGGCGCCGCAGCAGCAGAAGACCTACTCGGAAAACATCGCTTACGGCCCGGCCAACATTCAAGCCGTACCGTTGCTGGCCAAGGATGTCCTGAAAGACATGCCGACCACCCCGGAAAACATCGCCAACCAAGTGCAGATCGACGTCAGCTTCTGGGCTGACAACGGTGAGCAACTGGAACAGCGCTTCAATTCCTGGGCTGCGAAGTAAGCAAGTCACACGGGAGGACGGTTCACCGGATGATCGTTCCCACGCTCTGCGTGGGAATGCCGCCCGGGACGCTCCGCGTCCCTGTGACGCAGAGCGTCACTGGATGCGTTCCCACGCAGAGCGTGGGAACGATCAGTACCAAAAGTTCGAGGCGGCGTTTGTCGCCTCTGTAACGATCAAAGATTTCCGGAGTACGCCATGGCCACCGCCATTCCCCTGAACGCGGGCACCGACCCCACCTTGAAGCAGCGGCTCAAGCACGCCGAGCGGATCAACCGCTGGAAAGCACAAGCCTTGATCGCGCCGCTGGTGCTGTTTCTGTTGCTGGTGTTCCTGGTGCCCATCGTGGCGCTGCTCTACAAAAGTGTCGGTAACCCTGAAGTGGTCGGCGGCATGCCGCGCACCGTGGCGGCTATCGCCAGTTGGGATGGCCGAGGCCTGCCCGCTGAACCGGTTTACAAGGCCGCCAGCGAAGACCTGGCTGAAGCCCGCAAGAATCAGACATTGGGCGACCTGTCCAAACGCTTGAACATGGAATTGGCCGGCTACCGCAGCCTGCTGACCAAAACCGCACGTGCCTTACCGTTCGCCACCGAACCGGCCTCCTATAAAGAAGCGCTGGAAGCTCTCGACGAGCGCTGGGGCGACCCGGCCTACTGGCAAGCCGTGCGCCGCAACACCAGCAACATCACGCCTTATTATTTGCTGGCGGCAGTCGATCACCGTATCGACGACCTCGGCGAAATCGCCCCGGCCACGCCCGATCAGGCGATCTACCTCGACATTTTTGCCCGGACGTTCTGGATGGGCCTGATCATCACCGCCATTTGTCTGGTGCTGGCGTATCCGTTGGCCTACCTGCTGGCGAACCTGCCGTCACGGCAAAGCAACCTGCTGATGATCCTGGTGCTGTTGCCGTTCTGGACTTCGATCCTGGTGCGAGTCGCCGCGTGGATCGTGTTGCTGCAATCGGGTGGCTTGATCAACAGCGGCCTGATGGCGATGGGCATCATCGATAAACCGCTGGAACTGGTGTTCAACCGCACCGGGGTTTACATCTCCATGGTGCACATCCTGCTGCCGTTCATGATTCTGCCGATCTACAGCGTGATGAAAGGCATTTCGCCGACCTACATGCGCGCCGCGATTTCCCTCGGCTGCCACCCGTTCGCCAGTTTCTGGCGGGTGTACTTCCCGCAGACCTATGCCGGTGTCGGCGCCGGTTGCCTGTTGGTGTTCATCCTCGCCATCGGCTACTACATCACCCCGGCCTTGCTGGGCAGCCCGAACGATCAGATGGTCAGTTACTTCGTCGCTTTCTACACCAACACCAGCATCAACTGGGGCATGGCGACCGCTCTCGGTGGGCTGCTGCTGTTGGCGACCGTGGTGCTTTATCTGATTTACAGCTGGCTGGTGGGCGCCAGTCGCCTGCGCCTGAGCTAAGGGGAGAACGAAATGCTGAGTCCTTATATGTCGCCCATTGAACGGGTGTGGTTCTACAGTTTGCGGATTCTCTGCGGCTTGATTCTGTTGTTCCTGATTCTGCCGGTGCTGGTGATCATTCCGCTGTCGTTCAACTCCGGGAGTTTCCTGGTGTACCCGCTGCAAGGCTTTTCGCTGCAGTGGTACCAGGACTTTTTCGCCTCGGCGGAATGGATGCGGGCGTTGAAGAACAGCATCATCGTCGCTCCGGCGGCTACGGTGCTGGCGATGATCTTCGGTACGCTGGCGGCCATCGGCCTGACCCGTGGCGACTTTCCCGGCAAGCCGCTGGTGATGGCGCTGGTGATTTCGCCGATGGTGGTGCCGGTGGTGATCATCGGTGTGGCGAGCTATCTGTTCTTTGCGCCACTGGGTCTGGGTAACAGCTTCTTCTCTCTGATCGTGGTGCATGCGGTGTTGGGCGTGCCGTTTGTGATCATCACGGTGTCGGCGACCTTGCAGGGGTTTAACCAAAACCTGGTGCGCGCCGCTGCGAGCCTGGGTGCTTCGCCGCTGACGGCGTTCCGTCGGGTGACCTTGCCGCTGATTGCGCCTGGTGTGATCTCCGGTGCCCTGTTTGCCTTCGCCACTTCGTTCGATGAAGTAGTGGTGACGCTGTTCCTCGCCGGTCCTGAGCAAGCGACATTGCCAAGGCAGATGTTCAGCGGCATCCGCGAAAACCTCAGCCCGACCATCGCGGCGGCGGCGACGTTGCTGATTGCCTTCTCGGTGATCCTGCTGCTGACTCTGGAATGGCTGCGCGGCCGTAGCGAAAAACTGCGTACCGCCCAGGTATAAAGCTACACCCCGATCAAACTGTGGGAATGAGCCTGCTCGCTCCCACAGGTGTTTTGTGTGGTTTTCGGGATCGGCGGTTATTCATGACCTGAATAGCAGACAAACCCCAATCCCCAGCTACTCTTGTGCCCAGCTCCCCTATCTATAAGAGGCTGCGCACATGAGTCTTTCCTCTTTCAAAATCGCTCACAAACTGATCACCGGCGCAGCTGCCATCGAGCAACTGGCGGCTGAACTGACACGCCTGGACATCGATAACCCACTGATCGTCACCGATGCCGCACTGGTCAAGTCCGGCACGGTCGAGCTGGCGCTGGCGCAGTTGGGCGACCGAAGCTACGAAATTTTCGACCGCGTGCTGCCAGATCCGGAAATCGCCATCGTCGAAGATTGCATGCGGGTCTACCGCGAGGGCGGGCATGACGGACTGATCGGCCTCGGTGGCGGCAGTGCCATCGACATCGCTAAAAGTGTCGCGGCCTACGCCGGTTATCACGGGGCGCTGGAGGATCTGTTCGGCATCGATCAGGTGCCGCGCAAAGGTCCGCCGCTGATCGCCATTCCGACCACCGCCGGCACCGGCTCGGAAGTCACCAACGTGGCGATCCTCTCCGACAAGGTCGCGCAGCTGAAGAAAGGCATCGTCAGCGACTATCTGTTACCGGACGTGGCGCTGGTCAGCCCGCAAATGACCCTGACCTGTCCGCGCAGTGTCACGGCTGCCAGTGGCGTGGATGCACTGGTGCACGCCATCGAATCCTATCTGTCGCTCAACGCCTCACCGATTACCGACGCGCTGGCCATCGGCGCCATCAAGCTCATCGCCAAGGCGCTGCCGAAGGCCTACGCCAATCCATCCAATCTCCAGGCCCGCGAGGACATGGCCACCGCCAGCCTGATGGCCGGCATGGCGTTCGGCAATGCCGGGGTCGGTGCGGTGCACGCGCTGGCGTATCCGCTGGGCGGCCGTTTCAATATCGCTCATGGCGTCAGCAACGCCTTGCTGCTGCCGTATGTCATGACCTGGAACAAAATGGCCTGCGTGGAGCGCATGCAGGATATCGCCGAGGCCATGGGGGTGAAGACCGCTCATCTGAGCGCCAACGACGCGGCGGACAAGGCCGTGGAGGCGATGACCGAATTGTGCGCTGCGGTGGAAATCCCGCCGGGCCTGCGCAGCTTCGGCGTTCCAGAAGATGCCATCCCGGCCATGGCGGTGGAAGCGGCGGGAATCGAGCGCCTGATGCGCAACAATCCGCGCAAATTGAGTGCGGTCGATATCGAGAAGATCTACCGAGCGGCCTACTAGGGCCTGCCATCCATTATTTTCTGTGCCGCGCCGGGTCTGCTGTTGCGCAGGGCAAGGCGCGAGGAGCGTGGTTTGGTCATTCCAAATAAGCTCCGAGCAACGCAGCCCTGCGCAACAGCAGGCCCGGCCCTTCGGGTTGTGTCTGAAAGCGGGCCAGGCTGCGTTGCAGTCCTTGGCAAGGGAACAACCATTACCGGCGGCCTGCGCCTTGCCTGGCCCGCTTTCAGACGACAACGCGGCACAGAAAATAATGGATGGCAGGCCCAATCATCGCGGCCACGGTGCGCGGGTCAAAGCATGAGGTATACAATGCGCGCCATCGTGATTCTGCTCAAAAAAGGTGCGTCATGCAGCCCTTCGTAATTGCTCCGTCGATTCTCTCCGCCGACTTCGCCCGCCTGGGTGAAGAAGTGGACAACGTCCTGGCCGCTGGCGCCGACTTCGTGCACTTCGATGTCATGGACAACCACTATGTGCCGAACCTGACCATCGGCCCGATGGTGTGTGCCGCGCTGCGCAAGTACGGCGTGACCGCGCCGATCGACGCGCACCTGATGGTTAGCCCGGTGGACCGCATCGTCGGTGACTTCATCGAAGCCGGCGCGACCTACATCACTTTTCACCCGGAAGCCTCGCAGCACGTCGACCGCTCCCTGCAACTGATCCGCGAAGGCGGCTGCAAGTCGGGCCTGGTGTTCAACCCGGCGACGCCGCTGGACGTGCTCAAGTACGTGATGGACAAGGTCGACATGATCCTGTTGATGAGCGTCAACCCGGGCTTCGGCGGGCAGAAGTTCATCCCCGGCACCCTCGACAAGCTGCGTGAAGCGCGGGCGCTGATCGATGCTTCCGGCCGTGACATTCGCCTGGAAATCGACGGCGGCGTGAACGTGAACAACATTCGTGAAATCGCCGCTGCTGGCGCCGACACCTTCGTCGCCGGCTCGGCGATCTTCAATGCGCCGAACTACCAAGAGGTGATTGAAAAGATGCGTTCCGAACTGGCGCTGGCCCGCCCATGAGTGGTTTTGAGCAGTTGTTCCCGGGGTCTCTGCCACGGCTGGTGATGTTCGATCTGGATGGCACGCTGATCGATTCGGTCCCCGACCTCGCAGCGGCTGTGGATAACATGCTGCTCAAACTCGGGCGAAAACCTGCCGGCATCGAATCGGTGCGTGAGTGGGTGGGCAACGGTGCTCCGGTGCTGGTTCGTCGCGCGTTGGCCGGTGGCATCGACCATTCGGCGGTAGATGACGGCGAGGCCGAAGGAGCGCTGGAAATTTTCATGGAGGCCTACGCCCAAAGCCATGAGCTGACGGTGGTCTACCCCGGCGTACGCGATACCTTGAAATGGCTGCACAAGCAGGGTGTCGAGATGGCGCTGATCACCAACAAGCCGGAGCGTTTCGTCGCGCCGCTGCTGGATCAGATGAAAATCGGCCGTTATTTCCGCTTGATCATCGGTGGCGACACCCTGCCACAGAAAAAACCAGACCCGGCCGCGCTGTTTTTCGTGATGAAAATGACCAACATCCCGGCGTCGCAATCCTTGTTCGTCGGCGATTCGCGCAGTGATGTGCTGGCGGCGAAAGCGGCGGGGGTCAAATGCGTGGCGCTCAGTTACGGCTACAACCATGGTCGACCGATTGCCGAAGAGTCGCCGGCGCTAGTGATTGACGATCTGCGCAAGTTAATTCGCGGTTGCCTGGATCCAGCCGCTGAGATAACGTTGCCCGACGCTGTTCAACCCCCTTCTGGAAACGCCATCGTGGTGGTCACTCGCAAACTCTGGATGAAAGTCATCAAGGCCCTGGCCCGCTGGCGTTGGCGCGCCTGACTTGTTCCTGGCCGGCATACCGGCGCGTTTGCATACCTGACTGTCAGACCCTCAAGCCACGAGGCTACCCCATGATCCGCGAAGAATTCCTGCGTTTGGCCGCTGCCGGCTACAACCGCATCCCGCTTGCCTGCGAAACCCTGGCCGACTTCGACACGCCGCTGTCGATCTACCTGAAACTGGCCGACGAGCCAAACTCCTACCTACTGGAATCGGTGCAGGGCGGGGAGAAGTGGGGCCGTTACTCGATCATCGGCCTGCCGTGCCGCACCGTGCTGCGGGTTCACGATCATCACGTCAGCGTGACCCACGACGGCATCGAGATCGAAAGCCACGAAGTCGAAGATCCGCTGGCCTTCGTCGAAGCATTCAAAGCGCGCTACAACGTGCCGACCATCCCTGGCCTGCCGCGCTTCAATGGCGGTCTGGTGGGCTACTTCGGATACGACTGCGTGCGCTATGTGGAGAAGCGTCTGGGCAAGTGCCCAAACCCGGATCCGCTGGGCGTGCCGGACATTCTGCTGATGGTTTCCGACGCGGTGGTGGTGTTCGACAACCTCGCTGGCAAGATGCACGCGATTGTCCTGGCCGATCCTTCGCAGGACGATGCTTTCGAGCAAGGTCAGGCGCGCCTGGAAGAGCTGCTGGAAAAACTCCGTCAGCCGATCACCCCGCGCCGCGGCCTGGATTTCAGCAAGCAACAGTCGGCTGATCCGGTGTTTCGTTCGAGCTTCACCCAGGACGATTACGAAAAAGCCGTCGACACCATCAAGGAATACATCCTGGCCGGTGACTGCATGCAGGTCGTGCCGTCCCAGCGCATGTCGATCGACTTCAAGGCGGCACCCATCGACTTGTACCGGGCGCTACGCTGCTTCAACCCGACGCCTTATATGTACTTCTTCAACTTCGGCGACTTCCACGTCGTCGGCAGTTCGCCGGAAGTGCTGGTGCGGGTCGAAGACAACCTGATCACCGTGCGTCCGATCGCCGGCACTCGCCCACGCGGGGCCAACGAAGAGGCTGACGTGGCGCTGGAAAAAGACCTGCTGTCCGACGACAAGGAAATTGCCGAGCACTTGATGCTGATCGACCTGGGCCGTAACGACACCGGTCGGGTCTCGGAAATCGGTTCGGTGAAGCTCACTGAAAAAATGGTCATCGAGCGTTATTCCAATGTGATGCACATCGTGTCCAACGTCACCGGTCAATTGAAGGCCGGCCTGACCGCGATGGACGCATTGCGGGCGATTCTGCCGGCGGGAACCTTGTCTGGCGCACCGAAGATTCGCGCGATGGAAATCATCGACGAACTGGAACCGGTCAAGCGTGGTGTCTACGGCGGTGCCGTCGGCTACTTCGCCTGGAACGGCAACATGGACACCGCGATCGCGATTCGTACCGCAGTGATCAAGAACGGCGAACTGCACGTGCAGGCCGGTGGCGGCATCGTTGCCGACTCGGTGCCGGCGCTGGAATGGGAAGAAACCCTGAACAAGCGCCGGGCGATGTTCCGTGCCGTAGCCCTGGCCGAGCAAACCCCGGCAAGCTGAGCTCCCACAAGAAACGCACTACATAAAAAAACGCGGCACCCGTGAGGGCGCCGCGTTTTTTGTGCCTGCTGTTTACCGGATCAGAAGTCCAGCGCAACCCCGACGGTAAGCCCTTGCTGGGTAAAGTCATCATCCTTGCGGAACGTGTACCCACCGCGCAACGCCAGATCGGCCGTCAACTTGTGACTGACCCCCAGGCTCACGCGATTCAAGTGGCTTTGCGGGGTGTAGCCGTCCAGCTTGAAGTCCAGGGACGGCAGGCTGTTGAGCGCGATATTTACTTTCTGAGTGTCATCCTCGTATTCATGCTCATACGCGTATTCACCAAACACTTGAGTCTGTGGAGTGATCTGATACTTACCCTGCAGACCGGCGCCCAGACGTTTTGAATCGCGAGTCTGATCATCAAAGGTCAGCGCTGTAGAGCGAGTGCTGTTTTCCGAATAGCCGTCGACTTCCACTTTTGCGTAATCAGCGCTGATGAACGGCGACAGGTGCCACTCGCTGCCCGGTTGCGCAATGTCGTAGCCAAGGCGGGTGCTGAAGGCCCACAGATCACCATCGGTATCGCCTTTCTCCGCTCCTTCGCCGCCGCCCAGATCAAATTTGCGTTTGAGGTTGTCGTAATCCAGCTTGCCGCCGGTCAACGCGGCATCGGCCCACCAGCGATTCTGCTGGAACTGGGCGAAGGCGGTGGCCAGGTAGCTGTTGAGTTTGTAGTCCGAATCGTTACTGCCTGCTTCCAGGTTCTGACGATAGAAACCCGCCGCCACACCGACGCGCCAGGCATCATTAAGCCGATAGCTGCCGCCGATGTTCAGGTTGTAACCGTCGCCATCAGCGCTGGCGCCGCTGCTCTGGCTATCGACATCCAGATGCTGTCCGCCTCCGGCGACAATCGCGCGCCATTGGCCGACCGCCTGCCAGTTCCCCCAATCCGATTGCCATTGGCTGCGCAGTTCATCCTGGTGCGCACGCAAGGTGGCGTGGGCCATTTCCGGCAACAACGTCAGCTCCCACGGCGCCGCCAGCAAGGAATAGGCGTAGTCGGAAATGAGTTTCTGCCCGGCTTCGGTCGGATGAACCCCATCGTTATAAATCAGCTTGCCGGGGTCCGGCGTGGCACTGTTGATGCCATACGCAGGGTTTTCGGTGCAGCTGTTACCGCTGAAGCACGTCGCTGTCAGGTTCTGGCCAGCAGCAAAACCAAATCGCGATGGATCGGCGAAGGTTTCCTGCAACAGCAGCGGAATGTTCAACGGGATGATTTCGGCATCGATCCCTGCGAGGCGAGTGACCAGTTGCCGATTGAAAGCAGCGCTCAGTAGTGAAGTAGGCGTCTGCTGGGGCGTGCCGTTGATGGCGGGCGTTAAACCGAGGTCGGGCAGCAGCCATACCATGATGTATCGGGCGCCGGCGGTTTGCAGGACCTGGACGCTGTTGGCCAGTCGATCCGCAGCGGCATTCGCTTGGGCGCCACTTTGTACGCGTCCCTGAAGAAAATCGTTCCCGCCCCCGGAGATGTAATACAGCGCATTCGGATCGGCGTTGAAGTTGTTTGTCGGCAGATAGCCCGCGCTCGCGCGTTCACCCGTGGCGGACACACTGGTGATCGAGGTGAGGATCTGGTCCGTGCGGTAACCGCCTACGGCCCAGTTGTTCCCGTCCGGCAGGCCCTGGTTCGCACGCGCCGCCGAGGTCGAAGCGGCGGTCTGGTCCAGTGAAAAGCCGAGCCTGTCACCCAGCAGTTGGGTCGAGTTGGCGGAGTAGACTTCGCCGTTACCGTCCCGGTAAGTCGGGCCGGTCCGGTTGGTGAAGCGCACGGTCGAGCCGGGAGGGCCGCCCGTGTCGGTAAACTGCCCGGCATCGTTAAGGCTATCGCCGAAGACAATGAAATTCGAATAAGGGTTGGGCGCTGCGATCGCCTGGGTGCAGGCCATCGCGAGCAAGCAGCTGGCAAGCGGTACAGCCAATGTCTGTCTGATCATGAGCAAGTCCGTTTGTTATTGTTGTAGTGAGCAAAACGATAGTGCCAAAAACTATAGGGCCTGTTGCCGTTCGGCGCGAACCGATCAATTGTTTCAAGAGCTTCGATCGCCCCATATTGCACGCTCTGCCCAGCTAAGTTACTGTGCCGAGACGTATAAATGAGACCTTCCCCGTGTTGATCGTCAGCAAACTTCTGGATCAAGTCATCAAGGCACACGCCCGTTGGCGTTGGCGCGCCTGAATCCTTCTGCCGGCCCGGCCGGATCTTTACCGCTTTGCCTTCTTTACCCGCAAGACAAACCGCTTTGCAGCGCGACTCCAGCGACTGACAAAGTGCAGGAAGCTGCGGGTAAATCTTTCGAAGGCTGTATTCAAAGTCAGTAAATTCAAGAGGTTTTTAAGCCATGTTGCTGATGATCGATAACTACGACTCTTTTACTTACAACGTTGTGCAATACCTCGGTGAGCTCGGCTCCCAGGTCAAAGTCGTGCGCAACGATGAGCTCACCATTGCCGAAATCGAAGCCCTCAACCCTGAGCGGATTGTCGTTTCTCCCGGTCCTTGCACGCCGAACGAAGCCGGTGTGTCGATTGATGTGATCAAACATTTTGGCGGAAAACTGCCGATTCTCGGCGTGTGCCTGGGTCATCAATCCATCGGCCAGGCCTTTGGCGGCGATGTGGTGCGTGCCCGTCAGGTCATGCACGGCAAGACCAGCCCGGTGTTCCACGAGGACAAAGGCGTATTTGCAGGCCTGAACCATCCGCTGACAGTCACCCGCTATCATTCACTGATCGTCAAACGCGAAACGCTGCCCGATTGCCTGGAGCTGACCGCTTGGACCCAGCTTGAAGACGGTTCGGTCGACGAGATCATGGGCCTGCGCCACAAGACACTGAACATCGAGGGCGTGCAGTTTCACCCTGAGTCGATCCTCACCGAACAGGGCCACGAGCTGTTCGCTAATTTCCTCAAACAAACCGGCGGCACGCGCTAAGGACTTTTCATGAATATCAAGACAGCCCTGAGCCGTATCGTCGAACAGCTCGACCTCAGCACCGATGAGATGCGCGATGTCATGCGCGAAATCATGACCGGGCAATGCACGGACGCGCAGATCGGCGCGTTCATGATGGCCATGCGCATGAAGAGTGAAAGCATCGACGAAATCGTCGGCGCCGTGTCGGTCATGCGCGAGCTGGCGGACAAGGTCGAACTCAAGACCCTCGACGGCGTCGTCGATGTAGTGGGTACCGGTGGCGATGGCGCGAACATTTTTAACGTCTCGACCGCTTCCTCGTTCGTGGTCGCGGCGGCCGGTTGCACGGTGGCCAAGCACGGTAACCGTGCGGTCTCGGGCAAAAGCGGCAGCGCCGATTTGCTGGAAGCGGCGGGTATCTACCTGAACCTTACGCCGGTTCAGGTGGCACGCTGCATCGACAACGTCGGCATCGGTTTCATGTTCGCCCAGACCCATCACAGCGCCATGAAGCACGCCGCCGGCCCGCGCCGCGAGCTGGGCTTGCGCACGCTGTTCAACATGCTCGGCCCGCTTACGAATCCGGCCGGCGTGAAGCATCAGGTGGTGGGCGTGTTCAATCAGGCGTTGTGCCGGCCGCTGGCCGAAGTCTTGCAACGTATGGGCAGCAAGCACGTGTTGGTAGTGCACTCGAAGGATGGCCTGGACGAGTTCAGTCTGGCGGCGCCAACCTTCGTGGCGGAATTGAAGGATGACCAGATCACCGAGTATTGGGTCGAACCAGAAGACCTGGGCATGAAAAGCCAGAGCCTGCACGGTCTGGCAGTGGATAGCCCGGCAGCGTCCCTGGAGCTGATTCGCGACGCCCTGGGCAAGCGCAAGACCGAGAACGGTCAGAAAGCCGCGGAAATGATTATGCTCAATGCCGGTGCCGCGCTCTACGCCGCCGACCATGCCAGCAGTTTGAAAGAAGGCGTTGCCCTGGCGCACGATGCGCTGCACACAGGCCTCGCTCGGGAAAAACTGGAGGAGTTGGGTGCATTTACCGCGGTATTCAAAGTGGAGAATGAGGGATGAGTGTACCGACGGTTCTGGAAAACATTCTGGCCCGCAAAGTCCAGGAAGTCGCCGAGCGTAGCGCTCGCGTAAGCCTGGCGGAGCTGGAAAGTCTGGCCAAGGCGGCCGATGCACCCCGTGGTTTTGCCCAGGCACTGTTGGCTCAGGCCAAGCTCAAGCAGCCAGCGGTCATTGCAGAGATCAAGAAGGCTTCACCGAGCAAAGGCGTTATCCGCGAGAACTTCGTTCCCGCCGACATCGCCAAGAGTTACGAGAAGGGCGGCGCGACCTGCCTGTCAGTGCTCACCGATATCGATTACTTCCAGGGCGCCGATGCTTATCTGCAACAGGCGCGGGCAGCGTGCAAACTGCCGGTGATCCGCAAGGACTTCATGATCGATCCATATCAGATCATTGAAGCCCGAGCGTTGGGCGCCGACTGCGTGCTGCTGATCGTCTCCGCACTGGATGACGTGAAAATGGCCGAGTTGGCTGCCGTCGCCAAAAGTGTCGGCCTCGATGTGCTGGTGGAAGTTCACGATGGCGACGAGCTGGAGCGGGCCTTGAAAACCCTCGACACTCCGTTGGTCGGCATAAACAACCGCAACTTGCATACTTTCGAAGTCAATCTGGAAACCACCCTCGATCTGTTGCCGCGCATTCCGCGTGATCGCTTGGTAATCACCGAAAGTGGCATTCTCAACCGGGCCGATGTCGAACTGATGGAAATCAGCGATGTGTACGCGTTCCTGGTTGGCGAAGCGTTCATGCGCGCCGAAAGCCCGGGCACCGAGCTGCAGCGTCTGTTCTTTCCTGAGCGTGGTATCGCGGTGAGCGGTTCTACACTCGACTGAACGTGACTTGATGAAGAAGCCGGCGATGCCGGCTTTTTTATACCCCAAACAAAGGATGTCTACTGCCATGACCCAGCCCATTGCCTTGACCGTCGAAGCCGGCCTGCTCGCCGAACAGAATCTGTTGGCGCATGTGTGCACTGGTGATTCGGAGTTTGGCCTTCTGTTCTGGCAACCCAGTGACCGGGCGCTGGTCATGCCGCGACGCTTGAATCGTCTGCCTGGGTTCGAGGCCGCGTGCGAAGTGTCGGCGGCGGCAGGTTGGCCGGTGTTGTTGCGTGAAACCGGCGGTGAACCGGTGCCGCAATCGGCCTCGACGATCAACATTGCACTGGTCTACGCCCCACCGCGTAGCGAGGGTGACCAGAACCGCATCGAAGCCGGTTATCGCCGGCTTTGCGATCCGATTTGTCAGTTACTCGATGAACTGGGCGGCGTTTCGTCTTTGGGCGAAATAGAGGGTGCGTTCTGTGATGGGCGTTTCAACGTCAACCTTGATGGGCGCAAGATGGTTGGCACGGCTCAACGCTGGCGCCAGAGCAAGGGCGGCACGCGTCCGGTAGGGTTGGTGCACGGGGCTTTGTTGCTCGATAACGAGCGTGAGTCGATGGTTGCTGCGGTCAACCGTTTCAATGAAGCCTGTGGCCTGGAGCCGCGGGTTCGCGCCGAGAGCCACATTGCTCTTCATGAAAAATATGCAGCACCTGATGCGTTGGGGCGACTCGACAGTTTGTACCGCGAATTGCTGACAGACATGTTCAGGGTTTAGCGCGTACCGAAGACCACCATGGTCTTGCCTTTGACGTCCACCAGGTTGCGTTCTTCCAGATCCTTGAGAACGCGACCGACCATCTCACGTGAACAACCGACAATCCGCCCGATTTCCTGACGGGTCACCTTGATCTGCATGCCGTCGGGATGGGTCATTGCATCTGGTTGCTTGCACAGTTCCAAGAGGCAGCGTGCGACGCGGCCGGTAACATCGAAGAACGCAAGGTCACCCACTTTGCGGGTGGTGTTACGCAGGCGTTGTGCGATTTGTCCGCTGAGCACGTAAAGAATGTCTGGGTCCTGTTGGGACAGTTCGCGGAATTTTGCGTAGCTGATCTCCGCGACTTCGCATTCGATCTTGGCGCGCACCCAGGCGCTGCGTTCCTGTTCCAGGCCGGCTTGTTCGAACAGGCCCAGCTCGCCGAAAAAGTCTCCAGAGTTCAGGTAGGCGATGATCATTTCGCGGCCGTCGTCATCCTCGATCAGGATGGTGACCGAACCCTTGATGATGAAGAACAGACTTTCCGAGCGGTCGCCGGCACAAATGATATTGCTTTTGGCTGCATAACGACGGCGCTGGCAATGCATCAACAGCTTGTCGAGGTTCTTGATTTTGGGTGTTGGGGTAATAGCAACCATGGTTGTATCCCGAAAAGACTTCACGGTGTGTTTGATTTTCTTATGAGTCGCTGAGATTGCTATGAAGCTGGCAATGCGCCATTGAATTGGCGCCAGCTTAACAGACACTTCCTGCAATATTCGAGAATTTACCTACAGCGCAACGGCTTGCGTCGTAGGAAGGCGAGGCGTCGTCAATCAAGGCCCCTGTGCTAAGCTGGCGACCCTTTTTTATACAGTGGAGTCTTGGCGATGAAGGCACGCATCCAATGGGCTGGCGAAGCCATGTTCCTCGGCGAATCCGGCAGCGGTCATGTCGTGGTCATGGACGGGCCGCCCGATGCCGGCGGTCGCAACCTGGGTGTCCGGCCGATGGAAATGCTCCTGCTGGGTGTTGGCGGTTGCAGCAATTTTGACGTGGTCAGCATCCTCAAGAAGTCCCGTCAGGCCGTTGAAAGCTGCGAAGCCTTCCTCGAAGCTGAGCGCGCCACCGAAGATCCGAAGGTTTTCACCAAGATCCATATGCACTTCGTGGTCAAGGGTCGAGGCTTGAAAGAAGCCCAGGTCAAACGCGCCATCGAGCTGTCTGCCGAGAAGTATTGCTCGGCGTCGATCATGCTTGGGGCTGCTGGCGTGGCAATTACCCACGACTACGAGATCATCGAGCTCGGTTGAGTCGACATCCCACTACCGTAAAAGCAGCGCGGACGGTCGCGATCCCAAGCTGATGTCTGTAAGGCTTGCCCGCGATTGCGTCCTTGAGATCGCCATCGCGGGCAAACTACCTGAGGTCAGATCCGGTAAGTACTCTTGGTCATGACCTTGGCCATCAGGCTCATGCCGAACTTCACCGGTGCCGGAAAGCGGAACCCCCCAGCCTCCAGCGCGCTTTCGGCGTGGTGTTCTTCATCAATGCGCATCTGCTCGAGGATCGCCCGGGACTTTTCATCCTCGGCAGGCAGTTGCTCAAGGTGTTCGTTGAGGTGTTTGCAGACCTGATGCTCGGTAGCCGCAACGAAACCCAGGCTGACTTTATCGCTGATCAACCCGGCTACCGCGCCAATCCCGAACGACATGCCGTAAAACAGCGGATTGAGAATGCTGGTATGGCTGCCCAACTGTTTTATGCGTTGTTCGCACCAGACCAGGTGGTCGATTTCTTCTTCGGCGGCATGCTCCATGGCGGCGCGCACTTGCGGCAGCTTGGCGGTCAGGGCCTGGCCTTGATACAGCGCCTGGGCACAGACTTCGCCGGTATGGTTGATGCGCATCAGACCGGCGACGTGCCGGGTGTCTTCGTCGCTCATTTGCGCATCCGGCTGCACGATAGCGGGCGAAGGACGGTACGGCTGGCCACTGAAAGGCAGCAAGGTGCGCATCGCGGCATCGGCTTGTAGCAGAAGGCGGTCAATCGGCGAGTAGTGACGTTGGGTTGTCATGCTGACCTCCGGGAAAAATCTCGGCGGCCAGTTTAACCCAATCGGCCGGGGGAAGGTTTGCGCTGAGTCATTGCGACGCAGGTGCTTGTGGGGGGGATTGCCCACCCCACAGGAACTTGCTGCGATCAGCCCGGCGGCCAATGCATCTGGCGCTGACCCAAGACATGCATATGTATGTGATAGACGGTCTGCCCGCCCAATGGATTGCAGTTCATGACCACGCGAAAGCCTTCTTCGCAACCCAGTTCCAGGGCCAGACGCTGGGCGGTGAACAGAATATGCCCGGCCAATGCCTTGTCGTCCTCGGTCAGGTCGTTAAGTGTGCGCACCGCTTTTTTCGGAATCACCAGAAAATGCACGGGTGCCTGTGGGGCGATGTCGTGGAAGGCCAGTACCTGGTCGTCCTCGTAAATGATCTTCGCCGGGATTTCCCGGTTGATGATCTTGGTGAACAGAGTATCCACAGCTTTTTTCTCCGTTGTTTGGGCTGGCCTGAGTGTAACCATGGGTTATGCCCGAGCCCAGCCTTTTACCTTGAGGGGCGATCAGCGCGGGCAGTAAACCTTGTTGACCATGCCGGCAATTGTCCGGGTCAGCCAGCGCGAGCCGAGTCGCGGCAGGAAGGCGCGCCAGCGGTTGCGTCGACCCGGAATAATAATGGCGCGATTTTTCTCCAGCGCCCGGACGGTGTAGAGCGCGACTTCCTCGGGGCTCATCAGCATTTTGCTGTCGGCCAGTTTGCTAGCGTCCAATTGCGCGGTGCGGAAAAACGCCGTGCGGGTAGGGCCGGGGCAGAGCACCGAGACCTTGACCGCGCATTTTTTCAGTTCGACGCGCAACCCTTCGGAAAAATGCAGCACATAAGCCTTGCTGGCGTAATAAGTGCTCATCCACGGGCCGGGATGGAACGCCGCCACCGAGGCGACATTCAAAATCTGCCCGCCGCCCTGCAGCGCCATACTGTTGCCGATCGCGTGACACAGGCGAGTGAGCGCAAGGATGTTCACTTCGATCAGGTCCTGCTCGGTCATCCAGTCCTGAGCCAGGAAAGGGCCGCAGGTGCCGATGCCGGCGCAGTTAACCAGCAAATCGATCTGTCGGTCACCTTCCTCCAGCTCCAGCAGAAAACCCGACAGCCGTAGCGGCTCGCCGAGGTCACAAGCTCGGAACAGCACTTCCACGCCAAAACGTTGGGTCAGTTCAATCGCAATACTTTCCAGCTGATCACGCTGACGGGCCACCAGAATCAGACTGCGGCCGCGCCGGGCCAGCGCTTCGGCCATCGCCAGGCCGATGCCGCTGGAAGCGCCAGTGATCAGTGCGTAACGGGTCATGCATTTCTCCATCGCAACAGCTCCGCGCCGGCGACGCAGGTGTCACGGGCGGGGAGCGCTGTTCATTCTTTCGCAGAGTCTACAGGGGGCTGGGCTGCTTCGGCTGCATCGTCGGCTGAATTTGGCGCTGGCTCTGCTTCCACAGCGGTTTGATCTTCGATCTCTTCGGTGGTCACGGAGTCACTTTCATAGCTGCTCTGGGTAGCACTTTCATACTCACTCTGAATGGTAGTAAGGCCACCGCTCAGTCCGCCGATGAACAGGATCGCGATAAACACCAACCACAATGAAGACAGGACTTTAACCGCGGTGCTGTTGGGCGGTGGTGGCGCACCGTATCGATTGGCGGTGTTATTGCCCGGCACAATCATCATTACGAACGGGAAGATGCTGCCCACGAACGGTACGAGCGTCAGTAGCCAGAGCCAACCAGACCAGCCGATATCGTGCAGACGCTGGACGCTGAACTGGATGCTGACGAACGCCAGCGCCACGAAGAGAATGAAGGCCAGCAAGCCACCGAGAATCAGGCCGGCGGTAGTGTCCGTAGTGATGAGGGCCAAGCCGAAAACAGCAAGCACAGCGCCAACACCGAGGGTCACCAGCGTCAGCGACATCGTCCAGGCCAGATAACGCAAGCGGCCGATCCGACCCTCGAAGCTGAACGGTTTGAGTGTGGCAAACGCTGGCAAGGCTTCGCCAACGGTAGCCTGGGGTGGCGCATAAGGGGATTCGGGATCTGCCGCGACGGCCGGGGCGTGTTCATGAACGTCAGCCAGGTTCAGCTCGATCGAGGGTTCGGATTCGATCCGGGCATCGATACCGGTTTTGGTCAGCGCCTGGAGATAAGTCTGCGCATCGCCCCGCGACAGGTCGCGTTTGAGCGCAACCGGCTTGCCACTGAACAGCCGCTCGATGGCAGCCACATCGGTTTTGAACAGCTCGGCGAGATTAAGCTTGGCGGTGATGACGTCAACACCTGGCAGCAGAGCGCCGTCGAACACGATCTTGAAACGGGTTTCGCTCATTACGAGGCATCCTTGCAGTGTGAAGCCAGCCGGAATGGACTGGTCTGGTTTGCCCGTCAGCGTGGCCAGCGCTTGGGTAGCTCTGCCGCCAGTTCTAGCGCTTTGCGGTATTCGGCATCAAGGCGAGCGACCAATTGATCGACACTCGGCAAATCATCGATCTCGCCAACACCCTGGCCTGCGGACCAGACGGTTTTCCAGGCTTTGGCTTCATCGCTCATGGGCTTGAGTTTGGAGCCGAAGTCCACTTCGCCCTTGCCTTGCAACGCGGCCATGTCGAAACCTGCCGCCTCAAGACTCTGACGCATAAAGCTCGCCGGTACTCCCGATACCGCTGGAGTATGGACGATGTCCGCGGCTCTGGCAGTCAGCAGCATCTCTTTATAGGCGTCAGGCGCGTGACTTTCGGTGGTGCCGATAAATCGCGTGCCGAAGTAGGCCAGATCCGCACCAAGCAGTTGGGCTGCGAGAATCTCGTGGCCGTGGTTCAGGCAGCCGGCCAGCAGCAGGGTCTTGTCGAAGAATTGGCGGATCTCGGCAATCAGCGAGAACGGGCTCCAGGTTCCGGCGTGTCCACCGGCGCCCGCTGCCACGGCGATCAAGCCGTCGACCCCGGCCTCGGCGGCTTTCTCTGCATGGCGACGAGTCGTCACGTCATGGAACACCAGGCCGCCGTAGCTGTGCACTGCATCGACCAGTTCTTTCACTGCGCCGAGACTGGTGATCACAATCGGCACTTTGTGCTCGATGCAGATCTCCAGGTCCGCTTGCAGCCGCGGGTTGCTGTGGTGGACGATCAGGTTTACCGCATAAGGCGCCGGATTCTCCATTGTCGCCAACCCTGCTTCGATCTCTTCCAGCCAGGCCTTGAAACCGCTGCTCTCGCGCTGGTTCAGCGCAGGAAAGCTGCCCACCACGCCATTACGGCAGCAGGCGAGCACCAGCTGCGGGTTGGAAATCAGGAACATTGGCGCGGCCACCACCGGCAGACGCAAGCGTTGTTCGAGTAGAGCGGGCAGCGACATTGGAAGTACCCCGATGAGTTGTGCTTATTGGAGTTAGAACGGCCGGACGACGACCAGAATTACAATGGCCAGCAATATCAGAACCGGCACTTCATTGAACCAGCGATAAAAGACATGACTGCGGGTGTTCTCGCCACGGGCAAAACGTTTCACCTGGGCGCCGCACATGTGGTGGTAGCCGATGAGGATCACCACCAGGGTCAACTTCGCGTGAATCCAGGCACCATGACTGAATATGCTGGGGTTCAAGGCGATCAGTGCGATGCCGAAAACCAGAGTGGCGATCATCGCCGGCCCCATGATGCCGCGGTACAGCTTGCGCTCCATGACGCTGAAGCGTTCCTTGCTGACGGTGTCTTCACTTTGGGCGTGATAAACGAACAGGCGGGGCAGGTAGAACAGGGCGGCAAACCAGCAGACCATGCTGACGATGTGAAGCGCTTTGAGCCACAGATAGAGCATTTTTAGTTATTCCCAGGTTCACGGTAGCGAAGATAGTAGAGGGTAGAGCGCCCGCACGTCACCTTGACGGTTGTCGCAGAGCCGCGTGGCCCCTATTATCGACGGCTTTCCAGTGGGTTCGTTGAGGGCAGGTTTATGGTCAAGGTCGGTATCGTCGGCGGCACGGGTTACACCGGTGTCGAACTGCTGCGTCTGTTGGCGCAACATCCGCAAGCTGAAGTGGCAGTCATCACTTCCCGATCCGAGGCCGGTCTGGCCGTGGCTGATATGTATCCGAACCTGCGCGGTCATTACGACGGTCTGGCATTCAGCGTTCCGGACATCAAGACGCTGGGCGCTTGCGACGTGGTGTTCTTCGCCACGCCGCACGGGGTTGCCCATGCGCTGGCTGGCGAACTGTTGGCGGCCGGGACCAAAGTCATCGACCTGTCGGCGGACTTCCGACTGCAAGACGCTGATGAGTGGGCCAAGTGGTACGGTCAGCCGCACGGCGCGCCGGAGCTGCTGGAAGAGGCGGTTTACGGCTTGCCGGAAGTCAATCGCGAGCAGATCAAGCAGGCTCGTCTGATCGCCGTGCCGGGTTGCTACCCGACTGCTACGCAATTGGGTTTCCTGCCATTGCTTGAAGCAGGTCTGGCCGACACCACTCGCTTGATTGCCGACTGCAAGTCCGGCGTCAGTGGTGCCGGTCGTGGCGCGTCTGTAGGTTCGCTGTACGCCGAGACGTCGGAAAGCATGAAGGCTTACGCGGTCAAAGGTCACCGTCATCTGCCGGAAATCCGCCAGGGTCTGCGTCGTGCTGCGGGCAAGGACGTCGGTCTGACGTTCGTTCCGCATCTGACGCCAATGATTCGAGGTATCCACTCGACGCTCTACGCGACAGTCGTGGACCGCTCCGTAGATCTGCAAGCGCTGTTTGAAAAGCGCTATGCCAACGAACCGTTCGTCGATGTTATGCCGGCCGGCAGCCATCCCGAAACCCGCAGCGTGCGTGGTGCCAACGTTTGCCGTGTCGCCGTGCATCGTCCGCAGGATGGTGATCTGGTGGTGGTGTTGTCGGTGATCGACAATCTGGTCAAAGGCGCGTCGGGTCAGGCGGTGCAGAACCTGAACATCCTGTTTGGTCTGGATGAGCGCTTGGGTCTGTCTCATGCAGGCATGCTGCCGTAAGGTTTTCCTGCCCAGTAAAAAGGCCCGTCTGACGGGCCTTTTTGCATTCCGGGCTTACGATTGGGTTGATTGATATACCGTAACAATAGTTGACCGATTTTCTAGGAGAAGCGGATAATGCGCGTCATCACGCATTATGGCGGCGTAACGCCGGGAGATAGTTAGCATGAGCGTCGAATCCTTCACCCCCACGGCTTTGCAATTTACCCACGGTGCCGCGCACAAGGTGAAGAGCCTGGTCGATGAAGAGGGGAATGATCGTTTGAAGCTGCGCGTATTCGTTACGGGCGGCGGTTGTTCAGGGTTTCAATACGGCTTCACCTTCGATGAAGAAGTGGCCGATGACGACACCATCGTCGAGCGCGAAGGTGTCAGCCTGGTGGTCGATCCGATGAGCTTCCAGTACCTGGCAGGTGCCGAGGTGGATTATCAGGAAGGTCTGGAAGGTTCGCGCTTCGTGATCAAGAATCCGAACGCCAGCACTACGTGTGGCTGCGGATCTTCGTTCTCGATCTGATCGCAATCATCGCATCACCAAGCGCCGCGTGGCCTCAGGGCTCCGCGGCGTTTTGCTGTTTGCAGATCAAGCGGGGTAGATGGCGCCGAGTACGCGCAGGCCACTTGCACCGGTAACGCTCGGGCGATTGGCGGCGATGCCTTCAAGGCAGCAATGGGCCAGCCAGGCGAAGGCCATGGCTTCGACCCAGTCCGGGTCTACACCGTAAGCCGCGGTGCTGCTGACGTGGGTGTTCGGCAGCAAGCTGGCCAAGCGGTTCATCAGCGTAGCGTTATGGGCGCCGCCGCCGCAGACCAACAGTTCCCGGGTATCTGATTGAGCGCTTTGTAGTGACTCGACAATAGTCAGGGCGGTCAGTTCGAGCAGGGTTGCCTGCACGTCTTCGGGGGTGAAGGTCGACAGTTTCGATAAATGCTGTGTCAGCCATGCAAGGTTGAATACTTCGCGGCCGGTGCTCTTTGGGCCTTTGGTCACGAAAAATGGATCACTCAGCAGTTCGTGCAGCAGAACCGGTTGGACCTTGCCGCTGGCGGCCCACTGGCCGTCACGATCAAAGTTGTCGCCGCGTTGCTGGTGAATCCAGGCATCCAGCAGAACATTGCCCGGGCCGCAGTCGAAACCGGCTACGGGTTTGCCGGGCTCGATCAGGCTCAGGTTGCTGAATCCGCCAACGTTCAATACCGCGCGATTGCCTGCGCGTTCTTCAAACAACGCTTCGTGAAAGGCTGGAACCAATGGGGCGCCTTGTCCGCCAGCCGCAACATCGCGGCTTCGAAAGTCGCTGACCACAGTGATACCGGTCAACTCGGTCAGAAGGGCAGGGTTGCCAATTTGCACAGTGAAGCCGCGCGCCGGCTCGTGGCGAATGGTCTGGCCGTGGCTGCCAATCGCGCGAATATCTTCGGGTTTCAGTTTTTGTTGGTCGAGGAGGGTGTGAATACCCCGTGCCGCCAGTTTCACCCAGTTCTGCTGGGCGATGGCGGAGCGGGCAATCTCGTCCGGGCCGCTGGCGCACAAACCAAGCAGCTCGGTGCGCAAGGAGTCAGGCATTGGCGTGTAGTGCGTGGCGATGAGTTTTATCGCCGGGGCCAGCTCGACCAGCGCTATGTCCAGGCCGTCGAGGCTGGTCCCGGACATCACACCTATATAAAACGTCATGGCTTAGCGCTTTCTCGAAGCCAGTTGCGTGGATTTCTCTTGATCCATGCGCGCCATCAGCGGTTGGCTCTGCGCGAGGAAACGTGCGCGTTCAGCTTTGGAGATCGGATCAGCCATGGCAACTTTCTGGCCTAGTGGGTCGACGTGCACGCCATTGACCTGGAACTCGTAGTGCAAGTGTGGACCGGTGGAGAGACCGGTAGTGCCGATGTAGCCGATCACCTGGCCTTGCTTGACACTGCCGCCAGTCTTGACGCCTTTGGCGAAGCCCTGCATATGACCATACAACGTGCGGTAGGTATTGCCGTGCTGGATGATCACGGTGTTGCCGTAACCGCCGCGACGACCCGCCAACAATACTTTGCCGTCACCGGCAGCCTTGATCGGCGTACCGCGTGGTGCTGCGTAATCGACACCTTTGTGAGCGCGGATCTTGTTCAGGATCGGATGTTTGCGTCCCATGGAGAACTTCGAGCTGATGCGTGCGAAATCCACCGGGGTACGGATGAACGCCTTGCGCATGCTGTTGCCGTCAGCAGTGTAGTAGCTGCTATTGCCTTGTTTGTTGGTGTAACGCACGGCGGTGTAGGTCTTGCCGCGGTTAGTGAAACGTGCGGAAAGGATCGGGCCATTGCCGACAACCTTGTCGTTGACGACTTTCTGTTCGTAGATGACATCGAACTGGTCGCCTTGGCGAATGTCCTGGGCGAAGTCGACGTCATAACCAAACACACTGGCCATGTCCATGGTCAGGCTGTGGGACAAACCGGCGCGTGCAGCGGACTGCGACAGCGAACTGTTGATTACGCCATGAACGTAGGCAGAGCGCACGGTCGGTTTGGCTGTAATGCGATTGAATGCATAACCCTTGTCATTCTTGGTGAGGGTTATGCTTTCAACGTCGCTGACCTTGCTGTGCAGATTGGTCAACTGGCCATCGGGGCCCAGTTCGAATTCGAGTTTCTGGCCATGTTTGAGTCGGCTGAACTGCTTGGCTTGTTTGTCGCTGGCCAGTACTTCATGCACCAAAGCTGTTGGAAGGCCGACTTTTTCAAACAGTGTGGAGAGGGTGTCGCCTTTAGAGACGATCACTTCCCTGTGGTTTGGAGACTTTTTTTCTTCGATCACAGGCGCCGGCACGGGCGCGGCCTGAGCGGTTTCCTGTGGTTCTTCGACGCTGTTTTCGATCTGCGCGAAAGGGGAAGCTGCTGGCTCATTTGTGGCCTGGACGGCCTCGGCAGCGTCTTGATCTTGTGTCAGTTGTTCTGCAGGGCTTTCCAGTTCAAGACTCAGGGTCGTCTTTTTGGCTTCAACATCACTGGAAGGAAATACCAGAAGCGCCAGGCTCAGAAGGGCGGCGATGCCACTTGCTGCGAGCAGGTGGGTCTTCGGGTAAAGCGGCGGCGCTTTAGACGATTCTTTGGTCATAGGTAATTTTTGACTTTGAAAAAGATGAATTGGAAAAGATGAATGACATGATGAAGATGAAATAACTGTATAAAATATAACCAAATCATCTCTGAAGCAAGTCCGCGAACGCTGTGTTCGCGGATTGGCGTCCGTGCGCCGGGCAAAACTTGTATTTGACGCGCGATCTTGTATGGTTGGTTCCCTTTGAATTCGAGCCTTGCGGGTCTGTTATGAAGTCGGTTGAAGAGCAGCTAGCGCTGATTAAACGTGGTGCAGAAGAACTGTTGGTCGAGTCCGAGCTGATCGAAAAGCTCAAGCGTGGCCAGCCGCTACGTATTAAGGCAGGCTTCGATCCGACCGCGCCGGATTTGCACCTTGGTCATACTGTGCTTATTAATAAGCTGCGCCAGTTCCAGGAACTGGGGCATCAGGTGATCTTCCTTATAGGTGACTTCACCGGGATGATCGGTGATCCAAGCGGCAAGAGCGCGACACGTCCTCCGCTCACTCGTGAGCAGGTTCTCGAGAATGCCGAGACTTACAAGACTCAAGTCTTCAAGATTCTTGATCCAGCCAAGACCGAAGTGGCGTTCAACTCCACCTGGATGGATCAGATGGGGCCAGCCGACTTCATTCGTCTGACTTCGCAATACACCGTGGCTCGCATGCTTGAGCGCGACGATTTCGACAAGCGCTACACAACCAATCAACCAATTGCCATTCACGAGTTCCTCTATCCGCTGGTTCAGGGTTATGACTCGGTTGCTTTGCGTGCTGATGTCGAGTTGGGTGGTACTGATCAGAAGTTCAATCTGTTGATGGGGCGTGAGCTGCAGCGTGGATATGGTCAAGAGGCTCAATGCATTCTGACGATGCCGCTGCTCGAAGGTCTGGATGGCGTGAAGAAGATGTCCAAGTCCCTGGGCAACTACGTGGGGATCCAGGAGGCGCCGGGTGTGATGTACGGCAAGCTGGTTTCCATTCCGGATGCGCTGATGTGGCGTTATTTCGAATTGCTCAGTTTCCGCTCTATGGATGAGATCGACGCATTTCGTGCCGATGTCGAGGCTGGCGCCAATCCGCGTGATATCAAGATCAAGTTGGCTGAAGAGATTGTTGCGCGTTTTCATGGTGAAGAGGCTGCGGCCAATGCTCACCGTGGGGCGGGTAACCGTATGAAGGAAGGCGAGCTGCCGGACGATCTGCCGGAGATCGAATTGACTGCTGCTGAAGACATGCCGATTGCTGCTGTCCTTAATAAGGCAGGCCTGGTCAAGAACTCGGCTGTCGCGCGGGACCTTCTAGGTTCTGGTGGTGTGCGTATAGATGGTGAGGTTGTCGATCGCACCTTTATATATGCATTGGGCGCGACCCATGTTTGCCAGGCCGGCAAGAAGGCATTTGCGCGTATTACGCTCAAATCCGAATAAAGCTCGAATTAAAGGTTGACGGCAGATTCTGGAAGTCTATAATTCGCCCCACTTCCGGCGCAGTCGAAACGGAAAACTCCTTGATAAACAATGAGTTATGCAGTTTTCGACAGCGAGTTGCTTCAGGTCATCGAAGCCCAGAAGGAGTTGAAAGAGCAGGGTTGTTTGGCTCTTTTGACGGTTCGATCTTCTCGGTCGAAAGCGGTGTAAAAGAGGTGTTGACAGCAGT
>NZ_JBOBDO010000041.1:0-27264 GCF_050586665.1 Pseudomonas sp. ES4 | reverse complement strand
GCCCGCCCGGGCAACACCAATCTAAACCCTGATCTCCACCTCCCCCAAATGCCCGCCATACGGCCCAAAGCTCCGCTCGACCATATGCCGCGTCCCATCCGCATGCACGATCAACGCCGTACTCGCTCGCGTCCCATAAGTCGGACTGGCAATAAACACACTCGACAGCAATGTCTCGGTGGCCAACCCGACCCCGGTATCCGGCAGTTCGGCAAAGGGTGCGGTCTGCGGATCATTCAGCAAGGCCAATAAAGCCTGGGGTTGCGGGTCGTCCAGCACTTCTTCCAGCGCCGCCCGCGCCTTGAGCAGTTTCGGCCATGGCGTATCCAGCCCGGCGTTCGACAACCCATAAACCCCCGGTGGCAGCATCACCGCCTCAGTCTCCCGGGCATTGAAGTGCCACAGTTCGTTGGCATTGCCAACCAGCAGGTTAAATCCGGAATATTCCAGCGAACGTGCAACAACGTCGCTCAAGTAGTCATCTATCGGCATATCCCCGCCAAGAAATCGCGCCACCAGCTCTCCTCGCGACTTGCGTGCGGGCGGTTGATGCGGATCGCGGATATTGGTCAGTGCGGCGAAGCGTCCATTGGCGCCAACACCGAGCCAGGTGCCGCCGGCCTCCAGGTCGCGACCGGCATACACCTGTGGTGCTTCGGGCCACTGCGCCAGCGGCAGGCTGGGCCGGGCATAGAATTCGTCGCGGTTGGCCGCCACGATCAGCGGCTGGGCGTGACCCGGTCGCCAAGCGAAAACAATCAGGCACATAAGGTGGTCCTTGTGTGTTTTTTGCTCACTCTACGCAGACATCGCTCATCGATCCATCGCCTTCCACAGTGGAGCCCGAGGCCATGCTTCCGTTACCATGCCGCTCCTGATTCGGGATGCTTGGGGATGTGGCCATGGAATTTCTGCTCTATCTGGCGTTGGGCGCCTGTGCGGGCGTGCTGGCCGGGCTGTTCGGGGTAGGCGGCGGGATCATCATTGTCCCGGTGCTGGTGTTCAGTTTCACCTTGCAGGGATTTGATGCGTCGATCCTGACGCATCTGGCAGTCGGCACCTCCCTGGCGACAATCATATTTACCTCGATCAATGCGATCCGCGAACACCATCGCCGCGGTGCCGTGCGTTGGCCGATTTTTGCCTGGATGACCCTCGGCATTCTGATCGGTGCCGGTTTCGGCGCGCTGACGGCCGAAGCGATTTCCGGGCCGAATTTGCAGAAGATCATTGGGGTATTTGCGCTGATCATCGCCGTTCAACTCGCTTTGGACTTCAAACCCAAGGCCAGCCGAACGGTGCCGGGCAAAGTCGGTCTGACCGTGGCGGGCAGCGTCATTGGCTGGGCCTCGGCGATTTTCGGGATCGGCGGCGGCTCGTTGACCGTGCCGTTCCTGACCTGGCGCAGCGTGCCGATGCAGCAGGCGGTGGCCACTTCGTCGGCCTGTGGCCTGCCAATCGCCTTGGCCAGTGCATTAAGTTTCATGATTCTGGGGTGGCACGATCCGCTGCTGCCGGCCCATAGTCTCGGTTTTGTTTATTTGCCGGCGTTGCTGGGGATTGCCCTGACCAGCATGGTCTTCGCCCGCCTCGGTGCGCGACTGGCCCACTCGCTGTCGCCGCGCTTGCTGAAAAGACTGTTTGCCGCTTTGCTGTTTTGCGTCGGCTTGAGCTTCTTGCTCTGACGCGTAGCGCAATCCTGGCTTAATCCTGGCGTGACAGCGTCGCCCGGGAATTTGAAGGTTTCAACTCTAACGAGGAGTCGCAATGCTGCCTTACCCGCAGATTGACCCGGTGGCCTTGGCCATCGGTCCGTTGAAAATCCACTGGTACGGCTTGATGTACCTGATCGGCATCGGCGGCGCCTGGCTGCTGGCGTCGCGCCGGTTGAACCGCTTCGATCCGACCTGGAGTAAAGAGAAGCTCTCCGACATGGTGTTCTGGATGTCGATGGGGGTCATCGTCGGCGGCCGCTTGGGCTATGTGCTGTTCTACGATCTGAGCGCTTACCTCGCTAACCCGCTGTTGATCTTTGAAGTGTGGAAGGGCGGCATGTCGTTCCACGGCGGGTTCATCGGGGTGATGCTGGCGGCGTTGTGGTTTGGTAAAAAGAACGGCAAGTCGTTCTTCCAGCTGATGGACTTCGTCGCACCGATGGTGCCGATCGGTCTGGGCGCCGGACGGATCGGCAACTTCATCAACGCCGAGTTGTGGGGCAAGGCCACCGATGTGCCGTGGGCAATGGTCTTCCCGACCGATCCGGCGCAACTGGCGCGCCACCCGTCGCAGCTGTATCAGTTCGCGCTCGAAGGCGTGGCGCTGTTCGCCATTCTCTGGTTGTTCTCGCGCAAGCCGCGGCCGACCATGGCGGTGTCCGGGATGTTCGCGCTGTTCTATGGCATCTTCCGTTTCATCGTCGAATTCGTCCGCGTACCGGACGCGCAACTGGGCTATTTGGCCTGGAACTGGCTGACCATGGGTCAGGTACTGTGCGTACCGATGATCCTCGGCGGTCTGTTCCTGATCTGGCTGGCGTATCGCCGTGCACCGGCGGCTCCAGCAGCGGTTGTATAAATTCGAACCCCGGGGCGACGGTCCCGGGTTCAAGGACACAGGTAACTCATGAAGCAATATCTCGAACTGGTCGCCCACGTCATCAAGAACGGCACCAAACAGGCCAACCGCACCGGCGTGAACACCATCAGCTTCCCTGGCGCGATGCTGCGTTATGACCTCAAGGAAGGTTTCCCGGCGATCACCACCCGCAAAATGGCCTTCAAATCGGCCATCGGCGAGATGTGCGGTTTTCTGCGCGGGGTGAACAACGCCGCCGAATTCCGTGCCCTGGGCTGCAAGGTCTGGGATCAGAACGCCAACGAAAACGCCCAGTGGCTGGCCAATCCGTTCCGTCAGGGCGAAGACGACCTTGGCGAGATCTACGGCGTGCAATGGCGCAAATGGCCGGCATACAAGCAGATCCCGGTCAGCAACCAGGCCGCCATCGAACAGACCCTGAGTCAGGGCTATCGCCAGATCGCCGAAGGCGAAGAAGACGGTCAAGCCTACGTGGTGCTGTACAAGGCCATCGACCAGATCCGCCAGTGCGTCGACACCATCATCAAGGACCCGGGCAGCCGCCGCATCCTGTTCCACGGCTGGAACGTGGCCCAGCTCGACGAAATGGCCCTGCCGCCGTGCCACTTGCTGTACCAGTTCCACCCGAATGTGGAGACCAAAGAGATTTCTTTGACTCTGTACATCCGGTCCAATGATTTGGGTTTGGGCGCGCCGTTCAACCTCACCGAAGGCGCCGCGCTGCTGAGCCTGATCGGTCGCCTGACCGGTTACACGCCGCGCTGGTTCACCTATTTCATCGGTGATGCCCACGTCTATGAAAACCATTTGGACATGCTGAATGAACAGCTCAAGCGTGAGCCGTTCCCGATGCCGAAACTGGTGATCAGCGACCGTGTGCCGGAGTTCGCCAAGACCGGTGTTTATCAGCCGGAGTGGCTGGAGTTGATCGAACCGAGCGATTTCTCGCTGGAAGGCTACGAACATCACGCCCCAATGACCGCGCCAATGGCGGTCTAGCTCCACCTGATCGTTCCCACGCTCCGCGTGGGAATGAATCCCGTGACGCTCTGCGTCACAGTGGACGCGGAGCGTCCATGGCTGCATTCCCACGCAGAGCGTGGGAACGATCATCGGCTGCTAATGGCCGTGACTGCGGCCGACATGGGAATGCTCAATCCCCGTCGCTACAACCCCGCCGCTGACCTCCAACCGCTGCAAAATCCCGCACTGATCGATATCCGGCCCTTCGCTGCAACGTTGGCGCAGGTCGAGCAGTTGTGTCTGCAACGCCATCAACCCGTCGATCCGCGCCTTCACGTGATGAATGTGTTCGTCGATCAACGCATTCACGCTTTCACACTGATCCTGCGGACTGTCGCGCAGGGCCAGCAGGCTGCGGATTTCTTCCAGCGTCATGTCGAGGGTGCGGCAGTTGCGGATGAACGTCAGGCGCTCGGCGTGGGCCTGGGTATAGACGCGGTAGTTGCCGTCGCTGCGGGCCGGCTCCGGCAGCAGGTTTTCGCGCTCGTAGTAGCGAATGGTTTCCACGGCGCAGTCGGTGAGTCTGGCCAGTTCTCCGATCCTCATGACGACAATCTCCAAAAGGGTGCTTGACCCTATAGTGGCTACAGGGTCTTTACTTGGCAACAGGCACCTTTCCGGACGCGACCCAATGAGCGATTCCCTTCACACGCACAAACCCGAGGCTGATCACGATCACGATCACGATCACGATCACGATCACGATCACGATCACAGCCACAAGCTGCAGCCTGTACAGAAGCATGAGCATGGCAGCCACGGGGATTCCTGCTGTTCCGCCAAAGTGGCGGCACCGTCGCTGATCAAGTTGAGCGAAACCCCAACGGCCGGTGCGCGACTGAGCAATTTCCGCATCGACGCCATGGATTGTCCGACCGAGCAGACGCTGATCGAGAACAAACTCGGCAAACTCTCGGGCGTGCAGCAACTGGAATTCAACCTGATCAACCGCGTGTTGGGCGTCACCCATGACCTGCCGAGCACTGCGCCGATCATCGACGCGATCAAGTCCCTCGGGATGCAGGCCGAGCCGCTGGAGCAGGGCGTTGAACCGCCAGCGCCGACGCCCGAGAAAAAGCACTGGTGGCCCTTGGCGCTGTCGGGTGTTGGCGCCCTGGTCGCCGAAGTTATCCACTTCACCAACGCTGCGCCGAACTGGGTGGTGGCGGTCATCGCGCTGATCTCGATCCTCAGCGGCGGCCTCGGCACCTATAAAAAGGGCTGGATCGCACTTAAAAACCTCAACCTGAACATCAACGCGCTGATGAGCATCGCGGTGACTGGCGCGATCCTGATCGGTCAGTGGCCGGAAGCGGCGATGGTGATGTTCCTGTTCACCGTTGCCGAATTGATCGAGGCCAAGTCTTTGGACCGGGCGCGCAACGCCATCAGTGGCCTGATGCAGATGACCCCAGAACAGGCCACGGTGCAGCAGGCCGACGGCAGTTGGGTCTTGCAGCCTGTCAAAGCCATTGAGTTGGGTGCGCGGGTGCGGGTGCGTCCCGGTGAGCGAATCGGTCTGGACGGGGAAGTGGTGTCGGGCAGTTCGACCATCGATCAGGCGCCGATCACCGGCGAAAGCCTGCCGGTGGAGAAGACCATCGGCGATAAAGTCTTCGCCGGCACCATCAATCAGGCCGGTTCCCTTGAGTACTCGGTCACTGCGGCGGCCAACAACTCGACCCTGGCGCGGATCATCCACGCCGTGGAACAGGCCCAGGGCGCGCGGGCGCCGACCCAGCGTTTCGTCGACAGCTTCTCGAAAATCTACACCCCGGCGGTGTTCATCCTGGCTCTTGCGGTGGCGGTGATTCCGCCACTGTTTATGGGGGCACTGTGGTTTGACTGGATCTACCGGGCGTTGGTGTTGTTGGTGGTCGCCTGCCCATGCGCGCTGGTGATTTCTACGCCAGTGACCATCGTCAGCGGCCTCGCGGCGGCGGCGCGCAAAGGCATTCTGGTGAAGGGCGGCGTCTATCTGGAGGGCGGCTACAAACTCGATTACCTGGCGTTGGACAAGACCGGCACGATCACCCACGGCAAACCGGTGCAGACCGATTACCTGTCGCTTGATCCGACGGCGGACGAATCAGCCCCGGCGATTGCCGCAGCGCTCGCCGGTCGCTCCGATCACCCGGTGTCCCTGGCCATTGCAAACGCGGCTGTGGATAAACAATTCGCTCCGCTGATTGTGGATAACTTCGAGGCGCTGGCCGGTCGCGGTGTACGCGGCGAAATCAACGGCCAGGTTTACCACTTGGGTAATCACCGTTTAGTGGAAGAACTGAACCTGTGCTCGCCTGAACTGGAGGAAAAGCTGTTCGCGCTGGAGCAACAGGGCAAGTCCGTGGTGTTGCTGCTCGACAAATCCGGCCCGTTGGCGCTGTTCGCCGTGGCTGACACCGTGAAAGAGTCCAGCCGCGAGGCGATCCAGCAGTTGCACGCGCTGGGCATCAAAACCCTGATGCTCACCGGCGACAACGTCCACACCGCTCAGGCGATTGCCGCGCAAGTCGGCATCGACGAGGCCAGGGGCGATCTGCTGCCGACCGACAAACTGCAAGCCATCGATGACCTTTATGCTCGGGGCCATAACGTTGGCATGGTCGGCGACGGCATCAACGACGCTCCGGCGCTGGCGCGCGCCGAGATCGGTTTTGCCATGGCGGCAGCGGGCACCGATACCGCCATCGAGACCGCCGATGTCGCCCTGATGGACGACGATCTGCGCAAGATCCCGACCTTCATTCGCCTGTCACGGCAAACCTCAAGCATCCTCAAACAGAACATTGCCTTGGCATTGGTCATCAAAGCGATCTTTCTTGGGGTAACCTTCGCCGGGATCGCCACCATGTGGATGGCGGTGTTCGCCGACATGGGCGTGAGCCTGTTGGTGGTGTTCAACGGTTTGCGCCTGTTGCGCAAATAAGCGATGAGGGAAGGGTGTGCTGAGTGCCGAGCTGAAGGCGTTTTACATGGTTGCCCGCCTGGGCAGCATTACCCTGGCGGCGAAAAAACTCGGCCTGAGCCAACCCACGGTGACGACCCAGATTCGCAATCTGGAAAGTCAGTACTCGGTTGAACTGTTCTACCGTGGCGGCCGCCGCCTCAGCGTCAGCGATGAAGGTGCGCGGCTGTTGCCGATGGTGAAGGTGCTGTTGCAGCAGGAAGCCGACATCGAGTTTTTCCTGCGCAACAGCGGTCAGGTCCAGGGCACGTTGCGCATCGCCGCGACCGCGCCGTATTACATCCTCGATCTGGTGAAGACCTTTCGCGAGCGCTTGCCGCAGGTAGAAGTGTCGGTGGAGATCGGCAACTCCCAGCAGGTGCTTGAAGCGCTGGAGGATTACCGGGTGGATGTCGCGGCGTCGTCGCAGTTGCTCGACGATGCACGGCTGATTCGCCGGGTGCTCGGCAGCGATCCGCTGGTGCTGGCGGTGCATCGCAATCATCCTCTGGCGGTTCACGAGCATGTGCCGCTAAGTGCGTTGGCCGGGCATACGTTATTGATGCGCGAGTCGGGCTCGACTACTCGACGCCTGACCGAAGAGTTGCTGGCCGGCGCCGGGGTGAGTTTCGGGCCGCTGCTGGAGATTGGCAGCCGGGAGTCGATCCGTGAGGCGGTGCTGCGCAATATCGGCATCAGCATCATCGCCCGTCAGGAAGTGCCGCATGATCCGCAACTGCGCGTGCTGACCCTGGAGAATGCGCCGCAGATCCCTGAGTATTTGTACTGCCTCAAGGAGCGAAAAAACGCACGGCTGCCGGCGGCGTTCCTGGGGTTGGCGCAGGAAATGGCCCCCGCGTAATGATCGTTCCCACGCAGAGCGTGGGAACGATCGGCGGTGAACCCAAATCCTCGAATACCACTATCAGCCGTTTTTGCCTCACTGCCACATGACGGACGCATTACAAACCTAGGATGGCCTTCATCTGCTTGATGAGGCCTGTCCATGAACCACTCGATCGCAACTGCCCTGACCAACCCCGGCGCCCCGATGAAAGTGCGTGGCGTGCAGAAACGCTTCGGCGCCTTTACCGCGCTGGATAACGTTTCCCTCGACGTGGAAGCCGGTGAACTGGTGTGCCTGCTTGGCCCGTCGGGCTGCGGCAAAACCACTTTGTTGCGTTGCATCGCTGGTCTTGAGAAGCAGGACAGCGGCGAGTTGTACCTCGGCGATCGCGACGTTTCCCACCTGGCGCCCCAGGCTCGGGACTACGGCATTCTGTTTCAGTCCTACGCGCTGTTTCCCAATCTCACCGTCGAAGCGAACATAGCCTACGGCCTCGCCGGCAGTGGTCGCGATGAAGTGCGCCAGCGTGTCGGTCAGATGCTGGAGCTGGTCGGCCTGATCGGCAGTGAGAAAAAGTACCCCGGCCAATTGTCCGGCGGCCAACAGCAGCGCGTCGCACTGGCTCGGGCCCTGGCGCCGGCACCTTCGTTGCTGCTGCTGGACGAACCGATGTCGGCCCTCGATGCCCGGGTCCGCGAGCATCTGTGCACCGAACTGCGCCAATTGCAGCGCAACCTCGGCATCACCACCCTGATGGTCACCCACAACCAGGACGAAGCGATGCTGATGGCCGACCGCATCGCCGTGATGAACAACGGCAAGGTCGAGCAATACGCCACGCCGCAGGAAATCTACGACCGCCCGGCCACACCGTTTGTGGCGGAGTTCGTCGGCCAGGGCAACTGGCTGCCATTCCAGCGCAGCAGCGACAGCCATGCCCGGGTCGGCGGGATGAACATGCGCCTGGCCGCCGATTCGGGCAACGCCGCATCGGGTCGTCTGTTTTGCCGTCCCGAAGCGATCAACGTCAACCCGCCCGTGCATGAAGAAAACCTGTTCCCGGCCAAGGTTCGCGAAATCACCTTCCTCGGCAACCGCTGCCGCATGAGCTTCGAACTCGATCAACTGCCGGGCCACGCATTGCTGGCGGAACTGGCACCGGAAGCCATGCCGCGCCTCGGCGCGCAGCAGATCATGGTCGCCTTGCCGCCGCGCTGCCTGCAGGTGTTTGCCTGATGAGCGCGAACCTCGCGCTGCCGATACCGCACAAGCAGGTTCGGCAGACCTCCCGTGCCGAGATCGGCGACCGGGTGTTCGTGGTCGGCGGCAAAGTCCTGTTGCTGGTGTTGCTCGGCGTTGCGGTACTGATGCCGTTGCTGGCGATCTTCTGGCGCGGTTTCAGCTCGGAAGCCGGGCAGGGCGGCGGTCTGGTGGCCGCCCGTGAATTGGTGACCAGTGCGAATTTCCACTGGTTGCTCGGCAATAGCCTGAAAGTTTCCCTGAGCGTGGCGGCGATTGTCGTACCGCTGGCTTACCTGTTTGCCTACGCCCTGCAACGCACCTTGATTCCAGGCAAAGGCATCTGGCGCGGCATGTCGCTGTTGCCGCTGATGGCGCCGTCGATGTTGCCGGGTATTGCGCTGGTCTATCTGTTCGGCAACCAGGGCATGTTGCGCGGTTTGCTCTCAGACAATATCTACGGTTTCTGGGGCATTGTTCTGGGTGAGGTCATCTACACCTTCCCACACGCGCTGATGATTTTGCTGTCGGCCCTGTCCCTGGCGGATGCGCGACTGTTCGATGCCGCCTCCAGCATGGGCGCCAGTCCGGCGAAGGCCTTTCGCAGCATCACTTGGCCGGCAACGCGTCAGGCTGTGTTCGCGGCGTTCTGTCTGGTGTTCACCCTGACCATCACCGACTTCGGCGTGCCCGTGGTGGTCGGCGGCGATTATCAGGTGCTGGCGCTGGAAGCCTACAAAGCCGTGGTCGGCCAGCAACAATTCGGTCGCGGCGCGTTGATCGGCATGGTCCTGCTGTTGCCGGCGCTGTTCAGTTTCGGTGTAGATGCCTGGTTGCGTCGGCGTCACGGCGATTCCATGAGCGGTCGAGCGCAGGTCTTTCAACCGGCGCCGTCGAAACTGCGCGACGGTTGCTACCTGACCATCGTGCTGCTGATCTGCGCGGTGTTGCTGCTGGTGTTCGGCATGGCGGTGTACTCGTCGCTGGTGAAATTCTGGCCGTACAACCTGTCGCTGTCGCTCAATCATTACCAGTTCAACGACACGGCGGGCGGCGGCTGGCTGGCCTATGGCAACAGCGTGAAGATGGCCTTGTGCACGGCGTTGATCGGCAGCGTGCTGATCTTTACCGGCGCGTACCTGATGGAAAAAACCAAGGGCCAGCGCGGACTGAATCTGACACTGCGCATGCTCAGTTTCGTACCGATGGCGGTGCCGGGTCTGGTGCTGGGCCTGGGTTATGTCTTCTTCTTCAACCTCAGCGGCAACCCGCTGCATGTGCTCTACGGGACCATGACCCTGCTGGTGGTCTGCACCATTGCTCACTATTTGACCACCGCGCAAATGACCGCCACCACCGCGTTGCGCCAACTCGACGCCGAGTTCGAAGCCGCCGCGCTGTCGCTCAAGGCGCCGCTGTATCGGCACTACCTGCGCGTCACCGTGCCGATCTGCCTGCCGGCGCTACTGGACATCGTGCGCTACCTGTTCGTCTCGGCCATGACCACCGTCTCGGCAGCAATCTTCCTCTACAGCCCCGACACCATCCTCGCGGCGGTGGCGGTGCTGAACATGGACGACGCCGGCAACGTCGGCGGCGCGGCGGCGATGTCGACCCTGATTCTGTTCACCTCGGCGGGCGTGTCCCTGCTGCTGGCCTGGGCTTCGCGCGGTTTGTTGCGCCGCTCCCAGGCCTGGCGGCAGACCGCGCCTGGTCATTGATTCAACCCCTCAACTCAAACAGGAAAAGATCATGTTCAAGCCTATGGCCCTGGCCGCTGCTGTCCTCACCGCTTTCAGCCTGAACGCCTTCGCGGCGAAAACCGAGTTGACGGTGTACACCGCCCTCGAAGCCGAGCAATTGAAGACTTACAAAGCAGCCTTCGAAAAGGCCAACCCGGACGTCGAGATCAAGTGGGTGCGCGACTCCACCGGCATCATCACCGCCAAACTGCTGGCCGAAAAAGCCCGCCCGCAGGCTGACGCCGTGTGGGGCCTGGCGGCGTCGAGCCTGGCGATTCTCGACCAGCAAGGCATGCTGCAAAGCTACGCACCGAAAGACCTGGGCAAGATCGGCAGCAACTACCGCGACGCCGCCAACCCGCCAGCCTGGGTCGGCATGGACGTCTGGGCGGCGACCATTTGCTTCAACACCGTCGAGGCCGAAAAGCAGGGTTTAACCAAACCGGTGAGCTGGCAGGACCTGACCAAGCCTGAGTACAAAGGCAAGATCGTCATGCCCAACCCGGCCTCGTCCGGCACCGGTTTCCTCGACGTCAGCGCCTGGCTGCAAACCTTCGGCGAGAAGCAGGGCTGGCAGTACATGGACGACCTGCACCAGAACATCGGCCAGTACGTTCACTCCGGTTCCAAGCCCTGCAAACTGGCGGCGTCGGGCGAATTTCCGATCGGCATTTCCTTCGAGTACCCGGCCGTTCAGCTGAAACGCCAAGGCGCACCGCTGGACATCATCCTGCCGAAAGAAGGCCTGGGCTGGGAGATCGAAGCGACCGCAGTCATCAAGGGCACCCCGCACGAAGAGGCGGCGAAGCAACTGGCTGACTTCTCCGCGAGCCCGGCGGCGATGGAGCTTTATAAAGAGAACTTCGCCGTCCTCGCGCAACCGGGTATCGCCAAGCCGCAGACCGAATTGCCGGCCGATTATGAGCAGCGTTTGATCAAGAACGACTTTGCCTGGGCCTCGAAGAATCGCGACCAGATCCTGGCCGAGTGGCGCAAGCGCTATGACGGCAAGTCCGAGAAAGTGGCTGCCAAGTAAGATTTTCATCGGCTGACAGGGCCCCTTCGCGGGCAAGCCCGCTCCCACAGGTTTTGTGAACACCACGGACCCTGTGGGAGCGGGCTTGCCCGCGAAGGCGGCTTCGAATTCAGGACACCTCTCCATGACACACCACAACGACATGCTGATCGTCGGCGCCGGCATTCTCGGCCTGTCCCACGCCTACGCCGCCGCCAGGCGCGGTCTGAAAGTCACCGTTTTCGAACGCAGCGAAACCCCGCTGGGCGCCTCGGTCCGTAACTTCGGCCAAGCCCTGGTCACCGGCCAGCCACCGGGCCCGATGCTCGAACTGGCCAAAGCCAGCCGCGATATCTGGGGCCAATGGGCACAACTCGCCGGCCTGCAACTCAAGTGCAACGGTTCATACCTGTTTGCCCGCACCGAAGCCGAAGAACACCTGCTGGAAGCCTTCTGCGCCGGTCGCGCCGTGGAACACGGTTACCGCGTCGACCTGCTACGCGGCGCTGCATTGCGCGATGTGTATCGCGGCCAATTCAGCCATCACCGCGCCGCGTTGCACGGGATGGACGATCAGCAACTGTATTCCCGCGAAGCGATTCCAGCGCTGATCGACTACCTGCATCACGAACTCGGCGTCACGTTTCACTTCTCCACTCTCGTGCGCGACATCGAGCCCGGCCGCGTGCACAGCACCGCCGGAGCCTTCAGTGCCGAGCAGATCATCGTCTGTTCCGGCCACGATTATCAGACGCTGCTGGCTGAGCCGATCGCCGAACTCAACCCGCAAATCTGCCGCCTGCAAATGCTTCGTGCCCGACCGCAGATCAACCTCAACCTGCAACACGCGCTGCTCACCGGTCTGAGTTGCGTGCACTACGGCGCCTTCGCCGATCTGCCGGAAGCGGCGGCGGTGCAGGCGCAAATCCTGCGCGAGGAACCGCACCTGCATGAACACGGCATTCACCTGCTGATCAGCCCGACACCTTATGGCGAGTTGATCATTGGCGACTCCCACCATTACGGCAGCGATCCGTCGCCGTTCAACGCCGAGCAGGTGGATAACTGGATGATTGAACTGGCCGAGCAGACGTTGGGCTGCAGGGTGCAAGTGGTCGAACGCTGGCAGGGCGTCTATGGTTCACGGGGGCCGGGGCCGTTCTCGTTCCTGCGGTCGATGCCGGGTGTGAGCGTGGCCCTGATGCACACGGGTGTCGGCATGAGCGTCGGGCCGGCGATGGCTGAACGCAACGTGGCCACCTTATTGGGAGAGTATTGATGGACCGCAGTGAGCAAGTAATCGCCGAGGTGTTCGCACTGTACGAGCGCTTTGGCGACAGCGATTACATCGGTGAGCCGGTGTCGCAGATCGAGCACATGTCCCAGGCCGCCGAACGGGCGATGGCCGAGGGCTTCGATGACGAAGTGGTCCTGGCTGCGTTCTTCCACGACATCGGGCATATCTGCGCCGAGAGTGCCGAGAACATGGGCGGCTTCGGCGTGGTCAGTCACGAGCGCCTGGGCGCGGACTACTTACGCCGCGCAGGTTTCAGCGAACGCATGGCGCGGCTGGTGGAGTACCACGTTCAAGCCAAGCGTTATCTGACGCTGAAAGAGCCTGGGTACTACGAGCGCTTGAGCAAAGCCAGTCGTCGGACGCTGGAGTATCAAGGCGGGGTGATGACGGCGGCCGAGGCTGAAGCGTTCGAGCAAGATCCGTTGTGCGAGGTCAGTCTGCGGATGCGCCAGTGGGATGAGTTGGCAAAGGAGATGGCGGTGCCGGTGATGGATCTGGAGGTGTTGAAACGCAAGGCGGTCGGTCTCTTGTCCCGCAAGGTGCAATGAGTTGTCTCACAGGCAATTGAGAAACGGCGGATGGAGGGGCTTGCAGTAACGGTTCAATCTGGGCTTTTCGCAAGGAAGCGCACGGATGCGTTATTTGAAAGTGATTGCACAGGATCGAAGCAGGAAGGGCTCGGCAGATACCGTTCATTTTGAGTTCCATGAAGATGATCGGTTGCAGCGTGAGACGACGGATGTGGATCGGCAGCGGCTCAGTTCTTTTGGCAAAACCTATTTGAAATGCGCCTGGTTCAACGAGGGTGAAGGTGAGGATCGACACTTGCGCATCTTCTCGCAGAATCCATCCGCTGACGGCACACCTGAAACGGTGCGGCTGCATTTTCACGAGGGGCGGAAGATTGCCTATAAAGCCGCGGCTCACGATCTTGATAACGATGGTGGGCTGGAGGTGATACTGAGTTCGGATGTGGACAATGACGGGCGCGCGGATCGCACGGATCGCAGTCGTGTCACAGCGTTGGTGAGAGAGTTTCTGAAGGTCGATTGGTAGTGGTTGATCGTTCCCACGCTCTGCGTGGGAATGCCTCAAGGGACGCTCCGCGTCCAGTGACGCGAAGCGTCACGGGCTGCATTCCCACGCGGGAGCATGGGAACGATCAGGTTCAGAGTTGCTGCGCCAACAATTCGATCTGCTCCTGCCGTTCCGCCTGGCTCAACTTCGGATAGGGATTGAGTGACGACCACTGCGGATGCGCCCGGGCCTTGTTCAGCGCTTCGGGCAGTTTGCCTTCGCGCCAGGATTTGTCCTGGGGTGTGGCGACCTGAATGCTGTCCATCGCCGCGTGCCCGCGCGCATTGAGCGCATGCAGCAGTTGCCGCTGACGCAGCGCCAACAGCCGCAGCACGCTGTCGTCAACGGTCAGTTCACGCTGGCCTTTGATCTTGCCCATCAACCGACTGCCATAACTGCGGGCCGTTTGCAGGGCGCCACCGGCAATCGCGCCAGCCAATGCGGCCGCGCCGAGGGTCAGGCCGCCGACCAGCAAGTCCACGCCGGCCCCGGCTGCCGCGCCGGCCGCGATACCGCCACCGACTCGCACGCCGAGTTGCTTCAAGGTTTCCGGGTTGAACAGGTCGTCACCCCAGCGGCCATCGAGCAGCGGCAGATCGCTGGCCGCCGCGTCCTGTGGGCGGAAGGCGTAGAGCTTGAGCAGCGCTTCGACGCAGCGTTGTTCCCGTTGTCGAACCGCTTTGCGCAGTTCGTTGATGGCCTGCTGTTCTTGCTCGGCTTCGCTGACCACGCTGCGTCGGCAGGCGGCGCAGTCGATCAATAATTCGGCAATCAGCCGCGCCGCACTCCGTTGCCGGGCTCGACGTTGCGCTTGCTGATCGGCGATCAAACGTTCCAGTTGCGGCCGGGCGTTTTCCAGCAGCAGGGCGAGGCTTTCATAGAGTCGACGTTCGCCATCCTCCGGTGGTGCGACGCTGTCGAAACGCACCAATGCATGCAAGCCCAGACGTGCCAATGCCTCGCGCCAATCCGGTTCGCGGTGGTTGGCGCTGCTGACGAAATTCAATACCGGCAACAGCGGTTTGCCGCAGCTGGCCAACACTTCCAGTTCGTCGCGGTATTTGGCCAGCACCGGTTCCCGGGCGTCGATCACGTAAAGGCCGGCATCGCAGGTCAGCAATTGCCGCAGCACCTTGGCTTCCTGTTCGAAACGCTGCCGGGCTTCGCTGCCCTCAAGGAATCGCGCCAATCGAGCCGGACCGTCGAGGCGTTCGCCCGGTCGTTCCAGACGTTCGAGGTAGTCGAGCAGGGCGATGGCATCTTCCAGGCCGGGAGTGTCGTAGAGGTCGAGCAACGGTTCGCCGTCCACCGACAACCGTGCGCCTTCCACGTGTCGTGTGGTGCTGGGGCGATGGGACACCTCACCAAAACCGACATCGCGGGTCAGGGTGCGCAGCAACGAGGTTTTGCCGACGTTGGTGTGGCCGACCACGGCGAGCTTCAACGGCGCTTTCCAGGGATTAGTCATGACCGCTCTCCAGCCAGTTCAACGGCGCGCAATCGGCGAACGGCAAGTCCAACTGTTGCAGCGCCACGTGCCAGTCGCCCAGCCTTTGGGCGTCGAGCGCCTCGCCCGGCGGTGCTTGCAGCAGCCAGACGCGGGTGGCGCTGGCGCTGCGGGCCAGTTCGGCGATCAGTGCCAGGCTGCCGCGGTCCGGCGAGCGTCGAGGATCGCAAGCGATGGCCAGACGGGCCGGGGGAAAGCGGCTCAGTTGTTCGAGGAGTTTGTGCCGCGATTCGCGACTGTCGAGGATGCCGGCATTGCTCACGGACTTCGGCAGTGGCGGCGGCCAAGGGCGTTGATCGTCCAGCTCGATGGCCACCAACAGCGCGCCATCGCTTGGCAGATCGCTTGCAGCGTTTTCGATTCGATGCAGTTGTTCTGGCGCCGCGTCGCTGATGCCCAGGCGTTCACTGGTCGGCATCAGCCGTTCGCGCAGTTGGGCGTAGCCGGGCAGGTTCAAATCCAGGTGCAAGGCTGCTTGGCCGGTTTTCCAGCGCCACAGGCAAAACAGCGCCAGCAACAGTCGCGGCAAAACACCGTAGACCACCAGCACGCCGACCAGCCATGTGGCCCAGGCTTGACGGGCGCTTTCGATGTTGAGCGCGGCATCGCCGCTGGCGCGGATCATCTCCACGGTCGGAACGTTGAAACCCAGCATGGCCGGCAGGGCGCCGAGGGCCTGGGTCATGGCGACGAAGGTATCGCCGCCGAGGAGCGTGGTTTCCCAGACGAAGCCGTAACGCCGGGTCGCCATCAGCATTAACAGCATGACGAGAGCGCTGAGCATCGCCAGCAACCACAAACCGTTGACCAGTACGCCAACCGCCCAGCGATTGAGTTTCTGTCGTTGCAGCAAAAGCAGCAGGGCCGGAGCCAGTTGCGCGGCTTTGGCATCGCGGGCGAGTTTTTCGCTGAGCCATAACCATAAGCGGCCGAGGCTGGCGCCGTGCTCGCCGGCAAACACCAGGCCCAGCGCCCAGCTCAGCAATAGAATCAGGTTCAGCCCGAGCAAACTGCCCAAGGCCCAGAACACATTGACCGGTGTTTGTCCGTCGCCCAACGCGGCAAACGCCAGGCCTGCACCGCTGGCAATGGCCAGCAGCGCCATCACGATCAGCGCCAGACGCGCACCTTGCAGCCAATGTTTGAGGGCACTGGTCAGCCCATCGCGCTCGGCCAGCCACAGGGCGCGGCGTTGAATCCGTGTCGGCAGATCGCCGCCGGCGCTGCGGGCCAGCCGGTTGGCTTCCAGATCATCCAGGGGGCCGGCGTGTTCTTCACGCAGGCGCACCGTCTCGGTCACCCAGAGGTTTTGCAGTGGAGTCAGTTCAGTCACGCGGCATCCCGTCGCTCAATCGAGCTGTGAGCATAACCGCTGTGACGCTTATCGGGGTACGGGAGGCTCTGGTATCCTCGCCGGCATGACTAAATCACTCCCCCTCAGCCTGATCGCAGCCCTCGGTGAAAACCGTGTGATCGGCGTCGACAACAGCATGCCCTGGCACTTGCCGGGGGACTTCAAATACTTCAAGGCCACGACCCTCGGCAAGCCGATCATCATGGGGCGCAAGACCTGGGATTCCCTCGGTCGTCCGTTGCCGGGCCGATTGAACATCGTGGTCAGCCGTCAGGCGGATCTGCAACTCGAGGGCGCGGAAGTTTATCCGTCGCTGGAGGCTGCGGTGGTTCGCGCTGAAGAGTGGGCTCGGGAGCAGGGCGTCGATGAGCTGATGCTGATCGGCGGGGCGCAGTTGTATGCGCAGGGTTTGGCGCAGGCTGATCGGCTGTATTTGACGCGCGTGGCGCTGAGCCCGGAAGGGGATGCGTGGTTTCCGGAGTTTGATTTGAAGCAGTGGAAGCTGGTGTCGAACGTGCCGAATCCAGCGGAAGGCGACAAGCCGGCGTACAACTTCGAGGTGTGGGAGCGCGCATAGATCGTTCCCACGCTCTGCGTGGGAATGCAGCCCGTGACGCTCCGCGTCACTGGACGCGGAGCGTCCCTTGAGGCATTCCCACGCGGGAGCATGGGAACGATCAGAGCGGGTTAAGCGTGAGCCAACTCCGAATGCTCATCCGCATCCAGCAGCTCTTTATCGGTCTGCTGCATGATCTGGCTGGTGATCGCACCGGCCGTTATCGAACCGCTGACGTTCAACGCCGTGCGGCCCATGTCGATCAGCGGCTCAACCGAAATCAGCAACGCCACCAGTGACACCGGCAAGCCCATCGCCGGTAACACGATCAACGCGGCAAACGTCGCGCCACCGCCAACCCCCGCCACACCGGCCGAACTCAGCGTCACAATCGCCACCAGCGTCGCGATCCACAGAGGGTCCAGCGGGTTGATGCCCACGGTTGGCGCGACCATCACCGCCAACATTGCCGGGTACAGACCGGCGCAACCGTTCTGGCCAATAGTCGCGCCAAACGACGCGGCGAAACTGGCGATGGACTGTGGAATACCCAAACGGCGGGTCTGGGCTTCGATGCTCAGCGGAATGGTCGCAGCGCTGGAGCGGCTGGTGAAAGCAAACGTCAGCACCGGCCAGATCTTGCGGAAGAACCGCAGCGGATTGATCCCGGCGGCCGAGACCAGCAGGCCATGGACCACAAACATCAGGCCCAGCCCGAGGTAGGAAACCACCACGAAACTGCCGAGTTTGATGATGTCCTGCAGGTTGGAGCCGGCGACCACTTTGGTCATCAGCGCCAATACGCCGTAAGGGGTCAGCTTCATCACCAGACGCACCAGACGCATCACCCAGGCTTGCAGGGTGTCGATGGCGTTGATCACTTTCTGACCTTTCTCGACGTCATCTTTCAGCAGTTGCAGCGCCGCGACCCCAAGGAATGCAGCAAAAATCACCACGCTGATGATCGAGGTCGGCTTGGCGCGAGCGAGGTCGGCGAACGGGTTTTGCGGAATGAACGACAGCAACAGCTGCGGCACATTCAGGTCGGCAACCTTGCCCGCGTAGTCGGTCTGGATGGTTTGCAGACGGGCCATTTCCTGAGTGCCAGCCACCAGGCCTTCGGCGGTCAGGCCGAAGAGGTTGGTCAGCCCGATACCGATCAGCGCCGCAATGGCCGTGGTGAACAGCAGCGTGCCGATGGTCAGGAAGCTGATCTTGCCCAGCGACGAGGCGTTGTGCAGACGGGCCACGGCGCTGAGGATCGAGGCGAACACCAACGGGATCACGATCATTTGCAGCAACTGCACGTAACCGTTGCCCACCAGATCGAACCAGCCGATCGAGGCTTTCAGTACCGGGTTGCCGGCACCGTAAACGGTGTGCAGAGCCACACCGAACACCACGCCCAGCACCAACGCGAGCAGGACTTTCTTCGCCAGGCTCCAGGTGGTGTGACGGGTTTGCGCCAGGCCAAAGAGCAAGGCGAGGAACACCAGCAGATTGAGGATCAGCGGCAGATTCATTGGAACTCCGATAGAGACTTGTGCCGGCCACCTTCCGGGGCAGCCGCGAACCGGCAAGCCTAACAGCTTGATATCTAATGAATTAATATCAAAAACATCTGGCTACTGTCGTTTTTGGAATAAGCAAGCGTCGCTGACAGAGATGCAGCTGGCGTAATAGGGACGCAAGCGGTCGCGGGCAGACGAGGGCTGTCATATTTATTTGATAGCGTCGAGCTCTTTGAATCAGGGTCTTTTAACAAGGAAGCATTGCCGATGAAGCTCGCACCGAAATTTCTGGTCGCTGCACTTTGCCTGGGCCTTGCCGGCCAGGTATTCGCTACGGATTTGAAGCATTGGCCAGCCGATCAGGCCAAGGCGCTGGACGCAATGATTGCCGCCAATGCCAACAAAGGTAACTACGCGGTGTTCGACATGGATAACACCAGTTACCGCTACGACCTCGAAGAGTCGTTGCTGCCGTTCATGGAAAACAAGGGTCTGATCACCCGCGAGAAGCTCGACCCCTCCCTGAAACTGATGCCGTTCAAAGACACCGCCGATCACAAGGAAAGCCTGTTCAGCTACTACTATCGCCTCTGCGAACTCGACGACATGGTCTGCTATCCATGGGTCGCGCAAGTGTTCTCCGGCTTCACCCTCCAGGAACTCAAAGGCTACGTCGATGAGTTGATGGCGTCCGGTAAACCGGTGCCGGTGACGTATTACGAAGGCGACGTGGTCAAGAAACTCGACGTCAACCCGCCGAAAATCTTCACCGGCCAGAAAGAGCTCTACAACAAGCTGATGGAGAACGGCATCGAGGTCTACGTGATGACCGCCGCCTCCGAAGAACTGGTGCGCATGGTCGCCGCCGATCCGAAGTACGGCTACAACGTCAAACCGCAGAACGTGATCGGCGTGAGCTTATTGCTCAAGGACCCGAAGACCGGCGAACTGACCACAGCACGCAAGCAGATCACCGCGGGCAAGTATGACGAGAAGGCCAACCTCGGCCTCGAGCTGACCCCGTACCTGTGGACCCCGGCGACCTGGATGGCCGGTAAGCATGCGGCGATCCTGACCTACATCGATGAGTGGAAAAAACCGGTACTGGTGGGTGGCGATACCCCGACCAGCGACGGTTACATGCTGTTCCACGATGTCGACGTGGCCAAGGGTGGCATCCACTTGTGGATCAACCGCAAAGACAAATACATGACCCAGATTAACGGCATGATGGCCAAGCACGCCGCGGCTCAGGCCAAGGAAGGGTTGCAGGTTACGGCGGACAAGAACTGGGTGATCGTGAAGCCTGAAGAGATTCAGTAAGCACCACGATGATCGTTCCCACGCTCCGCGTGGGAATGCAGCCCGTGACGCTCCGCGTCACTGGACGCGGAGCGTCCCTTGAGGCATTCCCACGCGGGAGCGTGGGAACGATCAGCCCCGCACTTGGCGGGGCATTTTTATTTCTGCGACTGACGCTTAGAGCCCGTCGAGCATCGCCTTGTTACGCACGGCACCCTTGTCGGCGCTGGTCGCCAACAGAGCGTAAGCCTTCAGTGCGGTGGTCACCTTGCGTGGACGTTTTTCCACTGGCTTCCAGCCTTTCTGATCCTGCTCGGCACGGCGACCGGCCATTTCTTCGTCGCTGATCAACAGGTTGATCGAGCGGTTCGGAATGTCGATCAGCACTTTGTCGCCATCCTGCACCAGGCCAATCGCGCCGCCCGCCGCCGCTTCTGGCGAAGCGTGGCCGATGGACAGGCCCGAGGTGCCGCCGGAGAAACGGCCATCGGTGAGCAGGGCGCAAGCTTTGCCCAGGCCTTTGGATTTCAGGTACGACGTCGGGTACAGCATTTCCTGCATGCCCGGGCCGCCTTTCGGACCTTCGTAACGAATGATCACGATGTCGCCGGCCTTCACTTCGTCCGCGAGGATGCCTCGTACGGCGCTGTCCTGGCTTTCGAAGATCTTCGCGTTGCCTTCGAAGACATGAATCGACTCGTCGACGCCGGCGGTTTTCACCACGCAGCCGTCCAGCGCGATGTTGCCGTAGAGAACGGCCAGGCCGCCTTCTTTCGAGTAAGCGTGTTCGACACTGCGGATGCAGCCGTTTTCACGGTCATCGTCCAGGGTTTCCCAACGGGTCGATTGGCTGAACGCGGTTTGCGTCGGGATGCCCGCAGGGCCGGCCTTGAAGAAGTGATGCACCGCTTCGTCGTCGGTCTGGGTGATGTCCCACTTGGCGATGCCTTCAGCCAGGGTCTTGCTGTGCACGGTCGGCAGGTCGGTGTGCAGCAGACCGCCACGGGCCAGCGAGCCGAGGATGCTGAAGATCCCGCCGGCGCGGTGCACGTCTTCCATGTGGTACTTCTGGATGTTCGGCGCGACTTTGCACAGTTGCGGCACGTGACGGGAGAGACGGTCGATGTCGCGCAGGTCGAAATCGATCTCGGCTTCCTGGGCCGCGGCCAGCAAGTGCAGGATGGTGTTGGTGGAGCCGCCCATGGCGATGTCCAGCGTCATGGCGTTTTCGAACGCCTTGAAGTTGGCGATGTTGCGCGGCAATACCGACTCATCGTTGTCGCCGTAGTAACGCTTGCACAGCTCGACGATGGTGCGGCCGGCCTGCAGGAACAGCTGCTCGCGGTCGCTGTGGGTGGCGAGGGTCGAACCGTTGCCCGGCAATGCCAGGCCCAGGGCTTCGACCAGGCAGTTCATCGAGTTGGCGGTGAACATGCCGGAGCACGAGCCGCAGGTCGGGCAGGCGCTGCGCTCGTACTCAGCGACTTTCTCGTCAGAAGCGCTGGAGTCGGCGGCGATCACCATGGCGTCGACGAGGTCGAGACCGTGGCTGGCCAGTTTGGTCTTGCCGGCTTCCATCGGGCCGCCGGAAACAAAGATCACCGGGATGTTCAGGCGCAGGGCGGCCATCAGCATGCCAGGGGTGATCTTGTCGCAGTTGGAGATGCAGACGATCGCGTCGGCGCAGTGGGCGTTGACCATGTACTCGACGGAGTCGGCGATGATCTCGCGGCTCGGCAGCGAATACAGCATGCCGTCGTGGCCCATGGCGATGCCGTCATCTACGGCGATGGTGTTGAATTCTTTGGCTACACCGCCGGCGCGTTCGATTTCGCGGGCGACCAGTTGGCCCAGGTCCTTGAGGTGGACATGGCCCGGTACAAACTGGGTGAAGGAGTTGGCAATGGCGATGATCGGCTTTTTGAAGTCGTCATCTTTCATCCCCGTTGCGCGCCACAGTGCGCGGGCGCCGGCCATGTTGCGGCCATGGGTGGATGTTTTCGAGCGGTAATCAGGCATGAAGCACTCCGGGCGGCTAATCAGGTATCAAAAGGGAAGTGAGCTTCTATTGACGTCTGGAACACTCAGAAATGGCCGTGTGTCCGGAAGTTGCCGATAACTTTGCGGGATCGCCGCGCGCTTCAGCTTGAGCTCATAAACCCGCCGGGGGATGACTGGCGATGAATGTCGCGATTCTACACGGCTGGCGTCAGGAGGGAATGCCGGAAAAGGGGGATCCAGCGCTGACGGGGCGTGTGGGATGACGACCGGCAGGAATCACCCGCTATTCAATGAGAGCTGCCGACGCGTGATCAGCGCATTGAAGGAAACGCCGACGGTGCTCAAGACGAGGAAACTCAACGCCAGAGTCGTTTGCAGATGGGCTCCACTGAGATTGATCAGGGCGCTGATCAGGCCACCGCAGATGAACACCAGCGTGTTTCCGGCCGACGCCGATGTGCCGGCATTGTCCGGGAACACTTCCATGGCTTTGGAGGTGGCGACAGGGCGGACGATGGTCGTGCCGGCGGTGCAGATGATCATCGGAATCAGCACGGTCAGGGCTGAAAGCCCCAGCCGGTTTGAGAGCAAGAGCATCACCAGCCCCGAAAAGAAGATCAGGCCCAGGCCGACGACGATCTGTGTATGGGCCGCGATCCGCCCGGCGAGGGTTCGAGCGACAATGCCGCCGAAGATGTAGGCCACGCCATACAGCAGCAGTGTCAGGGAAAACTCGTAGGCTGAAAGCTGTAACTGCTCCATGAAGATCAGGGGTGAGATGACAATGAAGGAAAAGTGGCAGGTGAAGGCGATTGCGGCGATCAGCCAATAGCCGAGGAACCCTGCATCGCTACAGACACGCCGGTAGGACTGAAGAATGCTTCGGCGCGGGGTGGTGGCGGTGTGCCGGTTTTCAAGAAAGAAGCAGGCCTTGAGGAACACGGCGGCGGCGAGGGCAATAAAGACAATGAAGCTTGCGGGCCAGTCCAGTGCCTGTTGCAACAGGGTGCCAGCCAGTGGCGAGACGGAAATGAAGATGCCGCTGGCGGTAACCATCAGAATCCGCAGTTGGTCCCGCTCCTTGCCGTCGAACAGGTCCTGGATCAGCGCCTGCGAGAGTACGAAGCAACCACAGCCGATGGCCTGCACCACCCGGAACACCAGGAACCAGGCGTAGTCGGTGGACAGCACGCAACCTGTCGCACCGACAATCGAGACCGCCATCCCACCCAGCAGCAGACTTTTACGCCCGATGACATCCGAGAGCGGCCCGACCAGCAGTTGGGACAGTGCGATCCCGATGGCAAACAGACTGATGGAAAACGCGATGTCGCCTGGGGTGGTCCGGAAGTGTTCGGCCAGCGCCGGGAACGATGGCAGCAGGACATCCAGAGGGAAGACCCCGAGCAATACCATGGTCATTAACAGGGTGATGGCAGAGCGGCGGTGTTTGACACTGACCGCGGATTTTCCTTCATCCATCGACAAGTCCCGCCTGTGCGAAGAGCTGCTGGTTAAACGGCAGGTCGAAAAAACCTGCCTTCTCCATTGCCTGGAGCGTCGCGCCAGCACCTGATCGGGCGCGCTGCAGGCAGGCTTGCGGGCCGGTCAAGGTACTGAGGATTTCTGCGACACAATTTTCCCCGAGGTCCACGCTGTTCAGGCTTCCCTTCAGCCATCGCTCATCGACCTCAAAGAACATCAGGATGATGTCCACCAGCAGTTTCGCGGCGAACGTGCGTTGGCTGCTGTTCAGGGTCAGCCACAGATAATGGAACACTTGGCAAAAATAACGACTGTGCCGGGCCTCGTCGGCGAGGTGGTCCCTGAGCATTTCCTGGACGCTGGACACTAGCTCGTTGCGGCAAACCTCGAGCAGTTCCCGGGCGATGATGGTCTCGGACACGAAACCGACGAGAAACCAGGCCAGCGCCTTATGCCTGTCAGGTGCCTGGTCAAGCAGGGCGTTCAGTCGGGTAATGCGACGTGGCATCACCGGGCGCTGGTTCATGCCGTAGAGGTCGGCGATCTGCTCGGCGAGACTGTTGGAGAACAGCGCGTGATAACCCTCATCGGTATACAGCTGGAGGGCGGCGGTTTTCATTCGGCGGGGGATGGACACCCCGAGCTCATCGTGGACGATGGTTTCCACTGAGCGGTTGACGATCCGATGTTCGAGCCGGGTGGTGTAGTCGAGGAAATACACCAGATGGTTGGCCGACAATCGATGGATGATCGCGCTGCCGGCGGCTTCGATCACCGGGTGATTCAGGTAGGACAGGAAGGCGGGCGGGAACCAGTGTCGTGTTTCCAGTTGCCGTTCCAGATCGGATGGCAATTGATAGGTATGTTCGCTGGTGCGTACCGAGGCTCGGCTGTTCCAGTCACCGAGGGTGTAGCGCTGTGCCCAGGCGTCGGGCAGTGACAGGTCGTCTGTGCGAAGCTCGGTCATTGTTGTGGCCCCCGGCTGCTTAGCAGTGCTTTCAATTCCTTGCACATCACTTGCCCGTCACTCTGGCCGCAGCCGACAAAAAACAACGGTTGTTCGGCGCTGTCCTCGATCCCCAGCAACGTTTCAACCTGGTCGTCGGCCAGTGCACCCGTCAGCCAGGTGCTTAACCCAAGTGCGGTGGCCACCAGTTGAAAGGTCTGGGAGATATGACCAGCCTCGACATAAGCCATTCGGTAGGCCCGTGAGTGTTCATATTTCCACCACAGTTTGTCGAAGCGAGCGGTGATGAACAGGCCGACTGGCAGGTTGTTGATGAAGTGCTGCCCACACAACAACTGGCCCAAGGGCAAATCAGGCGTTGGATTGACGAAGCTCAGAGCATGTTCGTCGGGGTGGTAGGCGTAGAGCCCAGGATCCAGGCCACTGACGTTCTGAACATGAAGAAAACCGTCGCAGGCATTCAACCCTCCGCCGGAGGGGCTGCTGCGCCGGGCGCCGAGACCTTCAGCGATGGTTTCGTCGATGTCGTTGTCGCGCTCACGCAGATAGCCAAGGGACAAATACAAAAGCGTGCCCACAGCGTCGAGAGAGACTCTTTCACCCGTGAAGGAGCGACAGGTTTTTCGCTCGATCAAGGTCGCTACAAGCGCTTTTGCCGGGAAGCAGGAAGGTTGAGGCAGGGCAATTCGTTCGGTTGTCGGCTCTGTGCGTCGGGTCTCCGGGGCGGGAGTGGCCAGTACTTCGGCGCAATGCTCCAAGTAGTGTCTCGACCATTCATTAATATCCTGGGGAGTATATTCACAAGGAATGTTCTTGGTTCCGATATGAAATATCTTCGACAGTTCATCCCAGCCCCATTCAAGCGGAGTCTGGATGGAAGATGTGAGTATTCCCGCATTCAGGAGTTGCGTGTCGATTATGTTGTTGTCATCAAACTTTTCAGGGTCGTCGATAAGCTGTGCGAGACGGGCTGAATATTCAAGATTCAATTCGAATTGTTTGTGGTTCTTGTAATCCCAGACTATTTGGTCGGGCGCGCGAGGAAGTATGAATATATAAGGGTTTATCTGCATGATTGACGACTCACTCTGGTCTTTGCCATAGAAAACGCTGGGTAGCCGGCACTCCCCAGTGTTTTATTTACTTAGCGGGCTTTTGGTGCGACCAGAAAAGCCAGGTTGGCGAGTTTGTTGGTTTCCAGAGTAATTGCTTTCATGTTTTAAACTCCTTGTAGTTGATAGTGAGTGTCACTCCGTTGTGACGACTTAATCATAGTTTGTAATGAATTCTTATCAAGGGGAGATTGGGTAGGAATGTTCCAGTAATTTTGTCGGATTCATCTGACGGGTGAATGAATCTTGTAAGTTCTATCTGAAAATATATAAGGCAAAGCGAAGCATCCTACAAGTCATTAAGACCGCTGGAGTAGGAAGTTGGAGAATTCAATAACAGATAACAGAACAGGGAGCCGACTGGCTCCCTGTCATACCGGCGAAATCAGCTGTTTGGCAGCAGACGGCAGGTGATGCTCTTGATGTAGCGGGTTTCGGCGATGGCCGGGTGAACCGGGTGATCCGGGCCCTGACCGCCACGCTCCAGCATCTGGATATTGCGGTCCAGGTGACGGGCGCTGGTCAGCAGGATGTTCTGCAGATCGTCCTCGGGCAGGTGCATCGAGCACGAAGCGCTGACCAGGATGCCGTCCTTGCTGAGCAGGCGCATGGCTTGCTCGTTCAGGCGACGGTAGGCACCTTCACCGTTCTTCATGTCTTTTTTGCGTTTGATGAACGCCGGAGGATCGGCAACGATCACGTCGAAACGCTCTTCGCTGGCTTTCAGCTCTTTCAGGGCTTCGAACACGTCACCTTCAATGCAGGTCATCTTGTCGGCGAAACCGTTCAGCGCGGCGTTGCGCTCGACGCCGTCGAGGGCGAAAGCCGATGCATCGACGCAGAACACTTCACTGGCGCCGAACGCGGCCGCTTGCACGCCCCAGCCGCCGATGTAGCTGTACAGGTCCAGTACGCGTTTGCCTTTGGCGTAAGGTGCCAGGCGTGCGCGGTTCATGCGGTGGTCGTAGAACCAGCCGGTTTTCTGTCCCTGGATGACGGGCGCTTCGAATTTCACGCCGTTTTCTTCCAGCGCAACCCACTCCGGCACCAGGCCGAACACGGTTTCGACGTAGCGGTTGAGGCCTTCGGCATCACGGGCAGCGGAGTCGTTCTTGAACAGAATGCCGCTAGGCTTGATCACTTGGGTCAGCGCTGCGATCACGTCTTCTTTATGGGCTTCCATGGTCGCCGAAGCGATCTGTACCACCAGGATGTCGCCGAAACGATCGACCACCAGGCCTGGCAACAGGTCGGAATCGCCGTAGACCAGGCGATAGAACGGCTTGTCGAACAGGCGATCGCGCAGGGACAGCGCGACGTTCAGGCGATGCACCAGCAGCGACTTGTCCAGCGGCAACTTGATGTCGCGCGACAAGAGGCGGGCGCAGATCAGGTTGTTCGGGCTCATGGCAACGATGCCCAGCGGCTTGCCGCTGGCGGCTTCGAGGATCGCCTGGTCGCCGGCCTTGAAACCGTGCAAAGGCGTAGCGGCTACATCGATTTCGTTGCTGTAGACCCACAAGTGGCCGTTTCGCAGGCGACGGTCGGCGTTGGCTTTGAGGCGCAGGCTAGGCAGGGACATGACGTCGCTCCGGAAAAAAGAGCGGGAGTATAGCGTGTTGAGGGAGTGGCGGGTTTGGTGGTCGATGAAACGCGGATGAGGGCCGTCAGTAAGGTGCTGATCCTG
>NZ_JBOBDO010000040.1:0-27879 GCF_050586665.1 Pseudomonas sp. ES4 | reverse complement strand
GGTGTGTCGCCCCCTCTCTATATTCAAGGTGATCCCAATGTTTCTCATCGCTTTTCTGGGCGGCATATTGACCGTCCTCAGCCCTTGCATCCTCCCGGTCGTGCCGTTTCTGTTCGCCGGTGTCAAACGCACACGTTCCTCGATCCTGCTCACCCTTGGCGGCATGGTCCTGACTTTCGCCCTGATTTCCAGCCTGGCCGTGGTCAGCAGCGAGTGGGTGGTACACGCCAATAATTCCGGCCGTCACGTGGCCCTCATCGTAATGGCGCTGTTTGCCCTGTCGCTGATTTCCGCCCGTGTCGGTGACTGGCTGGCCCGGCCCTTCGTGGCGCTGGGCAACCGCCTCGATCCAGACACCCGCAAAATGTCCGCCCCGTTGGGTTCGGTCATGATCGGCGTCGCCACCGGCCTGCTCTGGGCTCCGTGCGCCGGACCGATCCTCGGGGTCATCCTCACGGGCGCCATGCTGCAAGGCGCAAACGCTCAAACCAGCCTGTTACTGGTGGCGTACGGCCTGGGCAGCGCATTGTCCCTGGGCACCTTGATTTTCGCCGGCCGCGGGCTGGTCAATCGCTTGAAATCGTCGATCCCGGTCACCGGTTGGCTGCGTCGGGGTACGGGTGTTGCGGTGCTGGCGGCTGCGGCGGTGATTTCTACCGGTGCCGACAAGACACTGCTGGCCGGCACTTCATCCGAAAGCCTGACGACGGTTGAGCAACGCGTGCTGGAAACCGTGCCGAAAGTCGTCGATTACTTCGTCAGCAAGGTCAGCGCAGAGTCGTCCATGGACAACGCCCAAGGCCCGATGCCGTCGCTGTCCGGTGCGGTCGAATGGCTCAACTCGCCGGCGCTGAGCAACGATTCGCTGAAAGGCAAAGTGGTGCTGGTGGATTTCTGGACCTACGACTGCATCAACTGCCAGCACACCTTGCCGTACGTGAAGGACTGGGCGAAGAAATACGAGAAGGATGGCCTGGTGGTGATCGGCGTCCACACCCCTGAATACGGTTTCGAGCGCATCATCGACAACGTCAAGGATCAGGTGAAAAAGCTCGGCATTACCTACCCGGTGGCCATCGACAACAACTACGCGATCTGGCGCAATTTCGACAACCAGTACTGGCCGGCTCACTACCTGATCGACGCCAAGGGCCAGGTGCGTTTCACCCATTTTGGTGAAGGCCGCTACGAGGCTCAGGAGAAGATGATTCAGCAGTTGCTCGAAGAGGCCAAGGCTGACGCCAAAACCCCCGTACCTGCCGCATGAACCTGTAAATCAACAGCGCCACCCGTGAAATCTCCAGACGATCGGGCAGGGTTGGCCGACGATCGGGCAGGACGCCAGCGTTGCCCGGCGCGATAGTTGGCACACAGGGTCTGCCGACCCTGTCATCAATAAAAAGAATGAGAGGTTGCCATGCCCAAGTTTGTTATAGAACGCGAGATCCCGGGCGCAGCGTCAGCGTTTCCCCGGTCCTGAACATTATCGATCCCATGACGGCGGAGTCAGTATCCGCCGGTTCCTGCTCAGTGATCCCACTCCGCCGGAGAAAGAATCCATGAGTACACCCATTGATCTAACTGCCTTGAAAAACCGTCAGATGGCCTCTTGGGCCAGTGGCGACTATGCCGTGATCGGCACCACCTTGCAGATTGTCGGTGAGCAACTGGCCGAAGCCTGCGATTTGCTCTGCGATGAACGGGTGCTCGACGTGGCAGCCGGCAACGGTAACGCGACGCTCGCTGCCGCGCGCCGTGGTTGCCACGTCACCTCTACCGACTATGTTGCCGCGCTACTGGAACGCGGCGAAGACCGAGCCAGGGCAGAACGCCTGGACGTGACCTTTCAAGTGGCTGACGCGGAAGCCTTGCCGTTCGAGGATGCCAGCTTCGATGCCGTGCTTTCGACCTTCGGCGTGATGTTTACCCCGGACCAGCCCAAGGCCGCGGCGGAACTGGCGCGGGTCTGTCGTCCCGGAGGGCGGATCGGCCTCGCCAACTGGACGCCCGAAGGTTTTGTCGGCCAGATGTTCAAGACCCTCGGCCGCCACCTGCCGCCACCGCCGGGCGCTCAACCGCCTTCGCAGTGGGGCACCGAAGCCTGGCTGCGCACGCAGTTCGACGAACGAGACTTCCTGCTCCAGGTAGCGCGCAAGACCTTTAACTTCCGTTACCGCTCGGCCGCGCATTTCATCGACACGTTCCGCACCTGGTACGGTCCGGTCCACAAAGCCTTCGCGGCGCTACCTCCTGAAGGCGCCCAGGCGCTGGAAAACGACCTGACTGAACTGTTGAACCGCTTGAACCGAGCGGGAGAAAAATCGCTGGTGGTGCCGAGTGAATACCTGGAAGTAGTCATCACCCGGCGTTGAGCTGGCAACACTATCCCCCTGTGGGAGTGAGCCTGCTCGCGATGAGGGCCTTACATTCAACATTGATGTTGACTGAAAATCCGCCATCGCGAGCAGGCTCACTCCCACAGGGATAGTGTTTTTGTCGGGGGGGCAATTATTCATCCAGCCGCTCGGTGTACACCACCCAAACGCTGCACGGCATTTTGTACAGCAGATGCTCCACCGTGCTGCCGATCAGCCGGCCCATGCCGCGATGGCCAATCCGGCCCATGACAATCACATCAACGTCATAGGCGTCGGCATAGCGGGTGAGGACCTTGGCCGGGTTACCCATGATCATGTGCCTCTGCTCCGGCGCGATGCCGTTGCGCTCGGCCAGGTCGTTGAAGGCGTCCTCCTGGTAATCGAATACGGTCCTGGCCTTGCCCGACGAGAAGAACGCCGAACCGTTGTCGAAGCCGAATTCATCGGCACTGATGGATGAAAGGTCATAGGCATAGACCACATCGAGCTCGGCATTACAGGCGCTCGCCAGTTTCGCCGCCTCGTGAAGGATCCGGTCGTTGAAGGTTTTGTAATGGTCATCGCGATGAAAGGGGTCGACCGCCGCAACGATCTTTCGGGGCAGCGCGTGCACGGCGTGGCTGACGAAATGCAGCGGTACCGGGCATTCGCGCAACAAATGCACATCGAGCGGGGTGAATATCAGCCGCGACAACAGGGATTCGTGCTCCAGCGCCTTGATCAGCACATCCATCGGCTGTTCCTTGAGGTGAATCAGGATTTCTTCCAGCGGACGTTCTACCCAGGCCACTTCGGTGGTGACGTGAACCCCGATTTTGCGCAAGGGACGGGCCTGTTCCTCAAGCCATTGGCGGTGGCGCTCGACGTAGCCCACGCGCATCTGTTCCAGGGCCTTTTCGTTGACCAGGCTGGCGGTTGCCAGACCCTCTAGGTAATCGAAGGCGACGATGTGCAGCGCGGCGTCTTCGGCCTTGGCCAGCGCAGCGGCCCTGTCGAAAGCAGGGCTGTGTTCCATCAGCGGTGATGCAACCAGCATGAAGCGGGATTGACCAGACATGACGAACCTCCCGTGGATTAGCCGCCCGACGTGCGGCTCGTGCGACGTACATCCAGTCTCTAAGTATTGACCATGATCATCCTCCCGTCCGCAAACCGGACGCGGGCTGAAGTTCGTGATGGTGCCGCAAGCGTTGATCAATCTGTGGGAGTAGGTTCGGCGGGTTGGTCTCGCACGAGGATATCGGGGACTGTTACTTGGGGCTGTGGAGGAGGGCACTACTGTTGATTACTAACTGCACCTGACGCTAACAGCCTTCGCGGCGCGTTGCAGTTCTTGCTTGACGTCGACCGGGATCCGCTGCTTCACCAGTCGTTGCTCGAGAAATGTCTGATCGCCTCGGGTATCAACCTCGGCGTCAATAGCCGCATCCTCTGCTTCGATGGTGGCCGCGTGAGCCTCTATGACCGAATCGACTTCTGCGTCGCTCTTGGCGGCGTCGAGTGCACCAATGAGTGTCGCCACTTCGTCTTCTTCAGCCTTGCCATAGGCTTCTACGGACAGCCCGGCAGCCAACGCCCGCGCCCGGATTTCCACGCCTTTGAGCGTCTGCTTGGCTTCTCCGCACAGCATGTCGTGTTTCTGGCTTTCGACGATCTTCCATTGGAAAAACCCATACGTCATCGTGCCGATAAGCGCTACGGTGATACCACCGATCAGGATCTGTTTCATGGCTACAGTCGTGAACGTCTGGGGGGTGAGGGTTCGGTGAGCATCGCTTCGTTCTCTATTCGAGGAAATAAAAGCGTAGCACCGGAACCCGGTCAAGCCCCGTCCAATGTCAATGCAAATGCGTGACGACGTACAGGAACGGAAGGGCTTCAGATGATGGCCTCACGGCCCTTGGCGTGTTGCTAGTTACCGTCCGCCACTTTGCGTTCTATCTCCGCTATTTTCCGATTGAGCTCCTCAGCTTCCTGCTCCCGGGTTCGGGGTGAAGAGGGCGTGACGGTTTCATTCGCCTCTTTGGCGCCCGCGTCCCTGTTCTCACGATCTGTTTCGGCGTTTGACGTTTCGTCTGATTCGACGTCGTTAACACTGTCATCGTTGTTCATTTTAATGACCTCCATTGGCCTGAACATTGGATTCGATGCCATGGCTTGAGTTCGAGATTTTTGTACCGGATCTGGAAGAAAAATTGGCGTCATGAAATAGACAACTGACGCCACTTCATATCGCTTGCAAAGTGGCTACCTTGAACTTTACTAGTCACTGAACGTGAGAGCGTTCGTCATCAATAAATGTCTTTTATATCAAGGTTTAAGCGCGCCACTTTGAAGTTCCGCCTTGATCTTTTTCTGATCTGCCCCAAAGAAAGCTCAAAGGATGACGAAGAAATGAAAGAGAACGTGGCGGCCGTTATCCGCAAACTGATATCTCCTTCAATGCGGTATGAGATAAGAAACGCTTCACACTGGTTGCGAGACATCCTTGGGCGTGCGTGTTTCTGGCGCTGGGAGATTGCCAGGTTCAGAGCGCAGAACGAAAGTCCCTACGAAATCCTTTATATCGGAAGAAAAAAGAAGCGCGAGATGGCCAAGCTTCTCATCAGGGGAAAGACCCAAGGTGATTCCCCTGTTGTCGACGTCGAAGCGCAACCTGGCGTGTCGAGCCATGTAGTGGTGGTGAGTGAAATGCCGACTTCGGGGGCCTTGTTTGTACCCCTGTATTTGAGTGCCGTCGTACCGCTGGGGCGATCCGTCGAGGAGATCACCACAAAATACGACAGCGAATTACGGCGAAACATCCGCAAGAACCGGCCGCGCTACCGAATGGTCCAGACGCTGTTGGACGAAGACATTGAAAAGGCCGATAGGGAGATGCTTAGACCTTATGCCACGGCAAGGCAAGGCATCCACGCTGCGCAATTTGCCACGCCGGAGGTCTTCAGGATTGCCAAGACCGTCGGCCGGCTCGACCTGATCATGCTGGAGGACGAGGTCGTTGCCTGTCACCTTGGCTGTGTAATAACCCGGGGCGGAAAGCGCTACTGGAGCACGCTGCGTTTCGGATACACCGAGGCGATTTTTTCAGATGCCAAAAGACTGCGTGAAGTGAACTCGATTACCACCTTCATGGCACTTGAATGGGCGATAGACAATGGCTTCGATTATTACGACATCGGTCTTTGCCTGGCGCGGCCGGATGACGGACTTCTGAAATGGAAAAGAAGGCGCGGCGGTGATATTGATTCCATGGGCAACCACGCTTACATGTTTGTCCGGCTGCCCAAGACAGGGGCGGCCAAATTCCTCTGGGATACACCGTTATTCGCGGTTGAAGGCAAGGAATTGACCCTTCACCTTGGCTTGCCGGACGGGCCAAGCGATGAGGAAGTGGCCAGCCGTTATCATGAAATGGTATTTGGCGGGCTGCACAAGATTTATCTTTATTGCGCCAGGAACTCGGGCGAACAGTTTCTCGAAACCTTGCGTAGTCGCTATGCCAGTTTGCAGACCCCACCCATTATGAAAAGGATTGCATCGAGCTGAACAATTTCCAGGCCTGAAATAAACAGAGCGCTTCGCGTCTGACTATTGACCCTGTTGTGCAGGGAGGACTTTTCATGGAAAGCAATGTCTCGCCAATCAGCACTTCAACCACGGGCAATCGGAAAAAATGGACCCTTGCCGCCTACCGGTACATGGCAAGAAAAAGACTCGCACGAAAGGCGGAGATCAGCTTGAAAAGCCTGGCGGCGAAAACCTGGGACGTGGCTCCGGGTGGCACATCGTATTCTCCGCCTGCTTTCTTCCTGCCCAATCAAATGGACCGTGTCACAGGCTGGGAGGCAAAGCGCTTTTATCCTTTCGAGCATCCCGCTCGCACCATGGAAGGGCTGGGCACCGTTGTGCAAGGCCCGACACGTGGCTACCTGATCAAGGATGTCTGGCTGATCGATGGAGCGCTCTACAAGAACAATGCAAGTCACTGGCTGTCTCTCAAGCCCGGTATGTTTCCGCGAATTCTCGTGGAAAACGAAATCGAGCGCGGCGCCGCCTACTGCACGCAAAACGGAAATACATGGTTTGGTACGTGGTTGATGGAAGACTGCCCGACCTATTCATTGGCATGTAACGAAGGCGTCCCGATAACCACCGCGCCCTCTGCCAGGTTTCCTCTGTTTACCCAGGCTCCCGCTTATGAGGACTGGTTTGATATGAAACCGCTTCGCCTGCACAGTGCGTTTTTTCGTGAACTCGTGCTGTTCGACGATGTGAGCAACAATCAAAGCAGGCATTTACGTTTCCGTGCCATGGGCGAAAAACTCCTGTCGCACGTGAGCTATGAGTCCCACCCCGGCGTGTTCATTCTGCGGGGTGGCGACGGTGACTTGCGCTATTTACGCAATGAAAGGGAGCTCGCTGAACATCTGCGCAAAAGCAGAGGGTTTCGCGTAGTCGATCCTTTGAAAACCGATGTGCCGACCATCGTGGCGACATGTGCCGGGGCGCGGATCGTGATGGGGGTCGAAGGGAGCCAACTGGTTCATGGTGTGAATGTACTGCCGCAGGGTGGTTCGTTGCTGGTACTGCAGCCACCGAACCGTTTCGTCAGCTACTTCAAGTACCTGACGGATCGCGACCACCAGAATTTTGGCTTTGTGGTCGGAACGCCAGAGGGCGATGGCTTCAAGATCGACATTCAAGAGGTCGAGCGCACACTGGACCTGTTCCCGTCCTGATGGGGGATGGCGCTTCCCTGCGACTCACCGTATCAGTGCTCTTTGACTTTCTTGATGCGGAAAATAATCAGCGCAAGGATCGCAATCGCGAGGGGCGTCATCGCCAGCATTGCCTCTCGCGGGGCCACCTCGGCGCCGAGCAGGTGCAACCCTGAGTAGCCGAGCTTGAGCAGGTTCAGCAGGTAGTAAGTGATGGCGATGATCGACAGGCCTTCCACGGCGCGCTGGATCTTGATCTGGGCATCGGCGCGGGCGTTGAGGCTTTTGAGAATTTCCGAGTTCTGTTCTTCCATTTCCACCTGGACCCGGGCTTGCAACAGGTCGCCCAGGTTGGCCACGCTTTTGGCCAGGTGCTCCAGGCGTTGTTCGGTGGCGGTGCAGTATCTGACGGTGGGTTTGAAGCGCCGTTCGATGAACACCCCCAGACGCTGGCAATCGCCGACGTGACTTTCCCGCAATTCGCCCAGACGCTCGTACACGAGTTGGGCATAGGCCTGGGTGGCGCTGAAGCGGTGGCGGGTTTTCGCGGTGCTGCTGACCACTTGGGCTGACAAGTTGGAGATGTCCGCCAGCAGGGCTTTTGCGTTGCCGCTGTCAGCGTCGGCGTTACGCTCGGAGAGGGTGACCAAGGTCTTGTCAAAGACATCGAGTTGCGCGCTCAAGGTCTTGGCCGTGGTCAACGATAACGAGGCCATCATGCGGTAGGTTTCGATTTCCAGCAAACGACGGATCATCCGCCCTTGGCGGTAAGCATTGAGGCGCCGGTTGATGAACAGGATGTGGTTGTTGCCGTCCTCGCTGAGACGAAAATCGCTCCAGACCACCGCATCGCCACCGCCCACGCAGGAACCACACGGGTCCTTGAAGCCGTAGCTGGCGAGGTCCAGGCCGGCTTCGCCACGCACGACGATCTGCACCGAGTTGATCAGCTGCGGCAAATGCGCATCGATCTTTTGCGCCAGCACCTCGGGCAGTGATGTCCAGGACAGGTCATCGCTGGATGAAGTGACCACCAGGGTCAGGGTGAAGAACTCGGCGTGGCGTTCCCATTTCAGGGCGTGGCCATCGAGTCGGGTGATGCCCTGGGCAGCATGAGGATCGATCGGCGTCGGGCAGCAGCGCTCCAGCAGCGCGTTGCACTGCGGCTCCCCGCCAAGGAAGGCCAGATGAAACACATGGGCCGGTTCGTCGAAATACAGTGACGGACGCGCGTGCAGTTCGTTGTGCAGGGTTTGTCGTTGCGGATGCATGCTGTTCAGGCCATTGATCGACTGCTGTTGTAGGTGGGACAGGTCGATGAACTGATGAGTCACAAGCTCAAAAAAGACGCCTGCTCAATCGTGAGTCAGGCGCCCAAAACCCAAGAAACGGGTTACTTCTTGCTTGATTGTTCTCTGATCTGAGTCAGGCTGAGTCGAGGGGTCAAGGCTTCAGGGTCGACCCTGACCTCAATCAAGGATGGCCGGGACATGCCAAGGCAGCGTTCAAACGCTGGGGCAAACTCCGACGTGGCGGTGACTACCTCGCCATGCAGCCCATAGGCTTGGGCCAGTGCGGCGAAATCCGGGTTGAGCAGTTCAGTGCCTGACACGCGTCCAGGGTAATTGCGCTCCTGGTGCATTCGGATGGTTCCGTACATTCCGTTGTTGATCACAATGAAAACCACATGGGCGCCATATTGCGCTGCTGTCGCTATCTCCTGACCGTTCATCAAGAAACAGCCATCTCCGGAAAATGAAACCACCACCCGATCCGGGCACGTCAGTTTGGCCGCCACCGCAGCAGGAACGCCGTAGCCCATGGAGCCATTGGTAGGGCCTAACTGAGTGCGGTACTGGCGGAACTGATAGAAACGCTGAAGCCAGACAGCGTAGTTGCCGGCGCCATTGGTCAGGATTGCATCGTCTGGAAGTCTGCGATTCAACCATTCAATGATTTCGGCCATTTGCACATCGCCAGGGGAGGGCGAGTGTTGCAGGTTTTCGCGGTAGTTTTTGTTCAGGGTGCGCGTCCATTCACTCTTTACCGGGCTGGTCACCGCAGGAAGTTTTGCGGCTGATTGGGCAAAGGTCGACATGCTGCTGTTGATCGCTAACGCAGGTTGGTAAACCCGTCCCAGTTCCTCGATGCCTTGGTGAACATGGATCAAGGTTTGCTTCGGTACCGGGATGTCCAGGATCGCATACCCGCCCGTTGAAACCTCACCCATTCTGGAGCCCACGACCAACAGCAGGTCGGCGTTTTTTATCGCTGAGGACAGCTGCGCTGACGCGGCGAAACCAAGATCACCGACATAGTTCGGGTGTCGATTGTCGAACAGGTCCTGGCAGCGAAAGGAGGCGGCAACCGGGATGTTCTGCTGTTCAGCAAACAGCTGGATGTCGTGCACCGACTGGGTGTCCCAACCGCTGCCACCCAGCACCATCAATGGCCGCTCTGAGCGTTCAAGCAATTGCTGCATGGCGGCCATTTGCTCGGCTGCCGGGGTCATCAATACGCGTTTGAAAGGCCCGGCATCACTGACTTCCGCCATTTCGGTCAGCATGTCTTCCGGCAGGGCGACCACTACAGGCCCAGGCCTGCCATTGACCGCTCGGTGGAACGCCTGGCTGATCAGTTCGGGAATTCTGCGGGTGTCGTCTATTTGCACGACCCATTTCGCCAAGGGGCCAAACATCTGGCGAAAATCAACTTCCTGAAAGGCTTCGCGATGCTGCTGATCGCGAGCGACCTGGCCAATGAACAGAATCATCGGCGATGAATCCTGGAACGCCGTGTGAACGCCAACCGAAGCGTTCGTTGCACCCGGGCCTCGGGTCACGAAGCAGATGCCTGGCTCGCCAGTGAGCTTGCCGTAGGCTTCTGCCATATAGGCCGCCCCACCTTCCTGGCGGCACACCACCAGATCGATTTCTTCTTGCACGTCATGCAATGCATCGAGCACCGCGAGGTAGCTTTCTCCCGGAACACAAAACGCTCTTTTGACGCCATGGATGCGTAAGGCATCCACTAAAATCTGACCTCCGCTACGACGAGAAATGGTTTTATTCATTGTTATCTCCTGAGTCGAATGGTGCGGTGTGAAAGGGGGAATCGCGCTCTTTCTGACAGGTACGGACTCGATCAATTGGAAGAACAACGGCTAACGTCTGCGCCACGAATTCTGAGCATCATCGAGTAGGCGTACAAACGATGATTGCTCAGCACTTCATTCCCTCAGCTATTGAAGCCGGACTGCTTGTCAACCAGTTACTTCTTATGCCGTCGTGCGCTTCTGGCGTGGCGGTCAGTCGTGAAATTGCAATTTCACACGATGAGCGATTAATATACGGTTCATATACATTTCATATTGGATTGATCAGTGGGTATCGTAAAAATTTCAGAAGCCATGCATGAGAATCTGCGCGTCGCCAGCGATGCGTTGAGTCGCTCGATCAACGCCCAGGCCGAGCACTGGATGCGCATCGGGATGCTTGCGGAGTTGCATCCAAACCTGGACCACAGCGACATCTGCCGTGTGCTGATTCGTGCCGAACTGGCGGGCGGTCTCGATGTGAAACAGCTGTGCGCACTCGCCGATTTTTCGCAAAACGCCCAGGTTGATGCAGCATCAGGAGCCAAGCCATGAAGGCCTATGTAAAGCTCAATACCCCGGCAGAAATAGCCATGTCTCGTGTGGCGGGCACGCTGGCCGCCGAGGTCCTGGCCATGATTGCTCCGCATGTCAAAGCGGGGGTCACCACCGACGAACTTGACCGGCTCTGTCACGATTACATCGTCAACGTGCAGAAAGCCATTCCAGGCAATGTCGGCTATCACGGGTTCCCGAAAACCGTGTGCGCATCGGTCAACCAAGTGGTCTGTCATGGCATTCCTTCGGCCACACCACTCAAGGATGGCGACATCGTCAATATCGACATTGCCGTGATCAAGGAGGGTTGGTACGGCGACACCAGCCGCATGTACTTCGTGGGTGAGCCCGGCCCGGATGCCCGACGTCTGGCAGAGACGACCTATGAAGCAATGTGTGCCGGTATTCGCGTGGTCCGCCCCGGCGCGACGCTGGGTGACATTGGCCATGCCATTCAGAAGGTAGCCGAAAGAGACGGGTTCAGCGTCGTGCGCGAGTACTGCGGCCACGGTATCGGCAAGATCTATCATGATGAGCCGCAGGTCCTTCACTACGGCTTCCCCGGCCAGGGGCTGAAACTGCAAACCGGCATGATCTTCACCATCGAACCCATGTTGAACGCTGGCAAACGCCATGTGAAAACCCTGGCTGATGGCTGGACCGTGGTCACCAAGGACCATTCACTCTCGGCTCAGTGGGAGCATATGGTCGCGGTCACTGACGACGGCTTCGAGGTGTTGACCCGTTGGCCCGATAGTGTCGATGGGTATCCCGCTATCGTTTAGGCGCAAAATGGCGCTAGTGGTTTTGAAACCTCTACAGTTAGCATTGAGGTTTATCAACGCACTCAACGACAGGTTGGGTAACGTAACCGAGCAGGCCGAACATTGATCGAGCGACGCCAATTCAGCGGGGGCATGAAGGGGAAAAATCTCCGCTATCTGAATGAGAACCCCAACGAGAAGACGCAGGTGGTCCGGGCAGGATTTCTGCTGCTTGAGCATTTCTCGCTGCCCGCATTCACGCAAGCACTGGATACGATTGTCACCGCGAATCTTCTGCGACCCGGATTGTTCTCTTCCCGAACGTTCGGCTTGACCGATGAAGAAGTCATCAGTGACCTGGGCCTGGTCATCCGCCCGGATGGCCGTTTCGTTGGCTCAACGATCCAGGAGCTGGACCTGCTGGTCATTTGCGGCGGCTACAGGACAGAACTCAAAGCGACGGATGAACTCATCTCCCTGTTGAGGGCCGCATCAGACCAGGGCGTCATTCTGGCCGGGTTGTGGAATGGCGCATGGTTCCTGGGGAGGGCAGGCTTGCTTGACGGATATCGCTGCGCGATTCACCCCGAACATCGCCCCGCGCTCGCGGAAATCTCCAAGGCGACGCATGTCACCAGTGAACCCTACGTCATCGATCGAGACCGGCTCACGGCCTCCAGTCCTTCCGGGGCGTTCCACATGGCGCTGGACTGGATCAAAAGCTTGCACGACAAAGCCCTTGTCGAGGGGATTGAAGACATCCTGGCTTTCGAGGAGTCGCGTTATCGGCGCATAAAACCGACTGAAAATATCTGTGTGAGCGCGCCATTACGCGAGGTGGTGAAGCTGATGGATGCCAACCTCGAAGAGCCTCTGGAACTGGAGCAACTGGCGGTTTACGCCGGCCGTTCGCGTCGTCAACTCGAGCGCTTGTTCAAGGAGCAACTGGGCACGACGCCGCAACGGTATTACATGGAATTGCGGATTACCGAGGCGCGTCGACTGCTCCAGCACACCGAACTGTCCCAGGTGGACGTATTGGTGGCTTGTGGTTTTGTATCGCCCAGCCATTTCAGCAAGTGTTACAGCTCTTACTTCGGCTACAGGCCTTCCAAGGAAAAGCGCCTGGTCAAGTAGCAATGGGGGGGCGGCAAGTAGCCCCCAAAATCGTTCAGCGCTCGTTGACCCTTGCCGTGCTATTGCGCAACGTCAGTTCAAACGGCAATACCACATGACGTTGCGCAATCGGTTTCTTCTCAATCAAGGCAATCAGCATTTCGACGGCTTTCTGGCCGAAGACTTCGGCGGGTTGCGCGATGGTCGTCAGGGGGGGATCGCAATACGCCGCAAAGGGAATGTCGTCGAAACCTACCAGTGAAATATCCTCGGGTACCCGCAAGCCTTGCTGCTTGATGCGCTTCAACGCGCCGATGGCCATTTCGTCGTTTTCGCAAAAGAGCGCGGTGGGACGGTCGGCCAGCGCCAGCATCGCTGCTGCACCGTCATCACCGGCCTTCAAACTGAAATCACCGTGGCAGATCAGAGCGGGATCGGAGGCGATGCCGGCCTGGCGCAAGCCGTCCTGATAACCGGCCACACGATCGCGGGTCAGCGGGCTGCTTTTCGGGCCCTTGATCAGACCAATCCGGCGGTGGCCCAGTTCTATCAAATGCTCGGTCATGGCCTTGGCTGCTGCGCGGTTGTCGAGGCTGATCGTGGGATGGCGGCCGCCTTGAATCACCTCACAGGCGTTGACGATGGGCGGTAACTCGGCGCTGGGGAAGGGCGCTTCAAAAGGGTCGTAGGCGCGCAGTTGAATCACGCCATCGGCCTGATGGGCGTACACCAGCTCGGCGAATTCCCGTTCGATTTCCTCTCGGCCCTGGGTGTCGCACAGCAGCAGTCGGTACCCGGCGGCCTGGGCAGCCTGTTGGGCACCGCTGATCACCCGGGCGAAAAACGTGTTGGCGATGGCCGGGACCAGAATCACCAGGTTGCCCGTCCTGCGTGAGCGAAACTGCACCGCCATCAGGTTCGGCCGATAACCGGCCTTTTCCACGGCGGCGTTGACCTTGTCCCGCGTGTCGGGGAGCACGCGCTCAGGCGATTTCAGCGTTCTGGAGACCGTGGCCACCGAGACGCCGGCAAGCCGGGCGACTTCACGGATATTGGACAAGACCACCTCGTTGTCGAACTGTGCGGCTGGCGAGCTTAGCGCAAGTCGAGCGTGCCCTGAAATGTTCGTCGATATTAATCCGGGGTTTGACACCTCGCGCAACAGGGCCTAAATTTCCGTGGCGATGTAACCGGTTACATCGCCACGGAGTTTAAGTGCCCAAACAGCATAGGTATCTACACAGGGCTAAGTCTGTAGCAGCTGCCGAGCCTGCGTTCGAGGACGAAGTCCTCGCCAGGCCTGCATACGCGGTTTGCCTGAAAGCGCCCGCAAACTGATTTGACGACTGCTTCGCAGTCGAACGCAGCCTCGCAGGTTCGGCAGCTGCTACGGGGGGCCAAAAAGATGTGTAGTGCCTCAAACAGAGAAAAGTCGCGATGAACGTTCCAGTGGCAAAAATAAGAATGGGCTTTGTCGGAGGCGGCGAGGGTGCCTTCATTGGCAAGGCTCATCGTCAGGCCGCCGGGCTCGATGGTCGTTTTGAATTGGTGTGCGGTGCGTTCAGCCGAGACGCCCGCAACAACCAGGCTACAGGCGCGGCGCTGGGATTGTCCGCTTCGCGCTGCTACAGCGACTGGCAGCAGATGCTCGATGCCGAGCGCGCACTGCCCGCCGATCGGCGCATGGAACTGCTCGTCATCGTCACCCCTAATCACCTGCACGCGCCGATTGCCACTCGGGCGCTGAGTGCAGGGTTTCATGTGTTCAGCGAGAAACCCGCGGCGCTGAATCTGTCCGAGCTGTTACCTCTCAAGAAACTGCTGGAGAGCAGCGACCGCCTCTATGGATTGGCTCACACCTACCTCGGTTATCCGATGGTCTGGCAGGCTCGGCAAATGGTCCGCGACGGCGTGATCGGCACGGTGCGCAAGGTCATCGTCGAGTATCCCCAAGGCTGGCTCAGTCAGGATGTGGCCGGGCAGGGCAACAAGCAGGCGGGCTGGCGCGATCTGCCCGAACAGTCGGGGCTGGGCGGCTGCATTGGCGATATCGGCACCCATGCCTTTTCATTGGCCGAATTCGTCGCAGACCAACCGATCAAGCACCTGTGTGCGATGTTGAATACGCACCTTGCAAGCCGGCAACTGGACGACGACGCGGCGATGCTGTTCAAGATGGCCGACGGCGCGAGCGGTGTATTGATCGCCAGCCAGGTCTGCGCTGGCGAAGAGAATCCGTTGAAGATCCGTATCTACGGCGACAAGGGCGGGCTGGAATGGCGTCAGGAAGAACCGTCGAGCCTGATTCATCGCGCCATCGATCAACCCTTGCGCACCCTGCGTTCCGGTGTCGGTCAACCCTGGTTGTGCGAAGCCGCGAACCGACGCATGCGTCTGCCCGCCGGACATCCCGAAGGTTATCTGGAGGCCATGGCCAACCTCTACGGCGACTTCGCCAGCGCGATCCGCAGCAACCTCAAAGGCAATGAGGCCCCCGGTGTGCCGGGCATCGAAGTGGGATTGCGCGGCATGGCTTTCATCGAAACCGTGATCGCCAACCATCGTGGCGACAACAAGTGGACCGAACTGGTCTGCCATCCATGAACCTGGAGAATTCCCCCGTGAACCCTACATCCCAACCCTCGACGGGCTTGCGTGGTCCAGGCATTTTCCTGGCGCAGTTCATGTCCGCTGAAGCACCATTCGATACGTTGGCCAATATTGCTCGTTGGGCGGCGTCCCAAGGGTACAAGGCCATTCAGTTACCCACGTTGGGCACGCAATACATCGACCTGGCGCGCGCCGCCGACAGTCAGGATTATTGCGACGAATTGAAAGCCACCTGTGCTCAGGCGGGCGTCGAAATCAGTGAGCTGTCGACGCACTTGCAAGGCCAACTGGTCGCGGTGCATCCGGCGTTCGATGCCTTGTTCGATGACTTTGCGCCGGCGCATGTGCGCGGTCAGCCGCAGGCGCGGACCGAATGGGCCATCGACCAATTGAAGCTGGCGGCCCGCGCCAGTCAGCGGTTGGGATTGAAGGCCCATGCAACCTTTTCCGGCGCGTTGCTCTGGCCGTATCTCTACCCTTGGCCGCAGCGGCCGAGCGGTTTGGTCGAACAGGGTTTTGCAGAACTGGCCAAGCGCTGGTTGCCGATCCTCGAGTGTTTCGAAGAGGCCGGCGTCGACCTGTGCTACGAGATCCACCCCGGCGAAGACCTGCACGACGGTGCCTCGTTCGAGCGTTTCCTGGAGGCGGTCAATCATCATCCACGCGCCGCCATTCTGTATGACCCCAGTCATCTGCTGCTGCAGCAAATGGACTATCTGGGGTTCATCGATCGCTACCACGACCGCATCCGCATGTTCCACGTCAAGGACGCCGAGTTCCGGCCCGATGCCCGTTCGGGGGTCTACGGCGGCTATCAGGCATGGGTCGACCGACCGGGCCGCTTCCGTTCCCTGGGCGATGGCCAGATCGACTTCAAATCGATCTTCAGCAAACTGACCCAGTACGACTTTGCCGGTTGGGCCGTGCTGGAGTGGGAGTGTTGTTTGAAGGATTCGGCACAGGGGGCCGCGCAAGGAGCGGCGTTCATCGAGCAGCACATGATCAACAAGACACAAAAGGCTTTCGACGATTTCGCCAGCGTGACGTCCGACGAAGGTTTCAATCGTCGCCTGCTGGGTTTGCCCGCTGCCTGAATAAAACGCTGTTGGTTCCACTCTCCAAAAACAAAAACAATAAGTCGGTGACTGTTATGACCCTGATGACCGCGCGATTAAGCGCCATGATGTTCCTGCAATTCTTTATCTGGGGCGGATGGTTCGTCACCCTCGGTACCTTCCTCGCTAGTGATCTGGGCGCCAGCGGCGGGCAGATCGGCATGGCGTTCTCGACCCAGTCCTGGGGTGCGATCATCGCGCCGTTTGTGATCGGTTTGATCGCCGACCGTTTCTTCAATGCCGAGCGCATCCTCGCCGTGCTGCACCTGGTAGGCGCGGTGTTGCTGTATCAGCTTTATCGAGCGCCGGATTTCAGCACGTTTTATCCGTTCGTACTGGCCTACATGATGATCTACATGCCGACCCTGGCATTGGTCAATTCGGTCGCGTTCCGGCAGATGAGCGACCCGGCCCTGGAGTTTTCGCGCATCCGCGTGTGGGGCACCGTTGGTTGGATTGTGGCCGGTGTGGTGATCAGTTTTGTGTTTGCCTGGGACTCTCAAGCCGCGATTTCAACAGGCGGGTTGCGCAATACCTTTCTGATGTCGGCGATGGCGTCTCTGGTTCTGGGCCTTTACAGCTTCACCTTGCCGCGCACTGCACCTCTGAAGCCAGAGTCCGGCAGCGGCGGCCTCAAGCAAATGCTCGGGCTGGATGCCTTGGGCTTGCTCAAGGATCGCAGCTACCTGGTGTTCTTCATTGCTTCCATTTTGATCTGCATCCCGCTGGCGTTTTATTACCAGAATGCCAATCCGTTCCTGGCGGACATCGGCATGACCAACCCCACTGCGAAAATGGCCATCGGTCAGGTCTCGGAAGTGCTGTTCATGCTGCTCCTGCCGCTGTTCATTCAGCGCTTCGGCATCAAAATCGCGCTCCTGGTGGGGATGCTGGCGTGGGCCTTGCGCTACCTGTTGTTCGCCTACGGTAACAATGGCGACCTGGCCTTTATGCTGTTCACCGGCATCGCCCTGCACGGCATTTGCTACGACTTCTTCTTCGTCTCGGGCCAGATCTACACCGATGCCAAAGCGTCGGAACACTTCAGAAGCTCTGCCCAGGGCCTGATTACCCTGGCGACCTACGGCCTGGGCATGCTGATCGGCTTCTGGGTCGCGGGACAAGTAACCGATCACTACGCGTTGGCGGGCAGCCATGACTGGAAAAGCATCTGGCTGTTCCCGGCCGGGTTCGCGTTGGCAGTATTTTTGTGTTTTTCGTTGGCGTTCAAGGGGCGGCAAACGGCAGTCGTGCAATCCACCGTCTAACGATTGATGACAGCCACTGCCTTTTGAAAACAGATCGAAAAAAACAGCCGAAGCCTTTAGGGGCTTCGGTTTTTTTTTGTCCAGTGCCGGCGCGACGGCATCCGAACTAACGCGTCTGGGTTCTTGCAGACGGGGAAATCCCTGCTTAACTCTGAATCAGTGGTCAGTCTGTGACTATGTAGTCACGGAGGCCGTACGGGCACCGTCATGCTGTGCGCTTAGCTCAAATTGGTACAAGGAAAAGTTACATGATGCCGAAAACTGCCATCGTCGAGATCTGCGGGAAGTACAAGGTTCATACCGAGCACTATCTCAACACAGCCGCTAACAAGACCATCATTCTGGTCAACGGCTCACTGGCAACAACAGCATCCTTTGCCCAAACGGTGCGTTACCTGCAACCACGATTCAACGTGGTCCTTTACGACCAGCCCTACGCCGGTCAGTCGAAGCAACACAACCTCCACGGCGAACCGATCCGAAAGGAAGACGAGGCAGCGATCCTGCTGGAGTTGATCGAACACTTTTGTGCACACCATGTGCTGTCCTTTTCCTGGGGCGGTGCGGCGACCTTGCTGGCGCTGGCCCAGCAGCCGCGACGTATCGAGAAAGCGGTGATCGGTTCATTCGCAGCACGGGTCAATGCGCCGATGCGCGATTACCTGGAGCGCGGCCTGAACCATCTCCAGGCGTGTGACCGCCTCAATGTCAGTCGCTTGATCAACAGCACGATCGGCAAGCACCTGCCATCGCTGTTCAAACGCTTTAATGACCGCCATGTCAGCAGCCTGGCCGAACACGAGTACCGGCAGATGCATTTCCACGTCAATGAGGTGCTGACTCAAAACACTCATTGCTATGTCGCCTGTGCCAATGCCATTGAAATTCCGCTGCTGTTTGTCAACGGCGAATGGGATGAGTACACCTCGGTAGAAGACGCCCGGATTTTTGCCGATCACGCCCCTCAGGCCAGCTTCCACACCATCAGGAACACCGGGCATTTCCTCGATATGGAACACCCGGCGGCCTTGCATGACACCCGGCAGGCCTTGCTCGGCTTTCTCGATCCGGCGTGCAGGAAGCAGGGCCGTGTTGCCTCAGACATCCAGGTCAATTACGTATGAATCATTGAATTGCGGGTTTTCATTAACGCCATTTTTTGCATAACCCCGGGGATTGCAAATGACCCGGGTTTTGCCCACCGCATAGTCAAAGCTTCCATGGGTATGGCCATGCAGCCAAAGCGCCGGCTGCCAGACGTTGATCCGTTCTTCGAGGTCTGAAACAAAACTCGCGTTGATCGGTGAATTCTCGAATAGCGGGCTTATGCTCAACCGTGTCGGTGCGAAATGCGAAACCACCACCGTGGGCGTCGTTCTGTCGCGGGTGAAGCAGTCTTCCAGCCAGGCGACTGTCTGCAAAAAAACCAGTTGTGAAACTGCCGGAGTGAACAGGTCTGGAAAATCGGGCGAGATTTTTATGTGGGTGTAGTCCCGCATAAGCTTCGTAGCCAGATCAACACCCCGTGCCCGATCTTCTGCAGAATCGAAAAGACGATAGTCGGACCAAAGGGTGCAACCCAAAAACCGCACGCCGTCGTGGACATGCTCCGAACGTTCCAATACGTGGATCCGTGTCCCTTGCGACAACCTGTTCAACTGTTCGTAGGTAGAAATCAGGTCACTGCCATAAAACTCGTGATTCCCAGCCACGTACACGATCGGAAGAGGGCACGATTTGGCCCACTCAATGGCCGCAGCCGGACGGGAAATGTCTCCGGCGAGAACGACAATGTCAGCATCCACATCGGGAAAAGGTAACGCGTTGACGGACAAATGGATGTCTGACAGCAAGGCGATGCGCATCGATCGACTCCTACTTGATTTGAATGTCAGCCCTGTTGAACTGACGTCGGCAAACGCCGCTCCATGATGATCGTACGCTCGGCCCCGTGAAACTCGTCGCGGATTTTTCGATAACCCAGCTTGAAGTAAAAGGTTTCTGCGGTGATGGAAGAGGGGACGCGCAGTACCTCGATATTTGCGGCTTGGGCGACCGATTGAAGGGTCGCCATCAACTGCCTGCCGAGTCCGCGGCCCTGATGGTCTGGGTCTACGAATACGCTGCGTACAACGTCTTGATCAAGACTGGCCGTGGCGACTACACGCTTATCGTGGGTGGCGACAAAGACCTGGCGTTGGTTTAACAGGGCGAGGATGGCCTCGGGAGAAAAGCTTTTCTCTACCTGGGTGATGACGTCGGGCGGGTAGTCCCGAGCATTGGACTGGCGCAGTGATTGAATGATGATCTGGCTGATGGCTGCCGCATCGTCAGGGGTAGCGAGTCGAATCTGGTTATTCATTTGAAGACCCCAATCCTTGTGTCTTTGCCAAAATCCTAAGTCGATCTTGAACGGTCAATGTCGCCGTAGCGAGCGACTAGTTGAGCTGAGCACCTCGCGCCTCTAACAACTCCCGCAATACCGAACGATGGCAATGCGCTTCCTCTTCGCAATAACAGCCAATGGCCAGTGACGTTTGATGGGACAACGCCGCCAGCAAATCGAGCAACTGACTGGGCGCTGGGTGGTTCATTTCGCTCTTGAACTTGCGCTTGAACACTTCCCACGCCTTGTCGTCTTCCGCCGCTTTGGCTTCTGCGACCAGCTCGGCGCTGGGAGACAGCAACGGCTGCCATACGTCATAAAAATCACGGCTGGCGAACTCGGCTTTCGGCACGCCACGCGGCGGACGCCGCACCGTGCCCAGGCGCAGGCCTTCATTGGCTGCGCGCGGTGAACCGAGGCGCACGATATGGATGGGCATGCTCTACCTTCCTTTATTACCGCGAGCTTTCGAACCACTCCAGCGCCGTGCGCCAGATGCAAATCCCCAGGAAGTAAGCCGACATCAGCAGCCAAAGCCCCATTACCAGCGGGTTGATCACTGGATGGTTGACCACCAGCGACAAGCTGCACAGCAGCCAGATCGCCGTCACGGCAATGTTGATCGGCATGAACTTGCGCACGCGGAACGGGTGGAGGAACTTCATCCGGGTCACGGTCAACAGCGCCAGGCCGATGATCGCGAGAAAAGTGATCCACGGCGGCGGAGCGATGATGTACAGGCACAGGGCAACCACGTTCCAGGCGGCGGGGAAGCCCTGGAAGTAGTTGTCTTTGCTCTTCATGTTGACGTTGCAGAAACAAAACAGCGACGAGACCAGAATCAGCGAGACGGACAGCAGCAGCGTGTAGTCCGGCAAGGGGATGTAACGATAAATGAACAGGGCGGGGATAAACACGTACGTCAGGTAGTCGATGACCAGATCGAGAATCGAGCCATCGAAACTTGGCAATACCGACTGGACATTGACCTTGCGCGCCAACGCGCCATCCAGCCCATCGACGATCAGGGCGACGCCCAGCCACAGCAGGCAGTTTGTCGCCTGGTTTTCCAGCAGGGCGAGGGTTGCGAGGAAGGCAGTGACCACGCCGGTGGCTGTAAAGCCATGGGCGCCCCATGCTTTGAGCCTGGCGATGTGTAGGGTCGATATCACGGGAGTATTCTCCAGAAAGTGAAGCAAGCCTGTTATCACCCCTTCAATCGGGGGTGTCGGCAAACCAAGTCAGGTTGCATGTATCGACCGGGTATCCGGGGATAAGGTTCACCATCTGTAAATCTTAGCTGGGCTGAAAAAAAATACCCCGGATCAATTCGGGGGTAATAAAGCCAAACGGTGGTGGCGCATTCGTCGGCGAGGACTATCGTTGCCTGACTGGATCACCCCAACTGATGAGGACATCTCATGAACACCAGCGATCTGCTCGAACAACTACTGCGGGCCGGTCAAGGCTCAATGTCGCAACAGGGTGGCGGTGGCGCGTCGGCCCAAGGTGGTCTCGGTGGGTTGCTCGGCGGCCTGTTGGGCGGCAGCGCCGGGTCAAGCGCCGGAGGCGGTGGCCTGGGTGGTTTGCTCGGTGGGCTGTTGGGCGGTGGCTCAACCATGGGTGGTTCGACCCGGACCCGCTCGGCTGGCGGCACGAACTACGCGGCACTGGCTTCGCTCGGAATGATGGCATTCCAGGCTTATCAAGCCTGGCAACGCAGCCAGGCCTCGGCGCCGCAACCGGCACCGCGCACTGTCGACCTGTTGTCCGGCCCGGAAGTCGAGGACCACAGCCATGCGATTCTTCGGGCATTGATTGCGGCGGCGAAGGCCGATGGCCGGATTGATGCCGCCGAGAAACAGATGATCAGCACCGAAATCGGCCGCCACACCGACGATCCGGAACTCCAGCAATGGCTGAATGACGAAGTCGCACGGCCGCTGGACGCCGCCGATGTGGCGCAGTCGGCCACGGATTCCGGCATGGCGGCGGAAATGTACCTGGCCAGTGTGATGCTGGTGGACGATCAGCAGGACGCCGAACGTCGCTATCTGGATGAACTGGCTGCGGCGCTGAACATCGATCCGGACCTGCAAGTGCATCTGGAGCAACAGGCCAAAGGTGGCGTGGCCTGATGATCGTTTCTGCGCTTTGCGTCACCAAGTTGCCGGGTAAGGCTCTGGCATCGTGGATGGAACGCGGAGCGTCCCGAGAGGCGTTCCCACGCGGAGCGTGGGAACGATCAACGCCTACGAGGTCATGGGGGCTTTCGGCACCAAAAACGTAACGCCGAAGCGCTCGGCGATTGCCAATATCTGCGGCAAATCCTGCGGCACTTTGAGCTGATCCAGTGCGGCAAAGAACTCGCCACCACGCGGATCAGACACTACGCCGATCATCTTCGCCGTCGCGCTGATGTTCTTGTAGGCATGAATAGTCCCAGCGGGAATATGCACATAACCCCCGGGGGAAAGGGTGGTGGCCTTGCCCGCAACGGTCACTTCCACCTGCCCGTCAATCACGTAGAACGCTTCGTCCCATGGATGAAAGTGCGCGGGCGGCCCACCGCCTTGCACGCCTTCCTGGATATGCATTTCAAAAGGTTTGCTCAGATCCCCGCCCGCAAGAATGGTGATGGCCTCACCCACGACACTGACCGGGTCGGGTTTTTTGTCGGACTCGATGACATGAATCGTTCGCATGATTGCTCTCCGAAGGATGAGACCACACCCGCTGAGTATATTCACTCGATCCGGTACCGGGTGCCGTGCCACAAGCCCGTCTGTCCGGGCGATTTCAACACGGATGGAATTTTCTTCCTGAGGGGTCGCTCTGCTGAGGTAGAGACGTGCTGATTCAGCGTCCTGCCACTGGCCTCAGACCGAGAGACGACCCCATGACTGCCCTGACACGACTTGAATCCCAGCGGGCTGCCCAATGCGCGATCCTGACCGCCGGGAGCCTGAAACCTGTCTACGAACAGTTATTGCTGAGCGACGATATCGAACACCAGCGTGCACTCGCCCAATCCTTTCTCAAGGCTCAACTGGCGCAGGCCGCGGACCTGCCTGAAGACATGCCGCAAGACCTGTCGACACTGCAAACCTTTGTCGAACAACACTGCGCCGATGTAGCACGCCAATACGCCGATTACCTGCAACAGCGCAAGGACGGCGGACCGCGGCAGTTCTTTACCAACAAGGCGCACGCGTTGTATTTCCTGCAAGCCGTTGCCCCGACCAAACTGGTGGACGGCGCGTGGCTGTATGGACTGCTGCGGCACTGGCATGACCCGCGTTTCGAAGGGCTGATTTGCACTTATCTGGAAGAGTTGGGCGAGGGCAACCCGGCGCGAAATCATGTGGTGATATACCGCAAGCTGCTCGCCGAACAGGGCTTGCTGGACAATCCGTTCATCCCGGACGAGCGTTACTTGCAAGGTGCGGTGCAATTGGCGCTGGGTTATTGCAGCGACGATTTTTTGCCGGAAGTGATCGGCTACAACCTCGGCTATGAACAACTGCCGCTGCACTTGCTGATCAGCGCCTATGAACTCAGTGAGCTGGGCATCGATCCGTATTACTTCACCCTGCACGTGACCATCGACAATGCCAGCACCGGCCACGCGCAAAAGGCCGTGCAGTCGGTGCTGCAATTGTTGCCGGTGGAAGCCGACCGCGAAGACTTTCTGCGCAGGGTTGCGCTGGGTTATCGGCTCAACGATCTGGGGCAGGGCAGTCGCGAGATCATCGAATCGTTCGACCTGTACGGCGAGTTGCTGAGCATGCTTGAGCGCAAGCGCCCGTTTGGTCAGCACATGCATTCCGACTATTGCCGGTTGGAAGGCCAGACCGTCAATCAATGGCTGTCGTCGCCGGAGCAGTTGCCAGGCTTTCTCAGCGCCATGGAAAACAAGGGCTGGATCAAACGTCACCAGGACCCGCAAGCGAGTCGTTTCTGGCAACTGGTCGAGGGTGACGGTGCGGCCATGTTCGGGGTGTTCAGCCCCTACGAAAAACAACTGCTGCACGACTGGATTGCCGGAGATTGGCGACCTGAGCGATCGTCCGCTGCGGTTCGACGCAGTAGCCGCGCCGCGACCGAACCACCCGTGCCCGCCAATGACCCGGATGTCGAAAGCCTGCACGCTACACTTAAAGGGCTTGCCGCCGACGAGCAAATGCAAATCTTGATTCCGTGGTTATCCGCCCATCGGCACGCCCACCCCGCTGGCCTGCTGGCCACGCGACGGTTCATCGAACTCAAATCCGGTTTTCGATAGGGAGCCCTTCATGAATCAGGAAGAACACCTTGGCGTCGCCGATCTGGCCTTGTTGCAACTGGGGCGCCGTTTGCAGGCCGACGGTTATCGATTCATCACGCCAACGCCGCTGACCCATCAGCGGGTCAATGATCGCTCCTTCGGGCAAAGCGCCCGGACCCTGCGTGAAGTGTTCGGCTGGTCGCGGCCGTTTGAGCCTGGCCTGTTGTCGGTGGATGAGCAGCGACAGTTGCAACAGGCTGGCGTCCTCGATGAATGCAATGGTCGACTGAAAAGTCATGTGCGCTGGTCAAGCCTCGATGACCTGTTGTTCGTGCATTCGGGTTACCCCACTGATGCCGCTGACGCGGTGTTCTTCGGCCCCGACACCTACCGTTTTGCGCAGCTGATTCACGCCCATCTGCAACACAGCTTCGCGCCGATCAGGCGCGCCGTGGATATCGGCTGCGGTGCGGGCGTCGGGGCGATTTTGATTGCCCGCGCACGCCGGGAAGCGGAAGTCCTGGCCGTGGACATCAACCCGTTGGCGTTACGCATGACGGCGGTCAACGTCGCCCTCGCCGAGGTGGCTAACGTCAGCATCGAGGCCAGTGATGTGCTGCAAGACGTCGACGGCCAATTCGACCTGATCGTCGCCAATCCGCCGTACATGGCCGACCCGGCCGAGCGTGCTTACCGGCATGGCGGTGGCGCGCTGGGCGCGCAATTGTCGTTGCGCATTGTCGAACAGGCCCTGTATCGGTTGGCTCCCGGTGGCTCGCTGGTGCTGTACACCGGCGTGGCAATGATCGATGGCATCGATCCGTTTCTGGATGCAGTGGCGCCGCGCCTGGAGTCGCCGATGTTCGGCTGGACCTACCATGAAATCGACCCCGACGTGTTCGGTGAAGAGCTGTTGACGCCAGGCTATCAGCGGGTGGAGCGAATTGCCGTCGTCGCCCTGATTGTCACGCGTATCGGCCCAGGCATCGGGGGCACCGTGACCGCGTCAGCAGGTGCGCCATGAGCAGGAGCCTGGACGATTACAATCGCATGCGCGATTTTTCGGCAACCTCTGAACCGGCTGCCGGCAAACGTTCGGGCAAGAAAACCGCGAAAGACCATGCGTTGCAGTTCTGCATCCAGAAGCACGACGCCTCGCGCCTGCATTACGACTTTCGCCTGGAGCTCGATGGCGCGCTGAAAAGCTGGGCGGTGCCCAAAGGCCCGTCACTGGACCCCAAGGTCAAGCGCCTGGCAGTGCACGTTGAAGACCATCCGATTGATTACGCCACCTTCGAGGGCAGTATTCCCGAAGGGCATTACGGTGCCGGCGACGTGATTGTCTGGGACCGGGGAGTCTGGATTCCTCAGGACGACCCGGCCGAGGCATACGCCAAGGGCAAGCTCAAATTCGAGCTAAAGGGCGAGAAGCTGGGAGGGCTGTGGAACCTGGTGCGCACGCACATGCCAGGCAAGCAGGAGCAATGGTTTCTGATCAAGCATCAGGACGGCGCGGCCAGGCCCGAAAGCGATTACGACGTAGTCGCCGCCGAGCCCGACAGCGTGCTCAGTGACCGGACCATCGTTGCCAAAAAGCCGAAGACTGCTGCCAAACCCAAGCCCGTCAAAAAACCTGCCAGCCCGGCGCGCAACGAAAAGTCGGCACCCTTGACGGGCGCCCGCAAAGCCAAATTGCCGGAGATGCTCAAGCCGCAACTGGCGACGCTGGTCGAAAAGGCCCCAGGCGGCGAGTGGAGCTATGAGATCAAGTTCGATGGCTATCGGATCATGGCCCGCATCGACCACGACGAAGTCAAACTGTTCACCCGCAACGGCCATGACTGGACCCATAAACTGCCCAGGCAAGCCCAGGCGTTGGCGGCGCTGGGTCTCGAATCGGCCTGGCTCGACGGGGAAATGGTGGTCGCCAACGAGCAGGGTGTGCCGGATTTCCAGGCCTTGCAAAACGCCTTCGACTCGGGCCGCAGCGGCAACATTCTCTATTACCTGTTCGACATGCCTTACCTCAACGGTGTGGACCTGCGCGAGGTGCCGGTCGAGGAGCGAAGGGTTGCACTGTCGACCGTGCTCAACCCCAATAAAGATCCGCTGCTGCGCTTCTCCGATTCCTTTAGCGAAGAACCGCAAGCGTTGCTCAACAGCGCCTGCCAAATGCAGATGGAAGGGCTGATCGGCAAACGCCTGGGCACGCCTTACGTGTCTCGGCGCAGCAGCGACTGGATCAAGCTCAAGTGCAAGCATCGACAGGAATTTGTGGTGGTCGGCTTCACCGACCCGAAAGGCTCGCGCAATGCCTTCGGTGCGCTGCTGCTGGGGTTGCATGACCGCGATAGCGGTGAGTTGCGTTACGCGGGGAAGGTCGGCACCGGGTTTAACGAGACGACGCTCAAGCGCATTTATGAGCAACTGAAACCGTTGCAGACGAAAAAGATCCCAGTGGTCAATCCGCCGAGCGGTTTTGACGCCAAGGGTGTGCACTGGCTCAAGCCGACACTGCTGGCGGAGGTCGCTTTTGCCGAAATGACCAAAGAAGGTTCAGTCCGTCATGCGGTGTTCCATGGTCTGCGTGACGACAAACCTGCCGAAGACATTACCGAGGAGCGTCCGAAAGCCGTGAAGACTTCAGCCGCGAAAAAGACCACTGCCGAAAAACCTTCCACCCCTGCCAAAAAGAAAGCCACGCCCGCACCCTCACAAATCGGCCTGGGCGAGGGCAAGGTGCGCATCACTCACCCCGAGCGGGTGATCGACGCCAGCAGCGGCGCCACCAAAGTGCAACTGGCGGAGTATTACGCCAGCGTCGCCGAGTGGATTTTGCCTGAACTCAAGGATCGCCCCGTGGCGTTGGTGCGTGCGCCGGACGGCATTGCCGGCGAACTGTTTTTCCAGAAGAACGCCGAGCGCCTGGCCATTCCGGGAATTACCACCCTGGACAAGGCACTCACCGGGCAACCGGTGATGATCATCAATAACGCCGAAGCCTTGATCGGCGCCGTGCAGATGAGCACTGTTGAGTTGCACACCTGGAACGCCACCTCGGACAACCTCGACAAACCCGACCGCTTCGTCCTCGACCTCGATCCGGACCCGGCGCTGCCCTGGAAAAGCATGGTCGAGGCGACTCAACTGACCCTCTCGGTGCTCGATGAACTGGGACTCAAGGCGTTTCTCAAGACCAGCGGCGGCAAGGGGATTCACCTGGTGGTGCCACTGACGCGCAAGCTGGGTTGGGATGAGGTGAAAGACTTCAGCCACGCAATCGTCAGCCATATGGCCAAGTTGCTGCCGGAGCGTTTTTCCGCGGTGTCGGGCCCAAAGAACCGGGTCGGGCGGATCTTCATCGATTACCTGCGCAACGGCCTCGGGGCCACGACCATCTGCGCTTACGCTGTGCGCGCCCGCGATGGGCTGCCGGTGTCGGTGCCGATTTTTCGCGAAGAGGTGGGCGAGCTCAAGGGGGGCAATCAGTGGAACATCCACACAGTGCATCAACGCCTGGCCGAGGTCGGCGACGAGCCCTGGAAGGATTTGAAGAAAACCCGGCAATCGATCACCGCCGAGATGCGGCGGCGGGTCGGGAT
>NZ_JBOBDO010000039.1:0-35801 GCF_050586665.1 Pseudomonas sp. ES4 | reverse complement strand
AGACCTCTCTCTTCCTCCCACAGGGGCTCTATGTTGTCAGGGTTATTTGCTGTTGGTCAGGGTGTTGTAGCTGGTCATCAGGTTGCGATAGTCCGGGATGTGGTTGGAGAACAAGGTGGCCAGGCCTTCCACGTCGTTGCGCCAGTCGCGATGCAGCTCACAGGCCAGGCCGAACCAGGTCATCAACTGAGCGCCGGAGGCCGACATGCGGTCCCAGGCCGATTGACGGGTCAGTTCGTTGAACGTGCCGGAAGCATCAGTCACCACGAACACCTCGAAGCCTTCAGCCAGTGCCGAGAGCGCCGGGAATGCCACGCACACTTCGGTCACTACGCCAGCGATGATCAGTTGTTTCTTGCCGGTGGCCTTGATCGCCTTGACGAAGTCTTCGTTGTCCCAGGCATTGATCTGGCCAGGACGGGCAATGTACGGCGCGTCCGGGAACAGCGCTTTGAGCTCAGGCACCAGCGGACCGTTGGGACCGGTTTCGAAACTGGTGGTGAGAATGGTCGGCAACTTGAAGTACTTGGCCAGGTCAGCCAGGGCCAACACGTTGTTCTTGAAACGGTCCGGCTCGATGTCGCGCACCAGAGAAAGCAGACCCGCCTGGTGATCGACCAACAGAACGGCGGCGTTATCCTTGTCGAGACGTTTGTAAGAAGTAGTCATGGGAGTAATCCTCGCTTTTTATCGATGCCGAACGGGCCGGCGTGAGAGAAACCTGATAGTTCGTTAAAACGCGGCCAAGCAAGGGTAGTCGCCCTTGTCCGGCACGCCACAGCATTACAACGTTGAGTTCAACCGCTCATCCGACCGAACCGACCGGACTGGAAGTCGGCGAAGGCCTGGTGAATTTCTTGCTCGGTGTTCATCACGAACGGACCGTGACCGACGATGGGTTCGTCAATCGGCTCGCCACTGAGCAGCAACACGACGGCATCGTTATTGGCTTCGAGGCTGAGCTGCTGGCCATTGCGTTCGAACAACGCCAACTGCCCTTCGCGCACCAGTTCCACACCGTTGACCTGAACCGTGCCCCGCAACACCACAAGGGCTGTGTTACGACCTTCGTGCAGGTCCAGGGTCAGCAATTTGCCGCCGTTGAGGCGCAGGTCCCAGACGTCAATCGGGGTAAACGTGCGCGCCGGACCGGTGTGGCCGTCAAACTCACCGGCGATCAAGCGCAGGCTGCCGGCCTGATCCTTGAGCGCGATGCTCGGGATGTCGCCATCGAGAATCGTCTGGTAACCGGCGTCGGCCATTTTGTCCTTGGCCGGCAGGTTGACCCACAGCTGCACCATTTCCAGGGTGCCGCCGCTCTTGGCGAAACCTTCGGAGTGGAATTCTTCGTGGAGAATCCCGGAGGCCGCGGTCATCCATTGCACGTCGCCTGGGCCGATCTTGCCGCCACTGCCGGTGGAGTCGCGGTGTTCCAGTTCGCCCTTGTAAACGATAGTCACGGTTTCGAAACCGCGGTGTGGATGCTGACCAACGCCACGACGCTCGGTGGTCGGGGTGAATTCAGCGGGACCGGCGTGGTCGAGCAGCAAAAACGGGCTGATGTGTTTGCCCAGGTAGTCGTAGGAAAACAGCGTACGAACCGGAAAACCGTCGCCGACCCAATGGGTCCGTGGGCTGGTGTAGATACCGATGATGTTTTTCATTCCGCCTCCGAATCTGGTGAGTGACGCGATGGACAAAGCTTAAAACCGACGCCTTTGATGCACTAGACTGCAAAAATCAGCCTTAGCGTTCTATATGGAGAACGATGGTGGAAGACCTCAACACCCTCTACTACTTCACCCAGGTGGTGGAGCACCACGGTTTCGCTCCCGCCGGCCGGGCGCTGGACATGCCCAAGTCGAAGCTGAGCCGGCGCATAGCCGAGCTCGAAGAGCGCCTCGGTGTGCGCCTGCTGCACCGCACCAGCCGGCATTGTTCACTGACGGAAATCGGCCAGGCCTATTACCAGCGTTGCCTGGCGATGCGCGTCGAAGCGGAAAGCGCTGCCGAACTGATCGAACGCAACCGCTCCGAACCCCAAGGCCTGGTGCGCCTCAGTTGCCCGACCGCGCTGCTCAATTCCTGGGTCGGGCCGATGCTGACCCGCTACATGCTCAAGTACCCGCTGGTGGAATTGTTCATCGAGAGCACCAACCGCCGGGTCGACCTTATCCACGAGGGGTTTGACATCGCCCTGCGGGTGCGCTTTCCGCCGCTGGAAAATACCGACATGGTGATGAAGGTGCTGGGCAACAGCACCCAATGCCTGGTGGGCAGTCCGGCCTTCGTGCCGCGCCTGTCGTCACCGGCCTCCCCGGCTGACCTCAGCGGGTTGCCGAGCCTGCACTGGGGCGCGGCGCAGCGTGAATATCAGTGGGAATTGTTTGCAGCGGACGGCGCCAGCGCGGTGATCCGGCATGCGCCACGAATGGTCACCGATGACCTGTTGGCGCTGCGTCACGCGGTGGTGGCCGGGATCGGCATCGCTCATTTGCCCAGCGTGGTGGTGCGCGATGACATTGCCGCGGGCCGATTGGTGGAACTGGTGCCGGGCTGGGCCCCCAAGTGCGGGATCGTCCACGCGATTTTCCCGTCACGCCGCGGGCTGCTGCCGTCGGTGCGCGCATTGATCGACTTTCTGGGTGAGGAATTCAGCCACAGTGATATTGCCTAGAAGCCCGTACACGGGGGTAAGGCCTTAAACCGAGTCGCGGCTATCGCGAGCAGGCTCACTCCCACATTGGGATTTGCGTACACCACAAATCCCCTGTGGGAGTGAGCCTGCTCGCGATAGCGCCCGACCAAACACTACCAATCCCCCAGACTGCCCCCCGATTCATGACTTGCGGTAAACATTGCTTTGCCCCACCAGCGGTTTTTCCCCTGGCTGCGGGCGCGGATACTCCTGCCCATTCCCACTGCAACCCCTGGAGTCACTGATGTCTATTCCCGCATTCGGCCTTGGTACGTTTCGCTTGCAAGGCCAGGTGGTCATCGATTCGGTGAGCACTGGCCTGGAGCTGGGCTATCGGGTCATCGATACCGCGCAAATCTACGAGAACGAAGCCGAGGTCGGCGAAGCCATTGCCGCCAGCGGCATCGCCCGTGACGAGTTGTTCATCACCAGCAAGATCTGGGTGGCCAACTTCGCCGGGGATCGCCTGATCGACAGCCTCAAGGAAAGCCTGCAAAAGCTGCAAACCGACTACCTGGACCTGACCCTCATCCATTGGCCGTCCCCGGAAAACCAGGTGCCAGTCGATGAGTTCATGGGCGCCCTGCTCGAAGCCAAACAACTGGGCCTGACCCGGCAGATCGGCGTGTCCAACTTCACTGTCGACCTGATGAAACAGGCGATCGCCGCGGTCGGTGCCGAACACATCGCGACCAACCAGATCGAACTGCACCCGTACCTGCAAAACCGCAAGGTCGTCGAATTCGCGCAGAGCCAAGGCATCCCGATCACCTCGTACATGACCCTCGCTTACGGCGAAGTGCTGAAAGACCCGGTGATCCAGCAAATCGCCGATCGCCTGAAAGCGACGCCGGCACACGTCACGCTGGCCTGGGCCATGCAACTGGGTTACGCAGTGATTCCCTCGTCGACCAAACGCGCCAACCTGCAAAGTAACCTGCACGCCCGCACACTGACCTTGAGCGACGCCGACATGGCGCTGATCGCGGGCCTGGATCGTGGCCATCGGCTGACCAGCCCCAAAGGCCTCGCGCCCCAGTGGGATTAAGCGTCAGTCTTGCGTGAGGCTCTGATCCAGGCGTGCCATGGCGTGTTGCAATTGATCGACGGCCTCGTCGATCAACGCCGCGCGCCCTTCGGCGCAGGCACGTTCCAGCTGTTCGCAGCACTCGATCAGACGTTTTGCACGAACCATCCGCGCGCCCCCTTTGATGCGGTGCGCCAGGTCTTGCAGCCGGTGTCGATTGCCAATGACGTGCGCGGCAAGCAGATCATCGCGATCGTAGCGATTGGTCTCGGCCAGTTCGCGCAACAGTTGATCGATCAGCGTGCGGTCTTCGCCGACGTAGAGCTCCAGGCCGCTCAAGTCGATTGGGAATGTTGCTTGCTCTTCAACCGGCGCCAGCGGTTCACTGACAAATCGGGACGCCAGCCAGGCACTCAAGTCTGCCAGCCGGATCGGTTTGAACAGACAATCGTCCATGCCCGCTTCAAGGCAACGGATCTTTTCCTCCGGCTGCGCATTGGCGCTAAACCCCAGTATCAGCGTGGGGGGCAAGCCATTAGCGCGCTCTTCATCGCGTATCGCACCGGCCAATTCATAGCCATTGACCACCGGCATGTTGCAATCGGTGATGACCAAATCGAGTTCATGCTCGCGCCACTTCGCAAGACCATGCTCGCCATCATCAGCCTCCAGCACCTGATGCCCCAGGTAGCTCAACTGCCGCGACAGCAGCAATCGATTGGCCGGGTAATCGTCGACCACCAGAATCGTCAGCAGCCGAGTGGCCACCTGCAATCCGCTTTCGGCACACGCGCCGCCGGCCAACGGTTGCAACGCAATCAGATCAACACTGATGTCGACCCGCGTCCCTACTCCGAGGACGCTGTCGAGCTGCAATCGACCGCCCATCATTTCGCACAGCGTGCGGCTGATCACCAGTCCCAGACCGGAGCCGTTGTGGCCTGACTGCTGACTGTTGCCGGCCTGCACGAACGGGCTGAACAGTCGTTGCTGATCGGCCACACTGACACCAATGCCGCTATCCTCGATACGCACACTGACGGCCAGATGCCCCGAGATCCCGGGCTCCACTCGCAGTGTCAGACTCACCCCGCCTTCACGGGTGAACTTGATCGCGTTGCTCAGCAGATTGGACAGCACCTGCTTGAAGCGCGTGGGGTCAACCAGCACGTCGCGATCGCTGTGCTCGGCCAATTCGACCCGCCACTGCAAGTTCTTCTGCCGTGCCAGGCCTTCGAAAACCCGGCACACCGACGCCACCAGCGTGCGCAGATTGGCCCGCTCAGGGGTCAGCGACAAATGCCCGGACTCGATGCGGGCGATGTCCAGGATGTCGCCGATCAACGCCAGCAATTGCTGCGCGGCAGTGGATGCCACTTCGATGGCGGAGCGATCGGTGAAGCCCTCTTCCGCTCGCTTGAGCGCCAGTTCGAGCATGCCGATCAGGGCATTCATCGGTGTGCGGATTTCATGACTCATGGTCGCCAGGAAAGTGGTTTTGGCGCGGTTGGCGTCGTCGGCGGCGTTCTTGGCCTCCTGCAATTGCCCGAGCAGTTGTTGGCGTTGAGTGATCTGCCGACGCTGCCAGGCAATCCAGGCCAAGGCGAGCAACAGCAAAGCGCCTGCCGCGGCAAACGCCTGGAGAATGCGTTGGCGATGGCGCAGCCAGTAGCTGTCATCGACCACCACGTCATTGCTCCAGCGGGCTAACAGCTCATCCATCTCCCGGGGCGAAATGCTCAGCAGTGCCTTGTTCAGAATCGAGTGCAACTCCAGCGCACCACGGCTGGTGGCCAGAGCGATACGCGCCGGTTCATCACCCAAGGTGCTGCTGATCCGCAGACGCTCGCGGTATTGCCGGGTGACCAGATACCGAGCCACGATCAATGAGCTGACGACCCCGTCGGCCTGGCCCTTGATTACCCACTCCATCCCCTGCGCCGGACTCGCCACTTCGACCAGACGTGCAGTGGGCGCCCGAGCGCGGATGAACTCGAGCAACGGATGACCGCGATAAATCGCCAGGCGTTTACCGGCCATATCGTCCAGGGTCCTGGGGCTTCCCGGGGTGGTCGCACTGACCAGTACAAACGGATTGTTCAGGTACGACCGAGTGAAACGCAGTTCGGCTTCGCGTTCGATACCGGGCGTGACCACCGGTAACACGTCGATCTTGCCATCCTTGAGTTGCTGGATCTGCTGATCGAGGGAGTTACCCCGCTGCACCTCGAAGGTCAAGCCGCTGCGCTGGCTGATCAGCGACAGCAATTGCGCAGTCAACCCGCTGAGTTGTCCCTGTGCATCGTAAAAAGTCAGCGGTGCGAAGTCCTCGATAACCCCCACTTGCACGGTCGGATGTCGATCCAGCCAACGTTGCTCGCTGGCGCTCAAACGGACTCGCTCTTGACCCGCCATGTTGGCTCTGCCGGCGCTCCAGCGCTGCTCGATGGCCATGCGCTGATCCATGGGAATCGCCGCCAGAGCTTTGTCGACAATACTCTTCAGACGTGGATTACCGCGGCTGAAGGCGAAGCCGAACGGATTGGCGTCCAGGCCGGAGGGCCCCACCAGGCGAACGTTGCTGAGGTAGTTGTTATTGATCAGGTAATTGGCACTGATGAAGTCGCCGAGGTACACATCGTCCTGCCCGAACGCCACCGCCCCGATCGCGTCGAGTGCCGAGGGGTAGCGTTGCAAGCTCGCTTCGGGATAAAAGGCTTCGACAGTCTGTGCTTGCAGATAGTCATCGACCATGGCAATGCGCTTGCCCGCAAGGTCGACGGGCATTCCGTCGTCCAGGCGGGTCACCAGCATCGGCTGATCTTCGGCATAGGCATCGGATCGGGTCAGCTCGGGGTCAGCCGCCTCAAAGTTGTTGGACGTGCCGAGCAGGTCCAGGTCATCGCGCTTGAGCGCCTCCATGGCTGCCTCGCGCGTGCGATAACGAAGCACGTCGATCTTGACGTGCAGCAACTGCCCCAACAGGGCGGCATAGTCTGCGGTGATGCCTTCCAGCTCATCAACGTTTCGCGTGATCTCGAACGGCGGGTAGTCCGGCCCCGATACTCCAAGGCGCAAGACTCGTTTGCCGCGCAACCACTGCCAGTCTTTTTCATCCAGCCGGACCTGATAATCCTCCACCGCGGAATGTCCCAGCACGTGCAAAAGCTTTGGCTCATCGGCTGCCGTCACCGATGCACCCAGTCCACAGAACAGCAACAGGGCCCACAAACAATCGCGCATGATCGAACTCACTCAGATCAGATGATTACGCTTGGCAAAATCCCTCAGGTGCACCGCCGATTCCACATTGAGTTTTCCAACCAGACGGGTCTTGTAGGTGCTGACGGTCTTGTGGCTCAAGTGCGTACATTCAGCGATTGCCTTGTTGCTGAAGCCCCGGCACAGATACTGAAGAATCGTCAGTTCCCGGTCGGAAAGCGTATCGATCATCTGTTTTTCACTCAGTTGTATCGAGTTCAGCGCCACCGACGCCAAGGGCAACTGGGCGAAATAGGTGTAACCAGCCATCACGGCATGCACGGCCTTGTGCAAATGCTGCAAATCGTTGGTCTTGGCGACATAAGCCACGGCGCCGGCGTGCATGCAACGATCCTGAAAAAAAATGGGTTCCTGGGACGTGAAGACCAGTACTCGACTGGGCACCCCGCTGGCCTTGATCCGCGTCAGTACATCCAGCCCGTCGAGCGAGGGCATCACCAGATCCAGGATCACCAGATCGGGCTTGTGTTCGCGGATCTTCGGCAAGACCTCATTACCACACGCCGCTTCGTATATCCGCTTGAAACCCTCCTGCATCAGTACGATTTTGACTGCGGCGCGAACCACCGGATGATCGTCCACAATCAGCGCTGACTTCATGGCAACTCCTGAGCAACAAAAACGACAATTGAATAATCAATGCCCATACGCCCGACCCGGTTGAACGCACCGGCGACGCGAAGACTTTTGCATGGAAAACCAGGCGCAACTACCTGACAGAAATGACAGTACCGACGAACGGTAGCCGAGGATCGATGATTGCCATCAACCGCGAAATGGACGCCAGGTCAGGCAGTAGTGTGTGGCTCACCGCCACCTTCTGATGAGCGCAAGCGTGAATGGCCGGCAGTTGCGCCTGCTGACCGTCATAGATCAAGGCGTGATGAACCTGTTGGTTATCAAGAAAGAAATCGAACAGGTTCAATGCCCCGCTCGCCAGCGAGGCATTGATGACCACCAGATCAAATGGCTCGCCACTGTATTCGACCAGGGTCAACAGCTCTTCAAGACTGTGCACCGGTGCTATCCGGTAGTAGTCGAGTTGATTGAACAGTCGCTCGACCTTCATGCGATGAAAATGCAACTCGTCGGCGATCAGGATACGTAAGGCTTTGTTCGACAATGCGGGCCCCCAGGAGGGTATCGAATTCGTGAGGCCGCAAGGCTACGGAAGACTTGTCGATGTTTCTGTAGGACTTTTCCGAAAAGCCAAAACTTACGATTTTCTGTAGGAGCATTACTGTCAGCCAAACCGGCGAACATGGGGCCGGATCAATGGGCATCCCATTGCAGCATCCGCACCCGGCAATGCTTCATCGCATTAACAATGTGTTTCTCCACCAGTGCCCGGGAAATGCCCAGGTGTTCGGCGATCTCCGGATGCGAAAGGCCTTCGATCTTGCGCAGCAGGAAACTCTCGCGGCACAACCGTGGCAATTCCGCCAATGCACGCTGGACCATCTCCAGGCGTTGGTCGTGATCGAGGCTGTGATGAGGGGATGGGGTGAAGTGGCGCTCTTCGTTGTCGAGCACTTCCAGGGGTTCGACCTGACGCAGGGCATTACGCCGATGGTCGTCGATCACCAGGTTGAGCGCGGTGCGGTACAGAAACGCCCGAGGCTGCTCGATCAACGTGGCGCTGGACCGCTCCAGAACTCGCAGATAAGCGTCATGCACCACATCTTCGGCGACCTGACGGTTGCCCAGCTTGGCGTTCAAAAAACACACCAGCTCGCGATAGTAGTTTTCCAACATGACTCCCGGCCGCAGGGGTGCGGTTTCTATCCTTGAGCCAGATCGGCGACCGCCGAGATAGGCAGTGGCACGATAGTGGCAGCTTGAGGTGCGTAATTTATAGTAATTCTCATATAGATTTAAAGTATTGCTTCGCGTTGCCTGAAAAATAGTCAAGAACGAGCGGCTGCACGTTGCTTCACCTGTAGGAGCTGCCCCTGCACCGCTCCCTAGCCACAGGGTCGTATACATCCGGTCATTCCATCATTTCGACATTTATTTAACGGGTTTCTTTCCGGTTTTGTGGTCGTGCCGCGTCTAATAATCATTCTTATTAACAAAACTCTGCACAACACTTTTCAGGAGCTCAGGTAAGTAATGCGACCTCAAATACGCCGCACACCACTCGCGTTGGCCGTACAGCGCCCGACATTGCATCGCACCCTGCTCACAAGCGTAATGCTGGCCGCCACCTTGCTGGGGAGCTCGATGGCCAATGCCGCACCTGTAAAAGTGAACATTGCAGGTCAATCGCTTTCCAGCGCGCTGACCGAGCTGGGCATGCAGACCCCTCTGCAAATCCTCTACAGCCCGGACCAGGTTGCAGGGATCAAGTCTCGCGCAGTGTCCGGTTCACTGGAACCCTCCGACGCCCTCGTCACCCTGCTCAAAGGCACTGGCATTTCGTTCCAGATCAGCGGCAATACCGTCACGCTGGTAACCGGCGGCGCGAGCCTGCAACTGGGTGCGACCACCATTTCCGGCCAGGCCCTGGGCCTGACCACTGAAGACACCGGTTCCTACACCACCGGCGCCACCACCACCGCGACCAAGTTGCCGCTGACCATTCGCGAAACCCCGCAATCAGTCACCGTAATCACCCGTCAGCAGATGGATGATCGCGGCGTACAAAGCGTTGGCGATGCGTTGCGCAATACCCCCGGCGTCACGTCGCAGAAGTACGACAGTGACCGTACCGAGTTTTCCGCCCGTGGCTTTGCCATCACCAACTTCCAGTACGATGGCGTCAACATCCCCTACGACGGCGTGTACGGTGAAAACCCCAACAACAGCGACGACGCAGCCAGCCTCGACCACATCGAAGTCATCAAAGGCGCCACCGGCCTGATGACTGGCGCTGGCGACCCGTCCGCCACGGTCAACCTGATCCGCAAGAAGCCGACCAAGGAGTTCAAGGCTTCGGTCAGCGCCACCGCCGGTTACTGGGACAACTACCGCACCGAAGGCGACATCTCTGGTTCACTGAACGATTCCGGCAGCGTGCGCGGTCGCTTCGTCGGTGCCCTTCAGGACAAAGATTCGTACATCGACCACTACAGCCAGAAGAAAGACCTGTTTTATGGTGTGCTCGAAGCCGACCTGACCGACGATACCCTGCTGACCCTGGGCGTCGACAAGTCCAGTGCCACCCCGCGCGGCAGCTCCTGGACCGGTAACTCGCCGTACTTCACCGACGGCGGCCGTACCGACTTCTCTCGCAGTTTCAACCCGGGTGCCGATTGGAGCCGTCGTGATTTCGACAGCGTCACCTACTTCTCGTCGCTGGAGCAAGCGCTGGCCAATGACTGGAAATTCAAGGCCAGCTTCGACCAGAAAACCACCGATCACGATACCCAACTGGCCTCGGCCAGCGGTGGTTACGCGGACCGCGCCACGGGCGAAGGCAATTTCCTTTACTGGGGTCGCTGGGAAGGTCATCGCGTGCAGAACAGCGCAGACGTAAGCGTCTCCGGTCCGTTCTCCCTGGGCGGTCGCGAGCATGAACTGGTAGCCGGCTTCATGGCATCGCACTCGCGCCAGACCGGCTCGACGTACGACACCAGCGCCTTCGAACTGGTGCCGGGCAGCATCTATGACTGGAACGGCAGCCTGCCGAAACAGGACTTCCCGAAAAACGGCAAGTACGAACGTACCCAGAGCCAGAACGGCCTTTACCTGGCCACGCGCCTGCGTCCGACCGACGACCTGTCGTTCATCCTCGGCAGCCGTCTGAGCACCTTCAAGTACAACGAGGATTACTCCTACTTTCCGGGCGGCACCCTCACCGACACTCACGCCAGCTACAAGGAACACGGGGTTGTCACGCCTTACGCCGGTGTGGTCTATGACCTGAACGATACCTACTCGGTCTACGGCAGCTACACCAAGATCTACCAACCTCAGATCAACAAGGACATCAACGGTTCGACCCTGGCACCGGTCGAAGGCGACAGCTACGAAACCGGCCTGAAAGCGGCTTACTTCGACGGCAAACTGAACGCCAGCCTGGCATTTTTCCGCATCGAGCAGGACAACGTCGCTCAATCGGTCGGCACTGATTTGAATACCGGCGATGGCATTTTCAAAGCCACCGACGGCGCCACCACCAATGGTGTAGAACTGGAACTGGCCGGCGAACTGGCGCAGGACTGGAACGTGTCTGCCGGCTACACCTACGCCCGCACCCGTGACAAGGACGAACAGCGCATCTTCGGTTTCCCGCTGGCCACCAGTAAACCGGAACACGTGATTCGTACATTCACCACTTACCGTCTGCCCGGCGCGCTGGACCAGTTCACCGTCGGTGGCGGGGTCAGCTGGCAGAGCGCGTTTTACGGCCAGAGCTACAGCCCGAACGTGGGCGGTGGCGAGGGCGGCAGCACCATGCTCAAGCAAGGTGGCTACACCCTCGTGGACCTGATGACCCGTTACCAGTACGACGATCACCTGAGCTTCACCGTCAATGCCTATAACATCTTCGACAAGAAGTACCTGACGGGCCTGGGCAACTTCGGCACCACGTTCTACGGCGAGCCGCGTAACATGCAGATCACCGCGAAGTATGATTTCTGAGTCGCTGAGCTGAAATGAAAAATGCCCGTATCGCGAGATACGGGCATTTTTTTGGATACTCCAGTTATTTAAACGCGGTTCCTGTAGGAGCGAACAGACTCGCTCTGTCAGGCGCTGGCGGCCATGGCGTGCCGCCGATGGTGAACTTCCAGCTGATCCTTGATCAGCCGCAACACCTTGGCCTGGTGCTCATGGATAAAGAAGTGTCCGCCCGCCAGCATGTCCACCGAGAAACTGCCGCGGGTTTCCTCGCTCCAGCCGATCAACTGTTCAGCGGTGGCGCGGTCAGCCTTGCCGCCGAGTACATGGATCGGGCACTTGAGCGCCGGGCGCTGTTGCGGTTCGTAACGTCCGCACAAAAGAAAGTCCGCACGCAGCACTGGCAACGTCAGGCTCATCAGCTCTTCGTTGGCCAGTACCTCTTCGCTGGTGCCGTTGAGGGTGCGCAGTTGCTCGATCAATTCGGCATCGGTTTTGGGCTCGGCGAAACCCCGGTCGTAATCGGCCCGCATCGTCGGTGCAGCCGTACCGGACGCAAACAGCGCCACCGGTTCCGGGCAGCCCAGCGAGCGAAACGCATGGGCCATCTCACAGGCGAGCAACGCGCCAAGACTATGCCCGAACAGCGCGTAGGGCGTCTTGAGCGTGGCTTTTTGTTCCTGCGCGAGTTGCAGCGCCAGGCGTCGCATGTCGGTGTGCAAGGGTTCGCCAAACCGGGCGCCACGTCCTGGGAGTTCCACGGGTTGCAGCGTGAGCCACTCCGGCAGTTTGCGCCGCCAGCGGCTGTAGACCATGGCACTCGCGCCCGAATAGGGCAGGCAGAGCAATGTCAGCTGGGTCACCGGGCGCACCTCGAAAAGTTGTCTGTATAGATGAACGGATGAACACAGAAGGGAATTAGTCGTACACATCCCCCTGTAGGAGTGAGCCTGCTCGCGATAGCGGTGTGTCAGTCACCATCAAGTTGACTGACAAACCGCTATCGCGAGCAGGCTCACTCCTACACGGGTTCTTTATTTCAAGTGGCGGAAGCTCTGGACTGCGGAACCGAGCACCACCACGCCAGCCGCAATCGCCACCCAGAATCCGCTGCGCGCGCCGAACGCATCCACCAGCCAGCCGGAACTGGCCGCGCCGATCGCCACGCCAATGCTCAACCCGGTCACCAGCCAGGTCAGGCCTTCAGTGAGTTTGGCCGGTGGCACGATGCGCTCCACCAATGCCATCGCCACAATCAGCGTCGGCGCAAAGAACAGGCCGGCGATAAACACCGCCAGCGACAGCCCGAGAATGTTCGTCGCCAGCAGCAACGGCAGCGTGGTCACCGCCGTCGCCACCCCGCCATACAGGAACAGTTGCGGCAACGGCAGTTTCGAGCGCAACGCCCCGAACGCCAGCCCCGCCATGCACGAGCCGATGGCATACACCGACAACACAATGCTCGCCGCCGCCGGCTGGCCCTGCTGTTGGGCGAACGCCACGCTGACCACGTCCACCACGCCGACGATGCTGCCCATGGCGACCATCAGCAGCATCAGCAACTGAATCTCGCGGGAACGAATGATCGAGCCCTGATGATGCTCTTCATGGGGATGAATCGCCGGCTCGGTGTCACGTTGCAGCACAAACGCCGTCACGCCGATCGCCAGCATCAGCAACGCCGCCAACGGCCCCGCCTCGGGGAACGCCACCACGCACAACCCCACCGACAGTGGCGGCCCGACGATAAAACAGACCTCATCCAGCACCGACTCCAGCGCATAAGCGGTCTGCAGTTCAGGCTGGCCGCGATACACCTCGGTCCAGCGCGCCCGCACCATCGCCGACATGCTCGGCATGCAACCGGCCAGCGCTGCGAACACAAACAACGTCCAGTTCGGCGCCTGCAAGCGCGTGCAAAGCAACACCAGCAACAACGCCCCGCCACCGATCAGCGCCGAGACGGGCAAGATCCGACGCTGGCCGAAACGGTCAACCAGCCGCGAAACCAGCGGCGCACAAAACGCCGTGGCCAAGGCAAACGTCGCCGCCACGGCGCCGGCCAATCCATACCCGCCCTGCAACTGCGAGAGCATGGTGATCAGGCCGATGCCGGTCATGGAAATCGGCATCCGCGCGATCATCCCGGCCAGCACAAAGGCGCAGCTGCCTGGGGCTTTGAACAGCTCGCGGTAAGGGTTTGCCATAGGTGCAGGTCTCAACAAGGGCCTGCAAGTTGCCACAAAGGCTGATCAAGGGGAAAGCTGCTAATTGTTGGTTGAATGTGAAGCCCCCATCGCGAGCAAGCTCGCACACAGTAAATCTACTGTGAACACTCTATTTGTGGGCACTAGAGATCAACTGTGGGAGCGAGCTTGCTCGCGATAAGGCCGGCACAGTCACCTTGCTGTTCCGGGTAACTGAACTCTCTACCGCTCAAACCAGTCAGCTAGTTAAGCCCTTCACCCGAGGCCTTAACCCTCATGCAGATCTCCCTCGACCACCAAGTCACCCTGAGCCTTTATCAGGAGTTTCGCGGCAATGGCTGATCATCATCCCGAACGGCAAAGTGCTATCGATGCCCATGGCATCATCGGCGACATGCGCAGCGCGGCACTGGTCAACGACAAGGGCAGCGTGGACTTTTTCTGCTGGCCGGAATTCGACAGCCCGTCGATCTTCTGCTCGCTGCTGGACACCCCTGAGGCCGGGATTTTCCAGCTGTCCCCGGATTTACCCGACGCGCGCCGCGAGCAGATTTACCTGCCCGACACCAATGTGCTGCTAACCCGTTGGCTCAGCGACCGCGCAGTCGTCGAAGTCACCGACCTGTTGCCCATTGGCGACAGCGAAGATGACACGCCGGTGCTGATGCGCCGGGTGCGTGTGGTCAGCGGCCAGGCAACGATTTACATGCGCTGCGCCGTGCACCATGACTACGCTCGCGCCAAGACCCGCGCACGCATGGATGAAGAAGACGTGACCTTCGAGGCCGCCAATCAGCCGTCCCTGCGCCTGTCTTCAGACCAGGTTTTACGTATCGACGGCCATGCCGCAGTCGCCGAATTCACCCTCGAACAGGGCCAGACCGCCGAATTCATGCTTGGCGGTATCGACGACCCTCGGTTCAAGGAAGGCGTCGCCGCGATCTGCCTGGAACGCACCCTGAAGTTCTGGCGCGACTGGATCGGCCAATGCAACTACCGTGGCCGCTGGCGGGAAATGGTCAATCGCTCGGCCCTGGCGCTGAAGCTGCTGACCTCACGCAAACACGGCGCAATCCTCGCCGCCGCGACCTTCGGCCTGCCGGAAACGCCTGGCGGCGAACGCAACTGGGACTACCGCTACACGTGGATCCGCGACGCTTCGTTTACGGTCTACGCGTTCATGCGCCTGGGCTTCGTCCAGGAAGCCAACGATTACATGCGCTGGCTGCGCGGCAGGGTCAGTGACTGCCAAGGCAAATCGACGAAGCTCAACATCCTCTACGCCATCGACGGTCGTCAGGAATTGCCGGAATTCGAACTCTCGCACCTCGCCGGCCATGGCGGCGCAACCCCGGTACGGATTGGCAATCAGGCTTACGACCAGGTCCAGCTCGACATCTTCGGCGAGCTGATGGACGCGGTGTACCTGGTCAACAAATACGGCGACGCCATTTCCCATGAAGGCTGGAAACACACTATAGAAGTGGTTGATCAGGTCTGCGAAACCTGGGAGCAAAAGGACGTCGGTATCTGGGAAATGCGCGGCGAACAACATCACTTTCTGCACTCGCGGCTGATGTGCTGGGTCGCACTGGACCGAGCGATTCGCCTCGCCTCAAAACGCTCGCTGCCCGCCCCGTTCGCGCGCTGGGACCAGACCCGACAGGCGATCTACGCGGACATCTGGGGAAACTTCTGGAACGAAGAGCGCGGGCATTTCGTCCAGTACATCGGCGGCACCGCCCTCGACGGCTCAATGCTGCTGATGCCACTGGTGCGCTTCGTCAGCGCCAAAGACCCGCGCTGGCTCGCGACCCTCGACGCCATCGAAAAGCATCTGGTACGCGACGGCATGGTTTACCGCTATCGCAATGATCACGCCCGGATCGACGGCCTCGACGGCACAGAAGGCGCCTTCGCCGCGTGCTCATTCTGGTACGTCGAATGCCTGGCCCGCGCCGGACGGGTGGAAAAGGCGCATCTGGAATTTGAACAATTGCTGAGGTATGCGAACCCGCTGGGGTTGTACGCCGAAGAGTTCGACAGCCATGCGCGGCATCTGGGCAATACGCCGCAAGCGCTGACGCATTTGGCACTGATCAGTGCGGCGTGTTTCCTGGATCGGAAATTGAGTGGGGAGAAGAGTTTCTGGCAGCCTTGAGGCCGTGTCGCCACAGGTTTTGTGTAGGCCAAGGCCTGACATTTCATAAACAACAGCCGCGCCCACTACCAGAAAATCCTTTGTTGCCAGCCGTTACATCCCCCCCTACCATCGACCACCAACGGGTACAGCGGAGCTGTCCAACAAAACCCGAATTCAAGGAAACCGAATGACCCAGCGCATCCACCGCAGCATTGACACCCCTCTCAGGTCCGGACTGAACCGCGACGAATTGTGGGAAGCCCATGACAAAGGCCTGATCAAATGCTGGGAAATCGGCCGCCAACGCGCCGCCCGTTTCCCCGAACTCGCCCAACGCTGCCTTGCCGGTGAACTGCCGGTGCTGGGCTGGAAAGGCGGCGTCAGCCGCAGCCTGAAAAAGCTCGAAAAGTACGGATCCCTCAAGTACCTCGCCCAGTGGCAAGGGTTGCGTGGGGAGGATCTGGATATCGATTTGAGTGAAGAACGGGCGTTGACCTGTTCGCGGACCAACATGGTGGTGACGTTTACGCCGGATCGGTCGAAGTACTTCAATCAGGTCGCGGAAATCGAAGCCTAGGAAAAACAGGCGAAGACATCGCCCACCTCACCGGCGGGCGTCGGGCATCACATTCCCGAAGAAGCGCCCGAGGCAACGGTCAAGGCATTACTGGATCTACTGGAAGGCTGACGCTGAAACGCTCGCGATAGGCCTGCGGGGTCACGCCCATGGCCCGCAGAAAACTGCGTCGAAGCGTCTCTTCGCTGCCGAATCCGCATTGCACCGCCACCCGTTTGATCGGCACGCCGGTATCGCTGAGCAAACGCCGGGCGGTCTCGACCCGAATCAGTTCGATGGCCCGGGCCGGCGTCTGGCCGGTGTCGGCGCGGTAATGGCGGACAAAACTGCGTTCGCTCATGCCGGCCTGCAAGGCCAGGGACGGGATGCCCAAATCCTTGGTGAGGTTTTCGCTGATCCAGGCATGAAGTTCGTCGAAACGGTTGCCTTCCTTTTGCAAAGAGAGCGTCACGCTGAACTGCGACTGGCCGCCGGGGCGTTTCAGGAACACCACCAGTTGCCGGGCGACTTCCAGGGCCATTGTGCGGCCAAGATCCTCTTCGACCATGGCCAGCGCCAGATCGATACCGGCAGTGACCCCAGCCGAGGTCCAGACCGGGCCGTCATTGATGAAAATCGGATTGGGCTCAACCAGCAGCCGCGGATGCTGCTGCGCCAACTGCTCGCAACGGCTCCAGTGAGTGACCACCCGCCGGCCATCGAGCCAGCCGCTGGCCGCCAGCAAAAATGCCCCGGTGCACACCGACGATACCCGCCGACACCCCATCGCGTGTTCACGTACCCAGGCCACCAGCGGTTCATCTCGCGCCGCGTCGTAAACGCCCCAGCCACCGGCAATGATCAACGTGTCACTGGCCACTTCGGGCAGCGGTTCGGCCAACAGCGCCAGCCCCGCCGACGACATCACCGCCCCGCCGCCGCTGGCAATCACCGTCGGCGCATAAGGTGGCGGAAAACCTTGCTGGCGGGAAATATCGTTGGCCGAAGCGAACACCTGCAACGGCCCGGTGACGTCGAGCAATTGCACATTGGCAAAGGCGAGCACGTGAATGGTTTTCGGCATGATTGGCGTAATTCGTGGGGTTATTGGCGTATACGCCAAATCCTACGAGCCTAAAGTGAAGGCGTCCACCCACTTCATGAGAAAAATGCCATGACGTTGCAGATCGGTTTTCTGTTGTTTCCACAGGTTCAGCAACTGGACCTCACCGGCCCTTACGACGTACTGGCCTCGCTGCCGGACGTGAAGGTGCATTTGATCTGGAAGGACCTGATGCCCGTCACCGCGAGCACCGGCCTGGTGCTGAAACCGACCGCCACGTTCGACGATTGCCCGCAGCTGGATGTGATCTGCATTCCTGGCGGCGCTGGCGTCGGGCCGTTGATGGAGGATGAACAGACGCTGGCCTTCATCAAGACGCAGGCTGCCAACGCGCGTTACGTGACGTCGGTGTGTACCGGCGCGCTGGTGCTGGGTGCAGCGGGTCTGTTGAAAGGCAAACGCGCCACCACTCACTGGGCCTATCACGAATTGTTGGCGCCTTTGGGGGCGATACCGGTGAAGGATCGGGTGGTGCGCGACGGAAATCTTCTGACCGGTGGCGGGATCACGGCGGGTATCGATTTTGCCCTGACCCTGGCCGCGGAGTTGTTCGATAAGGACACGGCAGAGCTGGTGCAGTTGCAGCTCGAATACGCCCCGGCACCGCCGTTTACCTCGGGCAGCCCTGAGACGGCCCCGGCCAGCGTGCTGGAGGAAGCCCGTGAACGCGCCGCAGGGTCGTTGAAACTGCGCTCGCAAATCACCGAGCGCGCGGCGGCGAAACTCGATCAGTTGCCAGCACGCTGATCCATCCCGGCCGGCAGCCAAGGCTTGGCTGCCGGCCCTAAGGGGTGCAGGTTTCGGCAGGCGAAAAAAAACCCGCCGAAGCGGGTTTCCCAAGACCATTACGACTCCCTGTCGGCAGCGATTCCTTGCTTATGGTCGATCATCCGTGATCCCGAGCACTTCCTGTGCTTCGGTTGATGAAGCCAGATTACGCTTAGGATCCAATGTGCAATAGACGACATAGTAACCATCGCGTGTAGGACATTCGCTATAGCCACCCTTCCGAAAACCCTTAGACGGGTAAGGTTTCAGGCGTTGAAGCCGCGAATTTAGCGGCTTGCAGCGGACATTCAGCCGACAAAGTGTGCATCTCGAGAAACGACCGGTGTTTCAGCCACCATTCGAACATGCAGCCATCACTCTGACTGACGCTCGCGTTCCTTGGCATTGACCTTGAGAAATTCTTCGATATTGCTCATCTGCTCATCCCAGCCGCGACTGTCCATGCGGAACGCCTTGAGCCGGCGCGCCTGAGGGATGTGATCGAAACCGGACTCGGTGACCTTGAGTAACGTGCCTTCATCCAGGTCTTCGAGCTCGAACTTCACCAGTGTGGTGGGTTCCTGGGAGTAATCGATATCGGGCTCGATCGCGTACGGATGCCAGCGAAACGAAAACACCCGTTCCGGCTCGACCCGCTCCACCAGTACGTTCCACAACAAATGCTCATAACCCGGGTACGTAATCTGCCCCTGGGTCCACTCACCGGCGACAAAACGCTTGCCCTCCAGCGCCACGCCAAACCACTGTCCGAAGGCTTCGGCATTGGCCAGCACACGCCATACCTGCGAGCGCGGCGTTTTGAGCAGGATCTTCCTTTCGATACGATCTGATGCTGGATTCATAAGTCACCTCCTGTACTGAACAGTAGGCCTGTAAGACCACAAGACCAACCCTAAAGTTGTATCAATCGGGTATCGCAATCAACCCTACCTGAAATATTCGGCTGCATTTCAAGGTGTAAGTTCTGGTTTGAAGACGAAAGTCAGCGCCCGAAACTGCTAACGTTCAGGGCGACGTTGACTCAGACCAGGACGATTCATGCAGCTTTCACTTGCACGGTTGGCTGTAGAAGCTGCGTTGGCGCTACGATATCGAAGCCACGGCTGACGCTTTGCTGCCGGTAGCCACCCTCACGCAATCAGGAGTACGCGATGAATAGCCTGCATGGCAGCTGTTTGTGCAAAGCCATCGAGTACGAACTCGATAGCCTCGACATGCCCATCAGTCATTGCCACTGCCAAACCTGTCGCAAGGCACACGCGGCGGCATTCGCCTCGACAGCCGGGGTCATGCGCGAACATTTTCGTTGGACCAAAGGCCAGGACCGCCTGAGCAGCTACGAATCGTCACCGGGCAAGCTTCGGCATTTCTGCTCGGTCTGCGGTTCACACTTGATGGCTGAACGCTTGGCCCAACCCCACGTCATTATTCGTGTGGCGACGCTGGACGATGATCCGAAAATGACGCCTCAGGCGCATATCTGGACGACACATGACGTGCCGTGGCTTGCTTATGAATTGATTAAAAAATGCCCTGAATGGCAAACATAGAGCGCCGGATACGGCACATAACTGCATCCCAACTTACCTGTCACAGCGAGAATCCCCATGCACCCACGCTTTCTCCTGGCGCTGACGCCTCTGCTGTTCACTACTGCCGCTTATGCTGTGGACTGCGACAACGCCACCGATCAAGCGACGATGAATCAATGTGCGGCACAGCAACACAAGACGGCGGACAAGGAGTTGAATGCGCTTTACCAGCAGATCAATGAGCGACTGAAGAGTAACCCCGACAGTAAAAAACTGCTGATCGGGGCGCAGCGTTCGTGGATTGCGTTTCGGGATGCCGAGTGCAAGTTCTCGAGCGCCGGGGTCGAAGGCGGGAGTGTGTATCCGCTGATCTACAGCAATTGCATCACTGAGTTGACCAAGGCGCGGGTTGAGACTTTCAAGAATTATCTGAAGTGTCAGGAGGGGGATTTGAGTTGCCCGGTGCCTGGGGCTTGATGCTTCGGTGATTGTAAGGGCCTCATCGCGAGCAGGCTCGCTCCCACAGTGGATCTCAGTGTGATCACTATTGTGTGAACATCATTGAACCCTGTGGGAGTGAGCCTGCTCGCGATGGCGTCAGTTCAGACCCCGCTATTACCGGACAAAAACCTGCGCCGTGGTGATCGCCATATCCCCACCCGGCAATTTGATGCTGCCAATCTGCTTCATGCTCTCGGGATCAAAAATCGCCACATCATTAAACGTCCCCGCCAGATAAATCTTGCTGCCGTCCTTGTTGAACGAAATGCAGTAGTAGGAATGATCCAGCGTCGCCGCCTGGAGCATTTTCTTCTCCTTGATGTCGTACTTTGCCAGACGGTTGAGCACGCCGAACATCAGGTTCGGATCCTTCGGCGAGCGCATGCCGCTGAAGTAGATTTCCGTCAACGGGCCGAAGTCGGTGGTTTCGGTCTTGCCGGTTTTCAGGTCGATGCTGAACAGCCCGTAGAGGTACTCGGCGGTCGCGGGGTCCTGCTTCTTGTCCTTGAATTTCGCCGCGGTGTAGAGCAGCGAGAAGTCATGGCGATAAGTCTGCTGGTTCCACACGTAGAGTACGTCCGGCGCGCTGTAGTTCGGGCGTTTCCAGTGGCGACTGGGGATCAGCACGTCGAACTTGCCGGTCTTCACATCGACCTTGTAGACATCCGCCCCGGCCACGTACAGCGTGCCGTCGTCCCCACTCTGCATGATGGTCAACTGCCGTGGCGCCGGGAAACTGCGCACGGGTTTGGCGTTCATGCCAGCGTTGGTGGCGTATACATCGAGGCGCGGTTGCTGCACTTCGTAGCGATCATTGAGCATCAACGTCGGGTTGGCGATGGTGAACAGTTCCTTGCCGTCATGACTGACGGTGAAGGCGAACATCGACCTGGCTTTCTCCCCCGGCTGCTGGGTGATGCTGGCGTGGAACACCTGCTTGCAACTGTCGAGTTCAACGCCGTAGACATCCGCGTAGTGATTGTTCAACACGTAGGCGGTCTTGCGATCCGGCGACAGCTGCACGGTGCCAGGACCGAAAGCGTCCGGCATTTTGCAGGTCTTGAACAGACTGTCGGTAGCCAGATCAATGATGTGCAGATTGTTCGGGTAATTGGTGGTCACCATGTATTCGTGACCGCTTTGCAGGGCGGTGTTTTCATCGGCCAGAACGTTGAGCGAACAGGCGCTCAGGACGGCGAAAGCGGCCAGGCCGCAGGCTTTAGTGCGAAGCATGCTGGAATCCTTCTTCTGTCCGATTATTTGTCTTTGGGAAAGACAGTCCCGAGGTTGCGCCAGTTCTCATTGGACGCCTGGGCATCCTTGTTCCAGTCCGGGTAGGTGCTCATCATGTCGGGCACCTGGGCCGGCCACCAGCAAGGGTCGGAGCAGCCATAGAGGTCGGCTTCCATCGGCTGGCACAGCGACGACACACCGCCAAAGGCGTCGATTTCCCAACCCGGGTCGGTGGTCGAGGCGCAGCCGGCGACGGAACTCATCGCCACCACTTCTTCGATACGGTTCTCGGCCGCGGCCTCATCCAGTTTCAGCGCTTTGTTATTGATTGCCTTGAGATGTTTCATATCAGTGAGCCTTGCGCGGAGTGATGTAGCTGCTGATAAACGCAGGGTTGTGGGCCATGATCCGGGTGTAGACCTCAATGCCGAAGTCGACCCAGTCACGCATCAGTTCGCAGTAGTGATAGGTCGGGTGGGTCGGGTCGCCGTAACGTGCGTAGCTCTCGTGGTAGCAGCCGCCGGAGCAGAGGTTGCGGATCTGGCAGTCCTCGCAACCGGTGTTGGTGCGGTCCAGGCGCAGGGACAGGAAGTCGTTCAATTCCACCTGTTTCACCCCGCTATGGACATTGCCAAAAGTAGGCAAGGAAGAGCCGGTAAAGCGGTGGCACAGGTTCAATTCACCTTTGTGATCCACCGCCAGCATCTTCAGGCCCGCGCCGCACGGCAGGGCTTTTTTGTGGCCTTCGTGGATGTCGGTGATCAACTGGTGCAGGTTGGAGAAACCGATATTGCGATGCTCCAGCGCCGCTTCCAGATAACGCCGGCCGAGCTTCTTCATATTGGCGAAGACTTCGATCAGTTCGTCGCTGGACAGGTTGAAAGTGCTGATGTCACCGGAAGTCACCGGGGCAAAGCCGACTTCGGCAAAACCCAGTTCGTTGAACAGGTGATCCCAGATGGTTTCAACGTCGGTGACGCCAGTGGTGAGCGTTACTCGAGCCCCAACCGGACGACTGTTGTAGCGCGACAGCAGCATTTCAGCCTTGCGCCGCACCACGTCGTACGTGCCCTGCCCGCCCACCGTGATGCGGTTGCGGTCGTGCACGGTTTTCGGTCCGTCGATACTGACTGACAGGCCGAAACGGTGGGCGTTGAGGTAGTCGACGGTCTCTTCCGTGAGCAGCGTCGCGTTGGTGGTCATGACGAACTCGACGAACTTGCCGGCCTCGCGGAAACGCTTCTCGCAATAGTCGACCATGTACTCGATCAGCTTGCGATTGCTCAGCGGCTCCCCGCCGAAAAACACCACAGTGAAACGCTCTTCGTCCGGCGATTCACGCAACAGCATTTCCACCGAGGCGACCGCGGTTTCGACGTCCATTTTCTTGCCGGCCGACGGCTTGTCCAGGTCTTCCTTGTAGCAGTAGGTGCAGCTCAGGTTGCAGCCGGTATTGACGTTGAGCACCACGGTATTGATCGCCGTGCGCTCGACCCGTTTGGTGCCAATGTCCGGGGTCAGCGGCGAGCCGTCGCTAACCAGTTCCAGGGCCATCAGCTCGCGCAGGGTCTCGGTGATTTCCTCGCCGTTGAAGCGCGCGGCCAGGCGCTGGATCAGCTCGTCCGACGAACAGCCGGGACCGCGTAAGGTATCGATGATGGTGCCGGTCAGCTCATCGCTGGCGAACAGCGAACTGCTGGGAATGTGAAACAGCATGCGGTCGGCATCGACGTGCACTTCGTGCAGATTCCGCTCGACCAGATTCAAAATAGCGCCCATTGCAACCTCCTGTGCAAACCCCGTTCTACGGGGCTCGCGGTCATTCCAAAAAAGTGTCTGAAACCCTGCAAATCAGCCAACTCATGGAATGGGTGGATTGTTCCAGCGTTGCACGGTGACGATCATGTGGCCTTCGCCGGTCAGGGATTTCCCTGCATCGTCGACGGCGGCGATCACCTTGAGATTGCCGGCATTGTTGGTGGACATTTTGCGCTGCGGGTTTGGCCCGGCATCGCCCGGTGTGAACACGCCGCTGTCAGCCTGCATGGTGCCGGCAAACTTGACGTCCTCGTCTTCCTTGGCGCGGTCGTCGAACGCTTCGACCGACCACTGCGCCGGGAACACGCCGATGCGATACGGCTTGCCGTCGGCGCCCTTGCCCCAGGCTTCGGCATCGAAACGACCCTGGACTTTCGGCGTCGAACCGCCGCCGTCGCCGATCCGCGCCACCGAGAATTCGGGCACGACTTTGACTTCGGCGATCTTGCTGTAGACCGACAGGGTCGGACCTTTCAGCGTGCCGACGGTGACGTTGCGCAGACCCGGTTGAGCATTGGCCGCAGCCTTGAGCTTGACGCGCAGGCGCTCTGGACTTTGCTCCAGTACTTCGACCACTTCCACGCCTTTGCCGAAGTCCGGTTTGCCGGAAAGACCGCTGCCGATCAGAGTGACTTCAGTTTCAGCGCCAGCCTTCAGGTAACCCGGCTGCACCGCCAGCAAATGGCTGCTGCCCTGCTTGGCGGCGACGAAATCCAGGCCACGCTCGTCGTGCTCGGCCTCGAACATCCGGCCCTGCATCGTGTTGCCCTGGGCGGCGAACACCTGGCGCATGGTCACGCCGTCGATGGTCACATTGCCGCGCCATTCGTAGCCGGTGTAGAGAATCGCGCTGCCATCGCCGTTGAACGGACTGCCGTCGGCGTATTGGCCTTTGACGCGGACTTTGAATGTGTCGCTGCCATCGGCCGTGACGCTCATCACGCCGGCCAATTCACCCTTGCCCGGCAAGTGGCCGCTGAAGCTCCAGTCGCCCACCAGCGCCTCGGCTTTCGGCGCGCTGCTTAGCCATTGTTTCCAGGCCGGGTTGTCCAGCGGATAACGCTTGGCCAACAGCGGCACCATGTCTTTGCGAGCCAGGTCGAACCAGTCGCGGTCGCGAGACAGTGCCTGGTATTCCAGGGACGGCCATTGGCCGAGGTGGAAGTTCACCAGACGCTCCCATTCCTGAGCCGGGCGCCGTTGCAGGGCGACCCGCGCACCGGAGTGGCAGCGGCCACACATCTGGCTGGTCTGGTCGTCGAATTTCTCGACGGTATTGAGGCGACGTTCCAGCGCGTAACGCACGCCATCGGTTTCGCTTGGGGCCAGGCCTTGGGTGTCGGCCAGGTATTTGACCAGGGTGCGGCGGTCGTCATCGCTGATCTGCAAACCGTGCATGATCTGCATCCGGGCGATGCTCATCAGCCAGCCTTCCGGCGTTTTGCGCTGGTGACTGATGCGACTCAGGGCGTTATCGGCTTCGGGGGTATGACAGCCCTGGCAGGTTTCCTTGAGGATGGTCTGGGCGTCGCGGGCTGCCAGGCTGTAAGGCGAATGCAGCGCCACACAGGCGGCCACGGCCAGCAGACTGGCACTCAGGCCTGATCGGAGTTTTCTCTTCATCAACGTCGAACCTCGCACGGTGCTTTCTTATTGTTGTGGCTTATCGTTTTTATGGTTTCTGCCGTCGGCGGCGCACCGCTGACGGAGGCAAGAGAAACGTCTGCAATGAGCAATACACGGAGCGTGCCAGCTTGATGATTAGCTTTTAAATCAACTAGTTACGATAAAACAACGACATTGCGACAACGCTGGACGTGACTACCTGCGTCTAATATCGCGACACGTGTTGCAGTCTGAGACAAGCATAGATGGCACGATTGGAACAGCTCATCGGTCGACGATTGACGTTGCTCCCCTGCAAGCGCGAAATGGTCGTTCACCGATTGCCACCAGGGGATAAGAAAATGGCAAGCATCACTGTCCTGGCGGGGGACTTTCTGCAAGGTGATGGAGAGTACAGAGACGGCGTTTTCACCCTCAGAACGTCGCTTCATCCATGGCCGGGCATTACCCTCCCGCTCTCATCGTTCAAGCGAGTGGAAGTGGCCAATGAGGATTCGATCAACAACATCAAGGATGCCATCGGCTTTGGCGTGGCCGGGGCCATGCTGTTGGGGCCCATCGGCGCAATTGCCGGGTTCATGCTGGCCGGCAAGGAAACCGAGGTGACCTTTCTGGCGACACTCAAGGACGGCAGAAAACTACTGGCTGCCGTGGATGGCGACACGTTCGAAGAAATTTCCCGTAAGTTTGCAGCTTGATCAATCGGCGCGGGCCGCACCGTCTTACAACGGTGCGGCGTGACGCCGGTTCAAGTATTAAAGGTGGGGTGAATGCCTTTGTGCACGTCGATCTCGTGCCGCATGTCTGCTACCAGCGACGCGATTGCATGAGGACTGTCCAGCGTCCACAGCGGAACATGGGTGGCCACCAGGTCCACTTTGCCGGTCATGCAATCACAGACCCGAATCGTCAGGGACTGGTCTGCCTCCATGTGGCAAGTACAAACGGACGGCAGAAAACTGTGTTCAATGATGTTTTGAATTTCCAGTGTTGAAAGGAACATCGATACCTCCCTCACGCCAGATGTATTGCCGGATGAACGGTCCGTCACTTCACCCACCGATCCAGAAAATCTTAATCCTCAATAATCGACACCTCAAGGTCGCCACCCGGTTGCTCGTCGTCTCATAGCTGTCGCAATTTGCAACAACCTCACAGCGCCCACGATATCCTTTGAGCCCCCAAACCCCGTCAACCAAGGGCGGTCCTGCCTTTGCGGGCACTTGGCACAGCCATTGCGAAAGCCCTGTTCTCACGAACAACAAGAGGCCTCGCCATGTCACTCCCTTATCTGCTTCCTGCCACCTCGGCATTCATCCAGCGGGCCCCGCGCATGCTTATCGGCGGCGACTGGGTTGAAGCCGCCGACGGCCAGACCATGCCCCTGCACAACCCGGCCACCGGCGAAGTGCTGTGCGTAGTACCGCGGGCCACGCCCGAAGATGTCGACCGCGCCGTGCTCGCCGCCCGTCAGGCCTTCGATGATTCGGCCTGGACCCGCACGCGACCTCGGGAGCGGCAGAACCTGCTGTGGAAACTCGCCGACCTGATGGAGCGCGACGCCGAACTGCTGGCGCAACTGGAATGCCTGAACAACGGCAAAAGTGCGGCGGTGGCCCAGGTGATGGACGTACAACTGTCCATCGACTTCCTGCGCTACATGGCCGGTTGGGCGACCAAGATTGAAGGCTCCAGCGTTGAAGTATCGTTGCCGTTGATGCCCAACGATCAATTCCACAGTTTCATTCGCCGCGAAGCGGTGGGCGTGGTCGGCGCCATCGTTGCCTGGAACTTCCCGCTGCTGCTGGCCTGCTGGAAACTCGGCCCGGCCCTGGCCACCGGTTGCACCGTGGTGCTCAAACCCGCCGACGAAACCCCGCTGACTGCACTGAAACTCGCCGAACTGGTGCTGGAAGCCGGTTACCCCGAAGGCGTGTTCAACGTGGTCACCGGCACCGGCATCACGGCGGGTTCCGCCCTGACCCATAACCCGCTGGTGGACAAACTGACCTTCACCGGCTCCACCGCCGTGGGCAAGCAGATCGGCAAGATCGCCATGGAGTCCATGACCCGGGTGACTCTCGAACTGGGCGGTAAATCGCCGACCATCGTCATGGCCGACGCCGACCTGAAGTCCGCCGCAGCCGGTGCCGCCAGCGCGATTTTCTTCAATCAGGGCCAGGTGTGCTGCGCCGGCTCCAGGTTGTATGTGCAGCGCAAGCATTTTGACAATGTGGTGGCAGACATCGCCGACATCGCCAACGCCATGAAACTCGGCAATGGCCTGGACCCAACCGTGGAAATGGGACCGCTGATCTCGGCGCGTCAGCAGGAGCGGGTTTACGGTTACATCGAAAAAGGCCGGGAAAGCGGCGCGACCATCGCCTGCGGCGGCGAACAATTCGGGCCAGGCTTTTTCGTCAAGCCGACGGTGATTGTGGATGTCGATCAGAAGCACTCATTGGTGCAGGAGGAAATCTTCGGGCCGGTGCTGGTGGCGATTCCGTTTGATGACGAAGCCGATGCGTTGCGCATGGCCAATGACAGCCCTTATGGGCTTGGGGCGAGTATCTGGTCGAACGATCTGGCGGCGGTGCACCGGATGATTCCGCGGATCAAGTCCGGTTCGGTGTGGGTCAACTGCCACAGCGCACTGGACCCGGCGCTGCCGTTTGGTGGGTACAAGATGTCCGGGGTTGGGCGCGAGATGGGGTACGCGGCGATTGAGCATTACACCGAGTTGAAGTCGGTGTTGATCAAGTTGTAATTGTCGGCGTTTTGATCGTTCCCACGCTCTGCGTGGGAACGATCAGTCTGTGTCAGGGTTTGAAGCCTTGCGACAGTAACCAACTGCGGACCCCCCTTCCCTGCTCCACCGTCAACCCCGCCAATACCTGATCAGCAGATTCAGTGCCCAACCGCCGCACCAACGGCGCCAGCTCAACCCCTTGCACATGCCAGATCCCCAGCGGCTGATCCGCCGTGATCACCACCTCGGCCTCATCCACATATCCATCGCGCAGCACCGGTGCACGCTCGATTCTCAACGAGGAAAAATCCGCCTCGGCATGCGCCACCTCAGCATCCGGCCACTGCCGCCGCGCCTGCCAGAACGGCTGATCCAGCCACCGCTGCTCATCGGCATAAAAATCCCGCCCGATCCGCGCAAAACGCAAAAACAACTGCTCCACCCGCTGCTGATGAAAGCGCTGGGCCAGCGCCGCTCGCTCGGGTTTGCGCAACAACGTGTTGATCACCGTTGGCGCCTGTAACGCCGAGGACAAGGACTGAAAAATCCCGTTGCCTGACAGCGGATCCACCGCCATCGCCGCATCCCCTACCCGAATCCAGTGCTCGCCACACACCTGCGGGCACAGAATCGCGGTGCTGCTGCGGGCATGCAGCTGTAGATCGTGTTCAGGCTCGACATCAAAAAACGCCCGCGCCAACGCCGAACCTTGGCGCCGTTGACGACAGTAGTCGAGCAATTGCGCTTTGCCCGGCAACTCAGCACTGGCCACGTCCACCGTCCATTGCCAGTAACACTCACCGTCGGCTCGCCGGGCCATCCAGGCCCAGCCGTCCTCAAGGCTTTCCACCGCGCTGGCGGTGCTGCCCGGCGCACCTTGCCAGCGATTGAGCAGGCTGACCGTCTCCGGCCCGCGCAGGCCTTTGCCGAGCGCAGGAGCCTGACGCCCGCGCGCCTCGACCAGAAAATCCGCCAGCAGCGCCTCGCGCCCTTCGACCTCGACCCGATGCCCCGAAGCCGATGACTGCACCGTCAGCACTCGGCCTTCGATCAGCTCAACGCCCGCCAGGCGCAGATCCTCGCGCAAGCCTCGATCAAAGCTCGGGCGATCCAGTAAAAATTCGATGTTTTGCGCATGCTGCTGACCGTTCCATGACACCTGCCGCTGAGACGGCAGCGCCGCATCCGCCAAAGCTTGATGAAGCCCCGCGCCACGCAAGGCTTCCAGCACCCGAAGGGAAACGCCTTCCAGCGCCGCAAATCGCCGCCATTCGCTGACCAGCGTCACGGGATAACCGAGCCGACGCAAACCCAAGGCAACCGCCGCTCCCGCGGGCCCTGCGCCAAGGATCAGAATCATGCGCCGAAGCGCCGTTCAGGGCCGCGATAGCGGGCGTTTTCTCGCAGCCACTCAATGACCTGTTCGTTGCTCGCCTCGGGATGTTCAACCAGGAAACCCGCAATGTGCCCGCTCAACGCCGCGCAGCCGAGGCTGGCGCCGGACTGCCCCGGATAGGTGCCATGCACACACGCGGCAAAATCCGCTTGAGCGCTGTTGAGCCACGACCATTCCTGTTCGGCGCAACGGGCATCGCCGGTCACCCGCAGCACCTGTGGATAATTCGCCGGAAATACTCCTTCGCCCTGCGCCGGGCTGGACGCACACAGCAGGATGCCCCGCGCCACCGCTGCCGCGCAGGCTTCACGCAACAGGCTGCGATCCTGCCGCAGACCGAGGCTCAAATTGATCAGCCGAACGTCCTGCGCCACCAGCCAGTCAATCGCCGTGGCAATCTGCAACGCGCTGGTGACCCCGCGCTGGTCGAACACCTGAGCCACGCAAAATACCGCCGCAGGCGCCCGTCGACCGATGGCCTCGATCACCGCGCTGCCGTGGCCCAGCGGATCGTCGCGCAAATCGCTTTCGGCCATTCCATCGGCCAGCAACGAAAAGCGCCGCCCGGCGACCACTTGCACCCGTTGCGCTGCCGAGTGCCCGCTATCCACCACACCAATCCGCAGCTCAGGCTTCATGCAGCACCGTTTTTGAAATGAGTACGCCGTCGAGCAATTCGAAGCGCAAATCGGCATCCGCCAAGGTTGAAGGACGATGGCTGATGAGGATCCGCGTGCGCCCGGCAAACAGTCGGTCGATGGCTTCGATGACTTCGCGCTCGGTGGCTTCATCCACCGCCGAGGTTGCTTCGTCCAGCACCAGAATCAATGGGTCCTGCAACAGCGCCCGGGCGATGGCGATGCGCTGTTTCTGCCCGCCGGACAACTGCTGACCGCGTTCGCCCAACGGGCTGTCGAGGCCTTCGGGCAAAGACTCGATCAGGCTGTCGAGTTGCGCCAGCCGCGCCACTTCGGCAATCGCTTCACGGCTGGCGTCCGGCACCGCGTAGGCGAGGTTGTCGGCGAGGCTGCCGCGAAACAGCACGATGTCCTGACTGACCACGGCAATCCGCCGACGCAACTGGAACAGGTCAAGTTCGCGCAGATCGACCTCTCCCAGCAACACCCGGCCGGACTGCGGATCGTGGTGCCGTTGCAGCAGGTCGATCAGGGTCGATTTACCGACCCCGGAGCCGCCGCTCAGGGCGACTTTCAAACCGTAGGGAATTCGCGCTTCGATGCCGCGCAATGTTGTCGGCCGACCGGGGTGACTGAAGTGCACATCGTCAAAACGCAGCTCGCCGGAAGTCGGCATCGGCTGCGGCGTGACCGGGGTGAGTACGGTGGGTTCTTCACCGCGCAACTCCATCACGCGCCCGAGGCTGACGGTCATTCGCTGGACCGCGACATAGAGCCCCAGCAAACTCTGCACCGGTCCGACCGCCATGCCCAGATAGGTGGAAAACGCGATCAACGCGCCCAGTTGCCAAGTCCCCTGCACCACCCAATACCCGCCGATCAGGAACGCGCAGGCACGGGACAGGGACGTCAGCGTGCCGGGCACCGCCTGGGTGAAAAACTCGGTGACTTGCAGGCGCAGCAACTGGCTCATGTAGCCTTGGCCCAGGGTTTCCAGGCGCCGCGATTCACGCTGTTGCTGGCCGGCGGACTGGATGAATTTCATCACCGGCAATGTCTCGACCATGAACGAAGACATGTCCGCCGAACGCTCGCGCAATTGCCGCACATCGCGCTCGACCTTGCGCCGCATCCAGCGCAACCAGAGTACGTCGAGGGGAATCAGCACCAGTGCCAGCAACGAGAGTTTCCACGACAGGGTCAGCAGCATCGCCACGGCGCAGACCAGGCCGATCACGCTCGACACTGCCGAGAACAGCGAGTCCACGGCAAAGCGCTGGATCTCCGCAACATCGCCATCGAGGCGCGACATCAGGTCACCGATTCGGCGCTGTCCGTAGAAACTCGGCGAGAGGGTTTGCAGATGTCGATAGAGGTCATCGCGCAGGGCAAACAGAATCCGCCCGGACAGCCGCGTGTGCAGGTAACGGTTGATCCCCGACAGCAGCGTTCCCAGCAGCCCGGCCACGATCATCAGTCCGGCGATCAGCACCAGCATCGGGAAGTTGCGTGCGAGCAAACCATCGTCGATCAGCAGTTTGGTCAGCCAAGGCTGGACCAGCACCAGTAACGAGGCGCAGACCGACAGCCCGAGCAGCCCGGCAATCGCCAGACGATGGGGCCGTACGAAGCTGTACAGCCAGCGCAACGCCGCTTGCAGGGCTTCAGGGTCCTGGCTGTCGATCAGCCGAACGATCAAGCGCTGCATCACGAGCGCAACTGTTTGAGCTTGCGATACAAGGTCGCGCGGCTGATGCCCAAGGCGTCGGCGGCGGCCGAGACGTTGCCCTGGTGAGTGTCCAGGGACTGACGAATCAGCTCCAGTTCATTTTCGCGAATGCTGCCGGCCTGAGGACGTTCGCTGGCGCTTAACTCGTCGAGCATGCTGTCGGGCAAGTGGTCGAGGGTGAGTACGGTGTCCCCCGGCTCGCGCATGGCCAGCGCGGTGCGCAAGACCATTTCCAGTTGGCGGATGTTGCCCGGCCAGTGATAGCCGCCGAGCAAGCGGTTCAAATCGTCATGCAGAACCATCGTCGGCGCACCCAGTCTGGCCAGCAGGCGCGTGACCAGAGCGCTGAAATCCTCACGTTCGCGCAAGGCCGGGAGCATCACGCTAATGCCGTTGACTCGATAAAACAGGTCTTCACGAAAGTGTTTTTCCTCGACCAGTCGCTTGAGGTCGCGGTGGGTGGCGCAGATCAGTGCAATGTCGATGTCTTGCTCTTCACCGGCACCCAGCGGTGCCACTTTACGGTCCTGCAACACCCGCAACAGACGGGCCTGCAAGGCCAGCGGCATGTCGCCGATTTCATCGAGAAACAAGGTGCCGCCGTGGGCCTGTTGCAGCCGACCGATCATCCCCCCGCGACGGGAGCCGGTGAACGCGCCTTCGCGGTAGCCGAACAGTTCCGACTCGATCAGGCCTTCGGGGATCGCCGCGCAGTTCACCGCGACAAAGGGTTTGTCGCAGCGGGTGCCGGCCATGTGCAGGGCGCGGGCGATGACTTCCTTGCCGGTGCCGGTTTCGCCCAGCAGCAACACCGGCAGCTCATTGGCCAGGCCTTGACGGGCCATGCGCAAGGCTCGGGCATAACGGACATTGCTGCCGGCCAGAAATTCGAGATCCGGTTGTGCTTTGGCGGTTTTCGCCGGGCTGCGCGGCGGCGTGCTGACGTTGATCGTACGCTGCGGCGCGCGCAGGGTTTTGTAGAAGAACTCGCCTTTGGCGGTTTGCAGACTGCCGACACCGCCCTGATGCAGACGCGACAAAAGTTGCAGGCCATCGACGCCCAGAAACTCTTCACAGCGGCGACCGACCAGCGCCGAGCGCTCGGCGTGGAGCAACTGACAGGCCTGGGCGCTGACCGCGAGAATCTGCCCGCCAAGGCTCACGGCCAACAAGCCCTGCCAAGGGGATTCGAGGTACTGCCGACGGCTGTGGAAGGCCAGGACGATCTCGTCCGGATAACTGGCGTTGAACACCCGGCTTTCGATCTGGCTGACGGCCATGGCCAGCAACGCAGTGCTGTCGTGAACGCGGCCGAGCGGACCTTCGCGGGTCAGATCGAGTACGCCGAGGATGTCGCCCTGCGGACAATGGATCGGCACCGAGGTGCAGGAGAAATCGGTCAGGCGATCGAGGTAATGTTCGCCGCAATCGATCATCGTTGGCCGGGCCTCCACCAGTGCGGTGCCCAGCGCGTTGGTGCCGCGAGCGGCTTCGCTCCAGCAGGCACCTAGGGTGATGTCTTGCAGGCCGCTGCCCTTGAGGCGATCGGCCCGGCCTTCGACAGCTAGAATGGTGGCGTCGGAATTGGCGAGGATGACCAGCCCTTCCTTGCCCTGACGTTCGGCCAGGTAATCGATGGCCGGCAATGCTGCATCGATCAGCAGCCGATTGCTCGCCAACAGCACGTCGAGGCTCGCGCTCGATTCCAGCGCCAGTTCGTGCTTGGCATTGAAATGCACGCCATGGCTGAGGCTACGCCGCCACGACGCGTCGATTTCCGCCCGTAACACGCCATCCGGGACTTCGCCCTCGAGATGGAGTTTTTCCCGGGCCAGCCGAGCTTCATGGTGCAACGTGGGATGAGTTGTTTTTATTAGCGTCATCAAGCGCTCCGGATCGGTCCGCCCTGCGCTTTTTTAAGATCAGCGCCCTGGCGCAATCTTTACGTTAACGTCAGGGCGATGGCAAGTGCCTTATGGCGCTTGCGTTTCATCCGTGGCACCGCGTCATCGTTCATCGCGAGCAGGCTCGCTCCCACGAGTTCACCGTCGTCCAGAAATCTGCGGTTCAACTCAGTCAAGTGTGGGCAGCACGTCCTCGGCTTCGTTATGGCTCAAGCCGCCGACACACGGAATAAATAGCGAGCGCTTACACGTGAGGGGCGCCCGGTGCTTTGCTCGGTGTGGCGTATTGCGGCTTCAGGTGGCCGTCCTGATCGAGTAGCCAGGCATCCATGATCTGCCGTACCACGGGACCTGCGACGCGACCGCCGGCCTCGCCGTTTTCGATCATCACCGAGATGACGATCTTCGGATGTTCAGCCGGGGCAAAACCGACGAACAAGGCGTTGTCGCGGTTACGCTCCAGGGTTTTCGCACGGTTGTAGCGCTCGCCTTGCTTGATCGCCACCACTTGCGCGGTACCGCTCTTGCCGGCGATGCGGTACTGAGCGCCCTGCGCTGCCGCGCGCGCAATCCCGCGAGCGTCGTGCATCACCATTTGCATGCCGTGGTTAACCTGCTCCCAGTCACGCGGGTCTTTCAACAGGATGTTTGGCATTGGATGGTCATCCACTGGCGCAACACCGTCCACGGTTTTGGCCAGGTGCGGGCGATTCCAGACACCTTTGTTGGCGATCAGTGCCGTGGCCTGGGCGAGCTGCAATGGGGTGACCTGCATGTAACCCTGGCCGATGCCAAGGATCACAGTCTCACCCGGGAACCACGCCTGACGGCGCGTGGCACGCTTCCAGGCTTGCGATGGCATCAGGCCGGCAGACTCTTCGAACATGTCCAGCGAGACTTTCTCGCCGAGGCCGAACATGGCCATGTAGTCATGCAGTCGGTCGATGCCCAGCTTGTGGGCCAGGTCGTAGAAGTAAGTGTCGTTGGAGCGCATGATCGCCGCGTCCATGTCCACCCAGCCATCGCCGCTGTGGTTCCAGTTGCGGTATTTGTGATCGAAGTCCGGGAGTTGGTAGTAACCAGGGTCGAAGACGCGGGTCTGCGGGGTAACGACGCCGGCGTCGAGGCCGGCAATGGCCACTTCCGGCTTGATGGTCGAGCCCGGTGCGTAGAGGCCACGCAGTACGCGGTTGAACAGCGGCCGGTCGATCGAGTCGTGCAGCGCGGCGTATTCCTTGAAGCTGATTCCGGTGACGAACAGGTTCGGGTCGAAACTCGGCTTGCTGACCATCGCGAGTACTTCGCCGGTCGACGGGTCGAGAGCTACCACCGAACCGCGACGATCACCCAATGCTTCCTCGGCGGCTTCCTGAAGTTTGACGTCGAGGCTCAGTACGATGTTTTTGCCTGGGATCGGGTCGGTGTGCTTGAGCACTCGCAGGACCCGGCCTTGAGCGTTGGTCTCGACCTCTTCGTAACCCACTCGGCCGTGCAACTGCGACTCGTAGAATTTTTCGATGCCGGTCTTGCCGATCGATTGAGTGCCACGGTATTCCACCGTGTCCAGGGCTTCGGACTCTTTCTCGTTGATGCGGCCGACGTAGCCGATCGAATGCGCAAAGTGCGCGCCCATCGGGTAGTGGCGAACAAATTGTGGCTCTACGTCGATCCCCGGCAGACGGAATTCGTTGACCGCCAACACGGCGATCTGTTCTTCGCTGAGCTCGTAGAACAAAGTGACCGGCACGAAAGGATGCCGGGCCTGCTTCATTGCCTTGTCGAACAGTGCTCGATCTTCTGTCGGCAAGTGCAGGAGGCTGACGACTTCATCCAACTCCTCTTTAACATCGGAGGCACGTTCGCGGGTGATGGTCAGGTTGAAGCTGGGGCGGTTGTCCGCCAGAACCACGCCATTGCGGTCATAGATCAATCCGCGTGTGGGGGTGATCGGCAGGACGTGGACACGATTGTTTTCAGAGATTGTCGAGTGGTAGTCAAACTCGACCACTTCCAGGACATACATGCGCACGACCAGCGCGCAGGTAATGGCAACAACGAACAGGGCGCACGCCATCAGTCTTTTGTTGACCAGACGCGTCTCTTTTTCGTGGTCCTTTATGGGTATCGGTTGGGGCATTTCTGCAGCAGCTCTTTGACTAAAAAGGGGGGCGCCAATCCGTATGCTTGAAATCAGTCCGTTAAAAAAACGAGCTGCACCATACCAAAAACCGGGCGGTCAATTTAGTGGGATTTCTTCTAACGGGTGCGCCTTTTTCGCTACTGC
>NZ_JBOBDO010000038.1:0-46868 GCF_050586665.1 Pseudomonas sp. ES4 | reverse complement strand
CAGCCGAACGCAGGCTTCGCCAGCTGCTACGGATCGCGTTTTGGCTTGGTCGGCATCAGGGCTGCGGGGCCTTTCTCCGTTTGGCAGACAACCCGCCCGTCCGTCGCGGCTGAACCATACTTGAGCCACACACCGAGGAGGACAGGCTCATGAACCGTAGCGACGTACTGATCATCGGCGCCGGCCCGACCGGACTGGTGTTGGCGCTGTGGCTGAGCAAGCTTGGCGTGCAAGTGCGCATCATCGACAAGACGTCAGCACCCGGAACCACGTCGCGGGCGCTGGCCGTCCAGGCGCGGACGCTGGAGCTGTATCGCCAGCTCGACCTCAGCAATGCCGTGGTGCAGAACGGTCATCGAGTGGCCGCCGCCAATTTCTGGGTCAAGGGCGAACCCGTGGCGCGCTTGCCACTGAGCCGCATCGGTGAAGGCCTGACGCCCTATGCGTTCCTCGAAATCTTTCCTCAGGACGAACACGAACGGCTGCTGATCGACCGCCTCGAAGCCTTTGGCGTCCAGGTTGAACGCAACACTGAGCTTGAGAATTTCGTGGAAACCGGTGACGGCATCACCGCCTTTTTGCGCTTGGCCGATGGTCAGGAGCAAACCTGCCAGGCCTGCTATCTGGCGGGTTGTGACGGTGCCCGGTCGATCGTGCGCAAAACCCTGGACACCGGTTTCCCTGGCGGCACCTACCAACAGGTTTTCTACGTCGCCGACGTGCAAGCCAGCGGGCCGACGTTCAACGGCGAACTGCACGTGGATCTCGATGAAGCGGATTTTCTCGCGGTGTTTCCCTTGGCCGGTGAAGGCCGCGCCCGTCTGATCGGCACCGTACGCGACGAACGCGCCGACCAGGTCGACACCCTGCAATTTGAAGACGTCAGCAGCCGGGCCATCGAGCATATGAAAGTGAAGATCGAGCAACTGAACTGGTTCTCGACCTACCGCGTGCATCATCGGGTGGCGGATCACTTTCAAACCGGGCGCGCGTTTCTATTGGGTGACGCCGCCCACGTCCACAGCCCCGCCGGGGGCCAGGGCATGAACACCGGCATTGGCGATGCCATCAACCTCGCCTGGAAACTCGCGGCGGTGTTGAGCGGCGGCGCTGAGGCCAAACTCCTCGACACTTACGAAACCGAGCGCATCGCGTTTGCCCGCAAACTGGTCGCCACCACCGATCGGGTGTTCAGCTTTGTCACGGCCGAAGGGCGCATCGCGGATTTACTGCGCACGCGCCTGACGCCGTTGTTGATTCCGAAAATGGCATCGTTTGAGGCGTCCCGCGAGTTCCTGTTTCGCACGGTGTCGCAGATCACCCTGAATTATCGCGGGATGCCGTTGAGCGCGGGCGTTGCCGGTCATGTTCATGGTGGCGATCGCCTGCCGTGGGCTCACGATGGTGAGGGGGACAATTTCGAATCGCTGAAGTGTCTGACCTGGCAGGTGCATGTGTATGGCGACACCAGCGACGAAATGATCGCCTGGTGCCACGAACATCATTTGCCGTTGCATGTGTTTGACTGGCGGCCGGCGTTTGAAGCGGCGGGGCTGGCGCGTAACGGGTTTTACCTGTTGCGACCGGACACGTATGTGGCGATTGCCGACAATTCTGCCGATCCCAAGGTGATCGAGCGGTACTTGCGGGATCACGGGATCAGGCCGTTTTTTGGCGTCCGCTGATGATCGTTCCCACGCTCTGCGTGGGAACGATCACGTCAAGATCTCAGATCCCGGCCAGCGCCAGGTCCATCGCAAAGTAAGTGAAGATCAGATCCGCCCCGGCCCGCTTGATCGCGCCGAGGCTCTCACGCACCACGCGATCTTCATCGATCGCCCCGGCCTGGGCGGCGAATTTGATCATCGCGTACTCGCCGCTCACCTGATACGCCGAGAGCGGCAAGCGCGAGGCTTCACGGATGTCGCGGATGATGTCCAGGTAGGCGCCGGCCGGTTTGACCATCAGCGCGTCAGCGCCCTCCTGCTCGTCCATCAGGGATTCGCGTACCGCTTCGCGACGGTTCATCGGGTTCATCTGGTAACTTTTGCGATCGCCCTTGAGTGCGCTGCCGCCGGCTTCACGGAACGGACCGTAGAGCGCCGAGGCAAACTTGGTCGAATAAGCCATGATCGCGGTCTGGCTGAAACCCGCTTCATCGAGCGCCCGGCGAATGGCCTGAACCTGCCCGTCCATGGCGGCCGACGGGGCGATCACATCGGCGCCGGCACGGGCCGCGGCCACCGCTTGCTTGCCGAGGTTAATCAGGGTCTGGTCGTTGTCGACTTCATGGTTGTGCAGCACGCCGCAATGACCATGGTCGGTGTACTCACAGAAGCAGGTGTCGGACATCACGATCATGTCCGGCACCGCATCCTTGGCGATGCGCGACATGCGCGACACCAGACCGTTATCGCTCCAGGTGTCGCTACCGTTGCCGTCCAAATGGTGCGACACGCCGAACGTCATCACCGACTTGATCCCGGCGCGGGCATAACGCTCGATTTCACCCGCCAGTTTCGACTCCGGGATACGCATCACGCCGGGCATGCTTTTGATCGGGACGAAGTCATCGATCTCTTCTTCGACGAAAATCGGCAGCACCAGATCGTTCAAGCTGAACTCGGTTTCCTGGAACAGGCTGCGCAGGCTCGCATTGCGGCGCAGGCGGCGTGGACGTGCTTCGGGGAACTGACTGGACATGTGGATTTCCTGAAAAACGGAGGACGAGACGAAAGTCGTAGGGGGCGAAGCTTATGCCCTGGACCTTGCAGGGCACAAACCTCAGGTGAGGAAAAACCCTTACCGGTTCGGCAATAATCACCGCTCCCCATCAGATGATCGTTCCCACGCTCTGCGTGGGAATGCAACCAGGGACGCTCTGCGTCCCAAAAGCGTGACGCGGAGCGTCACAAGAGGCATTCCCACGCGGAGCGTGGGAACGATCAGCGCAGGCTCGGCAACTGCCACATGTCGCTTACAGTGTCAGCGTTCCGCTGATGCAGGTCACCACCGCGCCGCCGATCCAGATCTCGTCGCCCACTTGCTCGACCTGAATGCGCCCGGCGCGGCCCATGGTCAGGCCCTGGCTGACCACATAGGACGTCGGCGCCAGTCCTGCGTTGAGTAACCACTGGGCAATTCCGGCGTTCAGGCTGCCGGTGGCGGGGTCTTCCGGCATGCCGTCGCCGGAGATGAACGCCCGTACTTCGAACTGTGCGTCATCACCATCACGCTCGGGATGCCAGGGCGCGATGACACCGACGGCCAGGCCAAGCATTTGCGAATGATCCGGTTGCAGGTCCAGCACCTGCTGGCGATCCTCGACCATCACGGCCAGCCACCCCGCACCGTTGTCGACCCACTGAGTGCGCACGATCGCCCCCGATTCCAGGCCTAGCCCCCGCCGCACCCGTTCCACCACATCGGCTTCCACCGGCCCGGTTTTGAGCAATGCCGGTGCGAGAAAGGCCAGCTCTGCCCCTTGTCGACGAACCCGCACCAGCCCCACGCCGCATTCCTGAATGATCTCTTCGCCCTTGGGCACACCACCGGCCTCCAGCCACGCATGGCAGGTGCCCAGTGTCGGGTGACCGGCGAACGGCAATTCGCTCAGGGTGGTGAAAATCCGCACGCGATAGTCAGCGCGAGGATCGCGCGGTTCGAGTATGAATGTGGTTTCGCTGAGGTTGGTCCAGCTGGCGAACGCCGCCATGTACTCATCGCTGAGCTCATCGGCGCCGAACACCACCGCCAACGGATTGCCCTTGAGCGCAACACGGCTGAAGACATCTACTTGCTTGAAATCGAATGAGTGCATGGCCTTCCTTGGTATTGATCAAATCGAAGCGTTTGGCTTGGGGATTTCCAGCCCGCGCATCACCGCCGGCCGCGCCAGAAAGCGCTCCAGCACCCGCGTGACGTTGGTGAAGTCGTTTATGCCCACCAGCTCGCCAGCCTCATAGAAGCCGATCAGGTTGCGCACCCAGGGGAAGGTTGCGATGTCGGCGATGGTGTAGCGCTCGCCCATGATCCAGTTGCGCCCTTCCAGACGGTTATCGAGGACATTGAGCAGGCGTCTGCTTTCATCGACGTAGCGGTCGCGGGGACGTTTGTCCTCGTAGTCCTTGCCGGCAAATTTGTTGAAAAAACCGAGCTGGCCGAACATCGGCCCGATGCCGCCCATCTGAAACATCAGCCACGCAATGGTCTCGTAGCGAGCCGCCGATTCCTGGGCCAGCAGTTGCCCGCTCTTGTCGGCCAGGTAAATCAGAATCGCCCCGGACTCGAACAGTGCCAGGGGTTGGTCCCCCGGACCGTGGGGGTCGAGGATCGCCGGGATCTTGTTGTTGGGGTTCAGCGAAAGAAATTCGGGGGACATCTGGTCGTGGGTGTCGAAGGCCACCCGATGCGGCTCGTAGGGCAGTCCGATCTCTTCGAGCATGATCGACACCTTGACGCCGTTGGGAGTCGGCAAGGAGTAAAGCTGGATCCACTCGGGGTATTGAGCCGGCCATTTTTGGGTAATCGGGAACGCGGACAGATCGGTCATGGGAAGCATCCACACGAAAAAAGTCGACGCTGATCATAATGTAGGCCTGGCGACGGCCGCGAATTTTTGGCGTTATCAATATTGCTGATGAGCAAGATCAGAAGATCGCAGCCTGTGAATGGCGCCGAGACCTGTACTGTGTCCATAAATCCGCAACATCCTGTCGATAACCTCTGCTCTAACCCATCTCAGGTTGCCGCTACAGTGCTGCGCACTCGCTCGGATCGAACCAAATGGGCTTCAGAGGACTCTGAGCATTGCCCTTTCGGAAACGGACCGGCCCAACGACATGGAAAACACCCGATGCACGGAGCTGGCGGTGTAAAGGTTTGTCAGCCTTAACTGAATGCGCTGAAGATCACCTATTCAAATGATGAACCTTTTCAAATTCGCCCAACGCTTCAAACATCGCGCGTATGTCCTCCTGCCTTCCCTGTTGGCGGTCAGCGCGCTGTTCCTGTCCCTTGAGTCCAGCGAAAGCCGCGCCCAACCGGCGGACGGCACCCAGACGCTGGTGTTCCTGCGCCATGCGGAAAAACCCGCCGGCGGCCTCGGCCAGCTCAACTGCCAGGGCCTGAACCGTGCCATCGACCTGGCCACCTTGCTGCCGGAAAAATTCGGCAAGGCCAACTATGTGTTTGCCGCCAACCCGACGCGCAATGTCGAAGAAGGCGAACTGGACAATTCCTACAGTTACATTCGTCCCCTGATGACCATCAGCCCCAGCGCGATCAAGCTCGGTTTGCCGGTGAACATCAATTTCTCGGCCAACGACACCAGCGACCTGGCCGATGAATTGCTCCACGACAAATATCACAACTCGGTCATCTACACCGCCTGGTCCTCCGGCTACCTGCCGGAGCTGATCAACAGGGTTGCTGGAGAAGCCGTTGGCAAGAAACAGAACATTACCGATGACTGGGAATCCAGCGACTACGACTCGCTGTACGTGCTCACTCTGACCTGGCACAACGGCAAGGCCAGTGTGCAGAGCCACGCCTACAAGCAAGGTCTGGATAATGGGCAGGAGACTTGTCCGACATAAGCTTTAAGGGATTTGGTGCCTGTCAGGGCCTCATCGTCGGAACGCCGCCCGGAGCAGGCTCATTCCCACAGGTGCCTGCTGTGACCACAACATTTGTGCCCACCCCAAATCAAATGTGGGAGTGAGCCTGCTCCGGGCGGCGTTCCGACGATGGGGCCGGCAAATCCAACACATTACTTCTGATTGATGCGCCGCTCGCGCAGGTATTCAAGCACCGCAACCCGCTCCCCGGCGAATTCAATGCGCCCCCCTTTCTTCTCCCGCTGAAACGCATACATCGGGTCGTAATACTCGCGAAGCAACCCTTCGATCCAGCCCCGGTGCAAGTCCACGGCCCCGCTGCTCGCCTGCTCCGTCAGCGCGTCTTCCATCAACATCAACAGCCGTCGATGGCGCTCACCGCCCAGACGTTTCTGCACATTGTTCAGGCTCTCCAGCAGGCGCTCGGAAAACAGCGCGAAACCTTCATCGCCATGCACACCGATGAACTCGGCACACAAGTCCACCACGTAATCGCGCAGGATCCGTTCGACCCGCCCTTCCAGGCTGTCTTCCAGCCAGACCATCGGAAACTGCTGCATGCCCTGAAACAGCGGCAGCGGTAGCGCACAACTGCCGATCGCGCGGCTCTCGTCTTCCAGCACAAACTGCTCGATGCCGTGGGCGCGCTTCTTCAGCACGTCCACCGCCAGGCAGTTCTCAAAATCGATGTTGGAGGGCTGGCCAGTGGCACGTTTGCCGAAACTGGAGCCGCGATGATGGGCGTGACCTTCAAGGTCCAGGCCGTTGCTCAACTGCGTGAGCACTTCGGTTTTGCCGGTGCCGGTCATGCCGCCCAGCAAGACGAAATCACACTGGGCAACCGCCTGATCGAGCGTGTCGAGCAAGAAGGTGCGCATGGCCTTGTAGCCGCCACCCACTCGCGGATAGTCGATGCCCGCCTCGTCCTTGAGCCATTGCTGGACGATCTGCGAACGCAAACCACCGCGAAAACAATACAAATACCCATCAGGATGAGCCCGGGCAAAATCGGCCCAGGCCTGGATACGCTCGGCTTTTATCTCGCCGGACACCAACTGGTGCCCCAGCGTAATGGCCGCTTGCTGGCCGTGTTGCTTGTAACAAGTGCCGACCCGTTGCCGCTCATGGTCATTCATCAGCGGCAGGTTGATCACGCCGGGGAACGAGCCTTTGAGAAATTCGACCGGCGCACGGGCATCCATCATCGGTCGGTCGTTGAGGAAAATGTCGCGGTAATCGGTGTATTCGATGGACATCAAAACACCTCGACCGCGTTTGTCTGTCGCTCGATCAGTTCACCGATCGGCTCGAGGGTCAGGCCCAGCTCGGCAGCCACTTTGAGGAAGTGTTCGTTACCTTCGGGGGTGACCGCAACCAGCAGGCCACCGCTGGTCTGCGGATCGCAGAGCACGCGCTTGTGCATTTCCTGAAGACGCCCCAGCTTGCTGGCGTAGCTGTCAAAGTTGCGCAGCGTCCCGCCCGGCACGCAGCCTTGGTCGAGGTAGTACTCGACCCCCGGCAGACGCGGCACACGGTCGTACTCGATGCGCGCGGTCACGTTGCTGCCATCGGCCATTTCCACCAAATGCCCCAGCAGGCCGAAACCGGTGACATCGGTCATCGCGGTGACGCCTTCGAGTTTGCCGAAACGGCTGCCGGGTTTGTTCAGGGTGCACATCCAGTCGCGGGCCAGGCCGATGTCGGCAGGGCGCAACTTGCCCTTCTTCTCGGCGGTGGTGAGGATGCCGATGCCCAGCGGTTTGGTGAGGTAAAGCAGGCAACCGACGGTAGCAGTGTCGTTGCGCTTCATGTGGCGCTTTTCCACCAGACCGGTCACGGCGAGGCCGAAGATCGGCTCTGGCGCGTCGATGGAATGCCCACCGGCCAACGGAATGCCGGCTTCATCGCAAACCGAACGCCCGCCGCGAATCACTTCCCGGGCAATCTCCGGGGCCAGCACGTTGACTGGCCAGCCGAGGATCGCAATCGCCATCAACGGATCGCCGCCCATGGCGTAGATGTCGCTGATGGCATTGGTGGCGGCGATGCGGCCGAAGTCGAACGGGTCGTCGACGATCGGCATGAAAAAGTCGGTGGTCGAGACCACGCCGCGTTCTTCATCAATGGCGTACACCGCCGCGTCATCGCGCGAGGCGTTGCCGACCCAGAGTTTCGGGTCAAGGTTCTGCGCCCCGCTGCCGGCCAGGATCACTTCCAGCACTTGGGGAGAAATCTTGCAGCCACATCCAGCACCATGGCTGTATTGGGTCAGACGAATCGGTTCGCTCATGGGGGAGGCACATCTCGTGAAGTCAGTGCCGAGGAGTTTACATCAACCCCTATTTCGAAGGAGCTGATCGTTCCCACAGGGGAATGCTTCAATGGATGCTCCCCGTTCGGCCTGGGACGCAGGATTTCAGGGATTGCAGGGTAACGAACCAGCAGTCTGTCGGCATTGGTGGTATCCGTCTGACAATCCGAGTGAATTTTCCGCCCCCCCAACGATCCTTGTATAACCACAGGGAGGAATATGGGCTTTATGAACAACGCAAAACTTTTCGTCATTGAATACACCCTTCATGGCGCGCCCAAGTCTTTCATCATCCGCCTGGACAAGATGGATAACGCGGAGGCTTGGCATTGGGCAAGTTGCGACGCGGGGATCGGACGAATCCCCCGCTTCGGCCGTGAGAAGGTGCAAAAAACCAGCAAGCCGATGGCAGAGAAGTTCGGCGTGGAAAACGTCAAGTGGCGGCCGGCGAATTAACGGATGGCGCAGCCTTGGACTTTTGGGAGGGATCGGGCATGACAACGACGCAACTTACCAGCAAGGCACACCTGGACTACGGCCTCGATACGCTGTTTGGCCGGATCACCAAAAGTGCCGAGTGTGAGGTCGGCCTTGAACAAGTCGAGCATGACCCGACCCGCTTCGCCCTCCGCGTCCAGTCACCTGTACCGCAAGATCTGGAACAGGCAAAAACGCTGGTGGTGAAGGTGGATGGGCGACGACTCAATGGAATCATCCGCCATACCGAACGGCTGGAAGATCAAAGCCTGAAGCTGGAAGTGGAGCCTGATTAGGCTCCACATTCTGTGCGTCACGGGTGTCAGCCCTTGGCGCACTTACAACCTTTGGTCGCGCATTCTTCGCCATGTTCATGGTGTTTGGCGCAGGCCTCACAGCAATAGTGCTTGCCGTGTCGCGCGATCGGATGTTCGCCAAGTTTGCAGGAGCACTTGGGGCAGTCGCATTTACTTTCACTGTCGATCATGAGCCTGACTCCATTGGTGGTGGTCGTCCGGGTTTCGCACATGCGACCCGTATCACCAGTGTAGGAGCTTGCGTCACCCCTGCCGGGCACTGCTGCGATACATGAACAGCAATGCCAATGCCAGACACACCATCGCCAGTATCCGGCTGCTGGACAACTCGATCGCCGGGTTGCCCAGCCAGCCGAAGTTATCGATCAACATCCCCATCCCCAATTGCCCCACGATCACCGCCACCGTGGCGACCGCCGTGCCGACCCGCGGCACCGCGCCAACCATCACCAGCATGTACACCACCCCGAACAGTGCACCGCTGAGCTGCCATTTCGGCACGTCCAGCAAACTCACGGCATGGGCCGGCTCGAAAAACAGGATCAGCAGTCCGGTGGTCACTGCACCGACCACGAAGGTCAGCAAACTGCTGCGCAACACGCCCACCGTTTCGCCCAATCGCCCATTGATCGCCGCCTGGACACTCAACACCGCACCGGCCGCCACGACCACCGCCAACAAAATAATCAGATTCATCATCAACCCCGAGCGATCAGAACAAGTGCCGCGACAATCAGCAGCAAGGCCAGCCAACGTTCACCGTTGACCTTTTTGCGGGTAGCGCCGAACCAGCCGAAGTGGTCGATCAACACGCTTTTGCCGACCTGCCCGGAGAGGATCGCGATCATGGTCATGGCAATGCCGATGTGCGGCGTGGCCAAGGTCAGCACGATTACGTACATCGGCCCCAAAAAACCGCCGATCAACTGCCAGCGCGGCAGTTCATTCAAGGCGGGCGCCTGTTGCGGACCGCTGAACAGCAACAGCAAGAACAAAATCGCCGAGCCGACACCGAAGATGCTCAAGGTCGCCCACAAGTGCCCGACCTGAACCCCGAGCGGCCCAAGCAGACCTGCCTCCACGGACAGGCCCATGCCGGCCAGAATCACCAGTGGCAGCAGCAACAGTCGCAGCCCTGGTTGGGGCGCTGGCGTTTCAGCGATGTCGATTGAAGAAGATTGCATAACGAAAACCTGCCAGTTATCAGATGAACGCGGGGATGGGGTGGCGCGCATTATCGGCTGGCGATCCTTTGCGATAAATGGGAGCATCCTGACAACACTTTTGCGCAACTCGCACAGCAGGACTTCTCATGCATGGCCTCAACGAACTGGGATTCAAGGCACTTCGGCTGTTTGTAGCGGTGCTGGACCACGGCAGTTTTTCCGAAGTCGCCCGTCGCGAAGGCCTGGCCCCTTCTTCGATTTCCCGGCAGATCCAATTGATGGAGCAAGCCCTGAGCCAGCAATTGCTCTACCGCCACACCCGCGCCGTCTCACCTACCGAAGCCGGGCGCATGCTGGGTCATCACGCGCGGCTGGTGCTGGTGCAACTCGAAGAGGCCGAGCAGGCCCTGCAGGAACAGCAAAGCGAACCGAGCGGACTGGTGCGGATCAACGCGCCAGTGGTGTTCGGTCAGCGGCACCTGACGCCGTGGCTGGGGCGGCTCTGCGAGCGCTACCCGAAACTGCAACTGGATATCCAGCAGACCGACAGCTACGTCGATCCGTTGCAGGAAGGCGCCGACCTGCTGTTTCGCATCGGCGCGCTGCACGATTCGAGCATGCAGGCGCGGATTCTGGCGCCCCATCGTTTTCAAGTCGCCGCGAGCCCGGCCTATCTGGAACGTCACGGCACACCGCAACATCCCGAAGAACTGGCCGCGCATCAGTGCCTGGCCTACAAGGGCGTGACCGGCCAGCAACGCTGGTTTTTCCGCAAGGATCAGCAGGACTGGACGCCCTGCTCGGTGAAGGGTCCGATCACCGGCAACCACGCCGACACCCTGACGCAAGCCGCCGAACAAGGCTTGGGGCTAGTGATGTTTCCGTCGTGGCTGATCGGTGAGGCGGTGCGCAAGGGCACGCTGGTGCCGGTGCTCGGGGCGTATCAGGTGTCCAACAGTCCGGAACCGCAGCAGATTGCAGTTCTCTGGCCTGGCAGCCGACGGTTGTCGGTGAAGGTGCGGACGGTGATTGATTTCTTTGTCGAATGCTTCGGCACGGTGCCCTACTGGGACAGACCGTAGCGTCCAAGTCGAACACGGCACTGTGGCGAGGGGGCTTGTCGGAACGCCGCATCGCCCCGTTCGAGTGCGCAGCGCTCGCAAGATTTTGGGGCCGCTGCGCAGCCCAACGGGGGCAAGCTCCCTCGCCACACAAGCCCCCTCGCCACAAAGGCATCGTCCGTCAGATGCGGAACTGGCCCACCAGTTTGCCCAAGCGCTGACCGAGGTCGGCCAGGCTGCGGGACGTCTGGGCGCCGAGTTGGGTTTCGTCGGCGACACTGTCTACGGCCACAGCGATCTGGTGCACGCTGCGGTTGATCTCTTCGGCCACGGCGGTCTGCTCTTCGGCGGCGCTGGCGATCTGCGCGTTCATCGAGTTGATGGTGCCGATCAGCTGGGCCATGGTGTCCAGCGAGGCACCCGCTTCGTTGGCCTGGGCCGAGGTGCCGTCGCCGGCCTCGCTGGAACGGCGCATCGCTTCCACCGCCGACTGAGTGCCGGCCTGCAAGCGATCGATCATGCCCTGGATTTCCTGGGTGCTGATTTGCGTGCGACTGGCCAGCGCCCGAACCTCGTCGGCCACCACCGCAAAACCACGACCGGCCTCACCGGCACGGGCAGCTTCGATGGCGGCGTTGAGCGCCAGCAGGTTGGTCTGCTCGGCAATCGAACGGATCACGCCGAGTACGCTGACAATCGACGACACGTCTTTTTGCAGGCTGTCCAGCGACACTCCGCTGCTGCGAATGTCGTCCACCAACGCATGAATCTTCACGATGCTGCCGGCCACCACACGCTTGGCAGCCTGGCCTTCTTCGTCGGTCTGCTGGGCAGCCACTGCGGCGTTTTGCGCACTTTTCGCCACTTCCTGAGCCGCCGCCGACATTTGATTGATCGCCGTGGCGACCTGATCGGTCTCGTGACGCTGACGCTCCATGGCTTGATCCGAGCGCTGCGCCTGGTCGGAGACCTGATTCACCAGCCCGGTCAGTTGCGAGGTCATTTCGGTGATCTGGCGCACCAGGCCATGGATCTTGTCGACGAAGCGGTTGAACGAGCCGGCCAGTTCGCCGAGTTCGTCCTGGCTGGTGATGGTCAGGCGACGCGTCAGGTCGCCCTCGCCCGCCGCGATGTCATCGAGGTTGGCTTTCATCAGGTTCAGCGGACGCAAGATGGTGTTGGCCAGCAGCATCCCGGCAGCGGCAATCATCAACAGCACCACCACGGCAATCCCGACGATGCTCAGCACCACGCCTTGCATGCGCTCCTGGACCTTGATTTCGACCAGCGCCACTTGCGCTTCGATGCCGTCGAGGTTGACCGAAGTACCGACCGCCATGTCCCACTTCGGCAGGTATTCGGTGTAGCCGAGTTTCGGCACCAGCACTTGGGTGTTGCCGGGCAGCGTCGAGCTGTATTGCAGGTAGTGGGTGCCGTCCTTGGCGACTTTCACCAGGTCGCGGTTGACGTAAACGCCGTTCGGATCGCGGTTGTCCTTGAAGCTCTGGCCCACACCTTCCGGGCTGTTGGCCTTGAACAGGCGCACGGTGTTGGAGTCGTAGCCGAAGAAGTAGCCGTCCTTGCCGTAGGTGATGCTCGACAGCAACTTGACCACCTGGGCCCGCGCCGCATCATCACCGGGGGCGGCCGCGTCATAGAGCGGTTTGATCGTGGTCATGGCCACGGCGACGTAACTTTGCAGGGTTGCCTTGGCATCGCTGAGCAGGCGCTGGCGAGTTTCCTCGACTTCCGTGCGGGCCTGCTCCTGCAGAATGAACAATGTGGTCAGGCTGATGACCAGCGCAAAGAGCAACACCGGGAGGACGGCAAGGGACAGGACTTTAGCCTTCAGGCTCATGCGCATGACGGTTCACTCTTTTGATTTTATTGGCGTGGTTAGAGGCTTTAACGGCACGCAGCATCAAAAGTTGAATGCGGCTCTTGTTGATCGTTCCCACGCTCTGCGTGGGAATGCAGCCCGGGACGCTCCGCGTCCCATCAAGAGCCGAACGCGGAGCGTCCGTTGAGGCATTCCCACGCAGAGCGTGGGAACGATCGGTGGTGGGCCGGCTTAGAGGACCATCGCCGCCACCCAGCCGAACACCAGCAACGGCAGGTTGTAGTGCAGGAAGGTCGGGACCACGGTGTCCCAGATGTGGTGATGCTGGCCGTCGATGTTCAGGCCCGAGGTCGGACCGAGGGTCGAGTCCGACGCGGGCGAACCGGCATCGCCCAGCGCGCCGGCGGTGCCGACGATGCACACGATCGCGATCGGGCTGAAGCCCAGTTGCACGCACAACGGCACAAAAATCGCGGCCAGGATCGGCACGGTGGAGAACGACGAACCGATGCCCATGGTCACCAACAGTCCGACCAACAACATCAGCAACGCGCCAATGCCTTTGCTGTGGCCGATCCACGAAGCCGATGTTTCGACCAATGTCTGCACTTCACCGGTGGCTTTCATCACCTCGGCAAAACCGGAGGCGGCGATCATGATGAAACCGATCATCGCCATCATCTTCATGCCTTCGGTGAACAGGTCGTCGGTTTCACGCCACTTCACGATGCCTGACACCGAAAAAATCAGAAAGCCCGCCAACGCACCGATGATCATCGAGTCCAGCAACAGCTGAATGATGAACGCCACCGCGATGGCCAGACCGGCGATCATCAGGCTCAGCGGGTTGTACTGCACCGCGACCTGTTCGACTTGCTCGATCTTTTCCAGATCGTAGACGCGCTTCTTGCGATAGCTGACAAACGCTGCCGCGAGCCCGACGACCATGCCCAAGGCCGGAATCCCCATGGCATGGGTGACGTTGATGCCGCTGATGTCCACCCCGCTACGGGCGACGTTGGCCAGCAGGATTTCATTTAGGAAAATGTTGCCGAAGCCCACGGGCAGGAACATGTACGGCGTGATCAGACCGAAAGTCATGACGCAGGCAATCAACCGGCGGTCCAGCTGCAGCTTGGTCAACACATATAAAAGCGGCGGCACCAGCAGCGGAATAAAGGCGATATGTATCGGCAGGATGTTCTGCGAAGCGATGGCCACCACCCACAGCAAACCGATCAACAGCCATTTGACCTGACGGCCACCGCTGGCGTGCTGACGATCGACCATCAGCAAGGCTTTGTCTGCCAGCGCGTGCGCCAGCCCGGACTTGGCAATGGCCACTGCGAAAGCGCCAAGCAATGCGTAGGACAACGCGACCGTCGCACCGCCACCGAGGCCGCTATTGAAGGCTTTGAGTGTGGCGTCAACGCCCAGGCCACCGGTCAAACCACCCACCAGGGCACCTACGATCAGCGCGATTACGACGTGCACGCGGGACAGACTGAGGATCAGCATGACGCCGACCGCAGCGATTACAGCATTAATCATCGTTACCTCAAGGCAAACGGAAGAGCCCGGCCGGCAGTCTGCAAAGAGCCGCCAGCGGATGGAATGTGAGGGTTTTATTAGAGGGCGCGCACTTTGCCGGACCATTAACGCCTTGTCAAAGCGATCACGACCCCTTGTAGCAGCTGGCGAAGCCTGCGTTCGGCTGCGTAGCAGTCGTAAAACCTGCGCATGTGGTGTGCCTGAAACACCTCAGCACCCGAATTGACGACTGCTTCGCAGCCGAACGCAGGCTTCGCCAGCTGCTACAGGTTTTGTGTGATGGCTTATTTGATTGAACGAATAAAGAAAGCCGAATTGCGGCCGTTACAGTGCAAAGTCTCAGATAAATATCGAATAAGGACGTCTCCATGTCGCTCAGACAACTTTCCATTCAATGGAAAATCACCCTGCTGGCCGGGCTGTGCCTGGCCGGCATCGTGACCCTGCTGGTGGGTCTTTCGCTGTATCGCATGGAGCAAAGCTCCGAGATGGTGAAAGCCTCCAGCATGGAGATGCTCACCGAGGCAGCCCAGGCCCGGATCGAATCCCAGGGTGAAAACCAGGCGCTGGGGATTCGCCAGCAGTTCATGGACGCCTATCAATACGGCCACGGTTTTTCGCGTCAGGTGCTGTTCCTGCGCGATCAGGCCGAGAAGCGCTTCCTCGATGCCTTTGACCTGCGTGAGGACCTGACGCGTCAGGTCAAGTCGGCCCTGCAAGCCAACCCCGACTTGCTCGGCCTCTCGCTGGTGTTCGAAGCCAACGCGCTGGACGGCAAGGACGATCTGTTCGCCGGCCAGGCCGAGCTGGGCAGCAACGACAAGGGCCGTTTCGCGCTCTATTGGTCGCAACCTGTGCCTGGCAAGGTGACGTCGATGGCGCTACCGGAAAGCGACATGGCCGACACCACCACCGGCCCGAGCGGCGAACCGGCCAACGCCTGGTTCACCTGCCCGCGCACGACCCTCAAGCCCTGCGTGATCGAACCTTACTTCTACGTGATCGACGGCCACAACGTGCTGATGACCAGCATCGTTTTCCCGCTGATGGTCAACGGCAAGGTCATCGCGTCGCTGTCGGTGGACATCAACCTCAACAGCCTGCAAGCCATCAGCCAGGGCGCGAGCAAAAAGCTCTATGACGGCCAGACCAACGTCAGCATCATCAGCCCGGTCGGTTTGCTGGCCGGTTACAGCCCGGACGCCAGCAAACTCAGCCAGCGCCTGGACGCCGTGGACAAAACCAACGGTGCCGAGCTGATCCGCATGCTCGCCGCCAGCAGCAAGACCGAAAGCCTGCACGGCAATCAACAGCTCAAAGTGCTGTCGCCGTTCCAGCCGATTCCCGGTGGCAAGTCCTGGGGCGTGTTGCTCGAGGTGCCGGAGAAAGTTTTGGTCGGCCCCGCCGAAGCGTTGAAAAAGCAACTCGATGAAAGCAACACCGCCGGCACCCTGATCGAACTCGGCCTGGGTGTACTGGCCGCATTGATTGGCCTGTTGCTGGTGTGGTTGATGGCCCGCAGCGTGACCAAACCGATTTTGGGTGTGGCGCAGATGCTCGAAGACATTGCCAGCGGCGAAGGCGACCTGACCCGCCGCCTGGCCTACGACAAAAAGGACGAACTCGGCCAATTGGCCGGCTGGTTCAACCGCTTCCTCGACAAGCTGCAACCGATCATTGCCGAGGTCAAACGCTCGGTGCAGGACGCGCGCAACACGGCGGATCAGTCGTCCGCCATCGCCACCCAGACCAGCGCCGGCATGGAGCAGCAATACCGTCAGGTGGATCAGGTCGCGACCGCTTCCCACGAAATGAGCGCCACCGCCCAGGATGTCGCGCGCAGTGCAGCGCAAGCGGCACAGGCTGCGCGGGACGCGGATCAGGCCACCCGTCGCGGTCTGACCGTGATCGACCGCACCACCGCCAGCATCGACAACCTCGCCGCCGACATGAGCGCGGCGATGGTGCAAGTCGAAGGCCTGGCGGCCAACAGCGAGAAGATCGGTTCGGTGCTGGAAGTGATTCGCGCCATCGCCGAGCAGACCAACCTGCTGGCGCTGAACGCCGCCATCGAGGCCGCTCGTGCCGGTGAAGCCGGGCGTGGTTTTGCCGTCGTGGCCGATGAAGTGCGCAACCTGGCACGCCGGACCCAGGAGTCCGTCGAAGAAACCCGCCTGGTGATCGAGCAGTTGCAGAGTGGCACTCAGGACGTGGTCGGCTCGATGAACAGCAGCCATCGTCAGGCTCAGGGCAGTGTCGAACAGGTCGGTCAGGCGGTGACGGCGCTGCGGCAGATTGGTGAGGCGGTGACGGTGATCAGCGACATGAACTTGCAGATCGCCAGTGCTGCGGAAGAGCAAAGTGCCGTGGCCGAGGAGATCAACAACAACGTGGCGACGATTCGGGATGTGACAGAGTCGCTGTCGGGACAGGCAAATGAATCGGCGCGGGTGAGTCAGTCACTCAATAGCCTGGCGAATCAGCAGCAGAGCTTGATGGATCAGTTCAGGGTTTGACCTGACGCCGATCGTTCCCACGCTCCGCGTGGGAATGCCGCCAGGGACGCTCCGCGTTCCGCTTTGGGATGTGACGCAGAGCGTCACGGGATGCATTCCCACGCGGAGCGTGGGAACGATCATCGACGAGGTAATTCGATTACAACCTTCAACCCGCCCCACTCACTCTCCTCCAGCCGCAACACCCCGCCCCACGTATCGACGATGTCCCGCACAATCCCCAATCCCAACCCATGCCCATCCGTTTGTTCATCAAGCCGAGTACCCCGGCCGAACACCTGATCGCGCTGGTTTTCAGGAATCCCCGGCCCATCGTCTTCCACGCTTAACTCAAACCCTTCGGCCGTCTCGACCACGCTCAACCGAACCTCGGCATCTGCCCATTTGCAGGCGTTGTCCAGCAGGTTACCAAGCAGTTCGAGCAAATCTTCGCGATCCCAAGGCAGTTGCAACCCCTTCGGCGCCCTATAGCTGAGGTCCAGATGCTCGCCATGAATCATGTTCAAGGTCGCCAGTAACCCAGGCAATTCGGCATCGCAATCAAACAGCGCCCCCGGCAACGCATCGCCGGATAACCGTGCACGATTGAGTTCGCGATTGAGTCGCTGCTGGACTTGTTCCAGCTGCGCCTTAATAACCTTGCGCAGTTCTGGCTGCGCATCGAGCTTCTCGCTTGAGGCCAGGCTCAACAACACCGCCAGCGGGGTTTTCAAGGCGTGGCCGAGGTTGCCCAGCGCATTGCGCGAACGCTTGAGGCTGTCTTCGGTGTGCGCCAGCAAATGGTTGATCTGCGCCACCAGCGGCTCAAGCTCTACCGGCACCTGATCATCGAGTTGCGAGCGCTGGCCTTGCTGCAACTGGGCGATCTGCTCACGGGCCTTTTCCAGCGGGCGCAAGGCGCGGCGCACGGTGATGCGTTGCAGCAGCAGAATCAGCAGCAGCCCCGCCAAACCAAGCCCCAGACCGACTTGCTGCATGCGCCGGAAACTCTCGCGCACTGGCGTGTAATCCTGGGCCACGCTGATCGAAATCGATTGGCCGAGCCGTCGATAGTCTGAACGCAGCACCAGCAATTGCTGGCCTTCCGGCCCCAATTGCAGGTTGCTGTGCAGGCCGGCATGGTCGAGGCGCGGCAGTTCCTGATCCCACAGCGAACGGGAACGCCAATGCTTGTCGGCAAAATCGATGCGGAAATAATGCCCGGAAAACGGTCGCTGATAGGCCGGCGACAGGTGTCGCTCATCCAGCTGTAAACCCTGCGGCCCACGCACCAGCGCCACCAGCAGGTTTTCGCTGTCGTTGCGCAGCCCGGCTTCGAGGTAGCGATGCAAACCCATTTCGAACAGCCACAGGCTGGTCTGCGCCAGCACCAGGCCGACGATCACCATCACGCTGATCAACCCCAGGCTCAAGCGGCGCTGGATCGACCTCACTGGGCTTGCCCGCCGAACAGGTAACCCTGGCCGCGACGGGTTTCGATGACGCTGCGCCCGAGTTTGCGCCGCAGGTGGTTGACGTGGACTTCGAGCACGTTGGAGTCGCGCTCGGTTTCACCGTCGTAGAGGTGTTCGGCGAGGTGGCTTTTGGAAAGAATCTGCTCGGGGTGCAGCATGAAATAACGCAGCAGGCGAAATTCAGCGGCGGTCAGCTGGATGTCGGCGCCGTCGCGGGTCACGCATTGGCGGCCTTCGTCCAGGTGCAGCCCGGCGGCCTTGAGCGTCGGCTGGTTGGCATGGCCATGGGAACGGCGCAACAGCGCCTGGACGCGTAAGTGCAGTTCTTCGGGGTGGAAGGGTTTGGTCAGGTAATCGTCGGCGCCGGCCTTGAGGCCTTCGATCCGTTCGGCCCAGGAATCACGGGCGGTGAGGATCAGCACGGGCGTCGACAGGCCAGCGGCCCGCCATTGCGTCAGCACGTCGAGCCCTGGCAAACCCGGCAGGCCGAGGTCGAGGATGATCAGGTCATAGGGCTCGCTGCTGCCCTGATACACAGCGTCGCGACCGTCGGCCAGCCAGTCCACGGCGTAACCCTGACGGTTGAGGCCGGCCATCAGTTCATCGGCCAGCGGCACATGGTCTTCCACCAGGAGCAAACGCATCGATCAATCTTCCTTGTCTTTCAGTAACTGGCCGGTAATGGCGTCGAGGTCCAGTTCGCGGACCACACCTTCGCTGGTCAGCAATTCGACTTCATAAATGTAGACGTCGTGTTTCTCTTCAAGCTCGGCTTCCAGCAATTTGGCCCCGGGATAGCGGTCCAGCGCTTGCTGCAACAGCTGCTCCAGCGGCAGGATCACGCCCTGTTGGCGCAGGCGCAGGGCCTCGTCCTGATCCAGGTCGCGAGCCATGACCACCGAGCAAAAAGCCAGAAGCACCAGGGCCATTCGACCTCTGGCGCATAGATTTACGTTCATTACGTATCCTGATGATCCTTGAGAACCTGCCCGCTGACGGCGTCCAATTCCAGATCCCACTCGATACCCTGAGGGTCACGCATTTCCACCTGATAGATGTACTTGCCGTACTCTTCTTCCAGCTCGGTTTCGGTGATGGTGGCACCCGGGTGTTTGGTCAGGGCGGTAGCGTTGAGTTTCTCGAAAGACACAATGGTACCAGCGTCGCGCAGTCTCAGGGCTTCGTCGGGTCCGAGGTCGCGAGCGTGGGCGATGCTGGCGGTCATGCCGATGATCGACGCGGTGAACAGGGCAGTCAGGGTTTTCATGGGGTGTCTCCGTGTTTTTTATGTGTTGCCTACGGAGTGCACCTTAACGGGGCGAACTTAACTGAAACTGAATTGCCATCATTAGTGATGACAACGCGACATCACCGGCATACACAAAACCCTGTAGGAGCGAGCCTGCTCGCGATAGCGGTGGGTCAGCCAATACTAATACCGACTGATACACCGCTATCGCGAGCAGGCTCGCTCCCACAGTGGGCTGGTGGCGTTGCCTGACCTGTTTATAATCCCCCGCCTGCCAACATTGAGACCGGTATGACCGCCATCCACATCAAGTTCCCTTCCCTGACCCTCAAGGCCGGTCCTCGCGCCTTGGCGCGCATCCGTGAAAACGGTTTGAGCCCCGCCGATGTCGGCACACTGCCGGGTGCCGCCGGTGGTCCCAAGGCGTTGGGGATTCAAGGCCTGGATTTGGCGTTGTTCGGCGAATGGCTGCCGGCGGCACCGCGGGAGCGCTCGTTGATCGGTGCGTCGGTGGGTTCCTGGCGCTTCGCCAGCGCGTGTCTGCCGGATGCCGCCGAAGGTATCCGCCGCCTCGGTCATCTCTACACCGAGCAGAACTTCGCCAAGGGCGTGACCATGGCGCAGATCAGCCAGAGCTCCCGGCGCATGCTCGATGAGCTACTCGACGGCCGCGATGCGTCGATTCTGGACAACGCCCATTACCGCCTGAACATCATGGTGGTCAAAAGCCACGGCCTGCTGGCCGACGATCATCGCGGCCGACTGGGGTTGGGCCTGTCATCGGTGATCGCCGACAACCTGCGCGGTCGGGCACGGTTGTCGCGGCATTTCGAGCGGCTGATCATTCACGATCCGCGCCTGGCACCGCCGGTCAATGCGCTCAACGACTTCCCCTCGCGCTTCGTTGCGCTGGAGGCCGGCAACCTGCGCCAGGCCTTGCTCGCGTCGGGCTCGATCCCGATGGTAATGGAAGGCGTACGTGATTTACCGGGTGCCGGTGCCGGGACGTTTCGCGATGGCGGTCTGCTGGACTATCACCTCGACCTGCCCTACAGCGGCAACGACATCGTGCTCTATCCGCATTTCACCGACCGGGTGATTCCCGGCTGGTTCGACAAGACCCTGCCGTGGCGCCGCGCGTGTCCTGCGCGCTTGCAGGATGTCTTGTTGCTGGCGCCGTCGAAGGATTACCTGGCGCGCCTGCCCTACGGCAAACTCCCGGACCGCAACGACTTCAAACGCTTCATGGGCGATGCCCCGAGCCGGCAGAAATACTGGCGCACGACGATGGATGAAAGCCGTCGCATGGGCGATGAGTTCCTCGAACTGGCTGCCAGCGGTCGCCTTGGGGAACGCTTGCTGACCCTTTAGTCAGTGTTTTCCCGCAACGCCAAACGCAAACTGTTAAACTCGCCGCCTGCCCACATCGCCACGGCGATCGCCACCTGACAGAGCTGAAATCACTTTGGAAATCTTCAAGGAATTTACCTTCGAATCCGCCCACCGCCTGCCCCACGTGCCGGAAGGCCACAAGTGCGGCCGCCTGCACGGTCACTCGTTCAAAGTGGCGATCCACCTGAGCGGCGACCTCGATCCGCACACGGGCTGGATCCGTGATTTCTCGGAAATCAAGGCGATCTTCAAGCCGCTCTATGAGCGCCTGGACCACAACTACCTGAATGACATTCCTGGCCTGGAAAACCCGACCAGTGAAGTGCTGGCCAAGTTCATCTGGAAGGAATTGAAGCCACTGCTGCCGGAACTCAGCGCGATCCGCATCCACGAGACGTGCACCAGCGGCTGCATCTATCACGGCGAGTAAGCTGATTTAAAAGACAACAAAATCCCTGTGGGAGCGAACCGGCTCCGGGCGGCTCACTCCCACAGTGAACTGCGTTTCGTCAGTGAATATAAAAACAGCCTTCATCGGCTGTTTTTTTATGCCTATGCTTTTTGGCTTCCCCACGCCAAGAGGACACCCCCAATGACTGACTGGCCGCTGCCTCAGACCTATCGCTTCAACGGGCGATCCGTTCGTTACGCCGTAAGGGGCGACGGTCCGCCGTTGGTGTTCGTGCATGGCACGCCTTTTTCTTCTTACGTGTGGCACCGGATTGCGCCGCACTTCATCACCACCCATCGGGTGCATTACTTTGACCTGCTGGGTTATGGGCTATCGGAGAAAATCGAGGGCGATGTGTCGCTGGGCGTGCAGAACGACCTGCTGGCTCATTTGCTCGATCACTGGGGCCTGGAACGGCCAGACGTGGTCGCTCACGACTTCGGCGGCGCCACCGCATTGCGTGCTCACCTGCTGAACGGCAAGGATTACCGCAGCCTGACGCTGATTGATCCCGTGGCGCTGACGCCCTGGGGTTCGCCGTTTGTGCAGCATGTGCGCCAGCATGAGGCGGCGTTCAGCGGCCTGCCCGATTACATTCAGCGGGTGATCGTGCCGGCCTATATACGCGGGGCAATCAAGCGCGAGATTCCTGATCATGAACTCGCGCCTTACGTGCAGCCGTGGCTCGGCGATCCGGGACAAGCGGCGTTCTATCGACAGATCGCACAGATGGACGAGCGCTATACCCGTGAGGCCGAAGGGCTGTACCCGACGATTCGTTGTCCGGTGCAGATTCTGTGGGGGGAAGACGATCAGTGGATTCCCATCGAGCGTGGGCAGGCGTTGCATCAGATGATCCCTGGGTCGCGGTTTCAGGCGATTGCGAATGCCGGGCATCTGGTTCAGGAAGATGCGCCGGAAGCGATCGTCGCAGCGCTCCTGCGGTTTTTACCTTCGGCTGATTGATGATCGTTCCCACGCTCCGCGTGGGAATGCAGCCCGGGACGCTCCGCGTCCCTGCCGAAGCGGACGCGGAGCGTCCATTGAGGCATTCCCACGCAGAGCGTGGGAACGATCAATGGCAGTGTTCCAACTTGCATCACTGCCGCACCGCTATCGAGCCTTCCTCAAGCCAAATCCCCCCGCTCGGCTATAAATAACTACACCACCGCACGCTTGGCACGACCACTGCAACACACCCCCGCGTCACTCATTCAGCAAGGAACGCCCCATGACGCAGAACGATCCCGGCAACGATTACCCCCTCAGCGAAGTCCCGATGCATGCCCGCAAGGGCCTGGCCTCAACGGCCATGGTCCTGCTGGGTTTCACCTTTTTTACCGCGACCATGTTTGCCGGCGGCAAGCTGGGTGTGGCGTTCAGCTTCGGCGAGATGATGGCGGTGATCGTCGTCGGCAACCTGCTGCTGGGGATTTACGCCGCCGGCCTGGGTTACATCGCCTTCAAGAGCGGTCTGAATTCGGTGCTGATGGGACGTTTTTGCTTCGGTGAAGTGGGCAGCAAGCTCAGCGATCTGATCCTCGGCTTTACCCAGATCGGCTGGTACGCCTGGGGCACCGCCACTGCCGCCGTGGTGCTGGGCAAGTATTTCGAATTGAGCGAGGGCACCGTTCTGGGGCTGATGGTGCTGTTCGGCCTGCTGTTTTGCGCGACCGCGTATGTCGGTTATCGCGGGCTGGAGATTCTGTCGTACATCGCCGTACCGGCGATGATGTTGCTGCTGATGCTGTCGATGTGGGTGGCCACGGTGAAGGTCGGCGGGCTCGACGGTTTGCTCGCAGTAGTCCCGACGGGAACACTGGATTGGTCGACCGCGATTACCCTGGTGTTCGGCACCTTCGTCAGCGGTGCAACCCAGGCGACCAACTGGACGCGCTTCTCCCGCTCGGCACGCGTCGCGGTGCTGGCGAGCCTGATCGGCTTTTTCATCGGCAACGGCCTGATGGTGTTGATCGGTGCCTATGGCGCCATCGTCTACCAGCAACCGGACGTGGTCGAAGTGTTGCTGTTGCAAGGCTTCGCCATGGCGGCGATGGCGATGTTGCTGCTCAATATCTGGAGCACCCAGGACAACACCATCTACAACTTCGCCGTCGCCGGTTGCAACCTGCTGCGCACCGGCCGTCGCAAAACCGTGACCCTGGCGGGCGCGGTGATCGGCACATTGCTGGCATTGCTGGGCATGTACGATCTGCTGGTGCCCTACCTGATTTTGCTGGGCACCGTGATTCCGCCGATTGGCGGCGTGATCATGGCGGACTTCTTCTACCGCTATCGTGGTCAATATCCACGTCTGGCCGACGCCCGGTTGCCGGCGTTCAACTGGTCTGGCTTGGCCGCTTACGCAGTCGGCACCGTGGCTGCGTTCAGTTCACCGTGGGTCGCGCCGCTGGTAGGGATTGCCGCAGCCGCGTTAACGTATGTAGTACTGACCGGCGTGCTGGGTGCCCGTACTGCCGACGCACCATTACAAGATCTATAAAAGGATTCACCTGATGCACATCATCAACGCCCGCCTGCGCAACCAAGATGGCCTGCATGAGTTGCACCTGGAAAACGGCCTGATCAGCAACATCGCCCGACAAACCGAAGCCCCGACCCTGGGGCCCGATGATCTGGACGCCGGCGGCAACCTGGTGGTGCCACCCTTCGTCGAGCCACACATCCACCTCGACGCCACACTCACCGCCGGCGAACCGCGCTGGAACATGAGCGGCACGCTGTTCGAAGGCATCGAGTGCTGGGGCGAGCGCAAGGTGACCATCACCGAAGAGGACACCAAAACCCGCGCGAAGAAAACCATCCAGACCCTCGCTGCCCACGGCATCCAGCACGTGCGCACCCACGTCGACGTCACCGACCCGCAGCTCACCGCGCTCAAGGCGATGCTCGAAGTGCGTGAGGAAAGCCGTCACCTGATCGACATGCAAATCGTTGCGTTCCCGCAGGAAGGCATCGAGTCATACCGCAACGGTCGGGACCTGATGGAAGAAGCGATCCGCATGGGCGCCGATGTGGTCGGCGGCATTCCGCATTTCGAGTACACCCGCGATCAAGGCGTGAGCTCAGTGAAATTCCTGATGGACCTGGCTGAGCGCACCGGTTGCCTGGTGGACGTGCATTGCGATGAAACCGACGACCCGCATTCACGCTTTCTTGAGGTGCTGGCTGAAGAAGCCCGCAGCCGCGACATGGGCTCGCGGGTCACCGCCAGCCACACCACGGCCATGGGCTCTTACGACAACGCTTACTGCGCCAAACTGTTTCGCCTGCTCGGGCATTCAGGGATCAGTTTTGTCTCCTGCCCCACCGAAAGCATTCACCTGCAAGGGCGCTTCGACAACTTCCCGAAACGCCGTGGCGTGACCCGAGTGAATGAGTTGCTGGAAGCGGGCATGAACGTGTGTTTCGGCCAGGATTCGATCGTCGATCCGTGGTATCCGCTGGGCAACGGCAATATCTTGCGGGTGCTCGAAGCCGGCCTGCACATCTGCCACATGCTCGGTTACCGCAACCTGCAAAGCGCGCTGGACCTGGTCACCGACAACAGTGCCAAGGCCATGAACCTGGGTGATCGTTATGGACTGGAACGCGGGCGACCAGCGAATTTGCTGATTCTATCGGCGGACAGCGATTACGAAGTGATCCGCAGCCAGGGCCTGCCGCTTTATTCGGTGCGCGATGGCAAGGTGTTGATGAAGCGGCAGATGCCGGTGGTGGAGTTCTTCGGCGATCAGAGCTGAGATTTGCGTTGGCTGGGCTGACGCCTTCGCGAGCAGGCTCGCGAAGGCAATCTTGAATTCAATCCATCAACCGCGCCGTGCCGAACAACCTGACCCGACTCAACTCACCCTGCTCTTCCTCCAGAAGAATCGGCGCCGTACCGCCAGGCATGACCACCTTCACCTCCCCGGCACTGACCCACCCCACCCGCCACGCCGCGCAAGCCACCGCACTGGCGCTGGTACCCGACGACGCTGTCGGCCCCTCTCCGCGCTCGAATACCCGCGCGACGATTCGCCCTTCAGACTCAAGCATCGCCCATTGCAGATTCACGCCAGCAGCACACGGCTCTCCTGTCCCGGCCGGCATGGCGTAAGCGATACGCGTCAGCCCTTCGGACAACTCCGGTTCGCGCATTTGCTCATTGCTTGGTAATGCATCGGCGCTCTCCAAAAGCGTCACGCAATGCGGATTGCCGATACGCACGAACTGGCTGCGCGACCAGGAGAAATCAAGCGCCGACAACGCCTGCACATGGCTGACATCGCGATCGTTCAACAGCACGTCATCAACCCCTTTTGCCCCCACCGCGTCAGGCCCGAACGAGGGTTTTCCCAAATCCAGCCAGAACCCTTTCACACCCTCGACCTCAGTCGGTTTCACCGAAGTACCCACTGGCGAAACCGCATCAGCCTTGTCGTGATGAACCCTGAGCAAACAAACCTCGTCCCCCGGCAGCCGCCCTTGCTCACTCAGGGCCTGAGAGAAAATCGTCAGCCCGTTGCCACTGCGCTCGGCCAGGGTGCCGTCGGTGTTGACGATCAGCAGGTCAAACGGTGGCGAGTCTTGAAACGGCCCGATCAGCAAGCCATCGCAACGATGATCCTTGCTACCCGGCGGTTGTGTACCGGGTGCCCAGCCACAAAAAGCCTCGATAGCCGAAACCGCCCATGCCGCGCGGGTTTGCGCAGCGCGACTGGCCTGCGCGGGTAAATCCATACCTGCCCGGCGCACGGCGTCAGGCGCCACAACCGCATAGATATTGCCTCGAGCATCGTAGAACGGCGTCATGGTTCGGTCCTGAAGTCAGCCAGAAAGTGCCTGAAAAATGCATCAACGCTATTTCAACCGTCAATCTTTCCCTTCATCGAATAAAGCCTGAGGGGGATGGTCCATATCGCCTCCAACCGGACAATGGCGGCACTTGCGCTCGCGGCAGAGGGTCACGCTGTGCAACGATGGCGCCCTGCCTGACTGCCAATCCCGCGGACTGGATATCGAACCCTTACAGGTCGATCACTGTCCCTTGGGTACGCGACGCTTTTGCCAAGGATTGATATGACCAACCTCAACACCCAAACCGCATTTGTTCCCGGACGCCTGGAGCAGATGTCCACGCGCATCGCCTTTTTCATCGCCGGTTTCGGCATCGCTGCGTGGGCACCGCTGGTGCCTTATGCCAAGGCTCGGGCCGGGCTGGATGAAGGGACGCTCGGTTTGCTGCTGTTGTGCCTGGGGGTGGGGTCGATTCTGGCGATGCCGTTGGCGGGGCTTTTGGCCACGCGTTTCGGTTGTCGCCGGGTGGTGAGCGCCGGGGTATTGCTGATCTGCGCGGCCCTGCCGCTGCTGGCGACGGTGACGTCGATTCCGGCGTTGATTGCTGCGTTGTTCATGTTCGGCGCGGGGCTGGGTACGGTGGATTCGACGGTGAACCTGCAAGCGGTGATCGTCGAACGGGCCAGCGGCAAGACCATGATGTCGGGCTTCCATGGGCTGTTCAGCCTCGGCGGGATAGTCGGTGCGGCGGGCGTCAGCGCCCTGCTCGGCTTCGGGGTTTCACCGCTGGGAGCAACGCTGGTAGTGATCGTGATGCTGCTGATCGCCCTGGCCAAGGCCGCGCCGCACCTCTTGCCTTACGGCAGCGAAAGTTCGGGGCCGGCGTTTGCCGTTCCCCATGGCATCGTGCTGTTCATCGGCGGGATGTGTTTCATCGTGTTCCTCGCCGAAGGTGCGGCGCTCGACTGGAGCGCGGTGTTCCTGGCGCAGGAACGCGGGATCGACACCGCTTATGCGGGACTGGGTTACGCGGCGTTTGCGCTGACCATGACCGTCGGACGGTTGACCGGTGACTCGATCGTGCGTCGTCTCGGCGCCACGCGGGTGATTGTGTTCGGTGGGTTGACGGCCGCAGCGGGTCTGTTTGTAGCAACCTTCGCCCCGAGCTGGGAAGCGGCGCTGGTGGGTTATGCAATGTTGGGAGCGGGTTGTTCGAACATTGTGCCGGTGCTGTACACCGCCGTGGGCAAACAGACGGTGATGCCCGAAAGCGTCGCCGTACCGGCCATTACCACACTGGGTTATGCGGGGATTCTTGCGGGGCCTGCGTTGATCGGGTTTATCGCCCATGGCAGCAGTTTGAGTTTTGCCTTCGGGTTGATGGCGGTGTTGCTGGTGGCGGTGGCTATTGGCGGAAAGGTGTTGAAAGTCTAAAAGCATCGCGAGCAGGCTCACTCCCACAGGAATCGTCGGTGCACACACTGTCTGTGTTCGACGCCGATCAAGTGTGGGAGCGAGCCTGCTCGCGATGAAGTCACCTCGGTCTCAGAACCCGACGCTAGCCTGCACAAACACCGACTTTCAGGTTCGAAAGCGTCGCGCCGAAGTCATAACCGCCGCGTACGTTCCAGGTGACGTAACCCGGAATGTCGCCGTACTGGCCGTCCGCAGTGCCTTCGGTGATGTAGTTGCCGCTGAAACTGCCATCAGCGTTCACCGCCACGCCCGGCGAACGCTGCTTGGACTGGGCAAAGGCATCGAGGTTATAGGTCCAGCGGTCGATGTCGTAACGCAGACCGGCGGTCGCCACCTGACGCGAGTAGAACGGCAGGTCACGGCCCTTGAAGCCCGGGATCTCGCCTTCATAAACGGCGCGCGTGTAGGTGAAGCCGGCATTGGCGGTCAGGCCATCGAGCCGTGGGTCCAGCGCCGCCATGTCGTAATGCACCGAGGCTTCAAGACCCTGGTGCGTGGTCGCGCCGAGGTTGGTCCAGCCCGCATCGTTGCTGATGTATTGCAGCTCTTTATCGAAGTCGATGTAGAACAGCGTCACTTCCCCGCCCCACACATCATTGTTGTAGCGCGTGCCGACCTCGTAGGTCTTGGCCTTTTCCGGTTCCAGGCCATTGGCGGGTTCGTCACCCGAGCCACCCTGGCCGAGCTGGAAATACTGCAGGCTGCCGAACGAGGTTTCGTAGTTGGCAAACAGCTTCCACTCTTCCGACACGTGATACATCACGCTCAGGGCCGGCAGCGGCTCGTTGCTTTCGATGCTGCGGTTCTTTTCCGGCACCGGTCTGCCAGCGGTGTCGAGCACCGGGCGGTCGTGCCAGTCGGTGCTGATGTGTTCAAAGCGGATGCCGGGGGTGATGGTCCAGTTACCGACGTCGATTTTGTTATCGACGTACACCGAGTTGGCTTCAGTGCCGCCGGTGCGGTCCTGATACACATGGCCGTCCGAGCTCCTGGTCGCGACCGGCTCGTTGTTGACCAGCGCCAGGCGGCTCGCCTCTTCGTGCATGCCTTCCTTGAGGTAGCGATAACCGACACTGACTTCCTGGGTGGTCGGGCCGACATCGAACACACGGGACACCCGCGGTTCAATCCCGAAGGTGTAGTAAGTACGCGGGAACGAGCCGAGGGTTTTCTGATCGCGAGCGGCGATGTTGCTGCCACGGAAGCTGTCGGAATAGTAAGTCAGCACTTCGGCCTGGGTGCGGTCGTCGATCTGCCGTACCCACTTGAACGAGACGTCCTTGCGGCGGCCGCTGAAGTTGTCGTTGTTGCGGTCGGACTGGTACGGATCGGCGTCGTACTGCGCCTGGGTCAGGCCGCCGGGCATGTCGGCGCTGGCGTCGTAGTAGTGAAAGTTGAGGCTGAAATCGTCGACATCGGTGGGTGCCCAGTGGGTCTTGAGGATCACGTCGTCGATGTCGTTGCCGTTGTTGCGTTCACGGTAACCGTTGCCGTTCACGCCCGAGTACAGCAGCGCCATGCCGATGCCGTTGTCCGCGGTGCCGCCGAGAAACGCTGTGTCGATGTGCTTCCAGCCACCGTGCTGGGAGGTTTCCAGGGTCGAGCCGATTTCACCGGTGGCTTTTTCCGGAATCGCGCGGGTAACGAAGTTGATCACGCCGCCGACGTTCTGCGGCCCGTAACGCACGGACCCGGCGCCACGAACCACGTCGATGCTGTCGAGGTTGCCGGAGGAAATCGGCGCCATGGACAATTGCGGTTGGCCGTACGGGGCAAACGCTGCCGGCACGCCGTCAATCAACACGGTGGAGCGTGGCGACAGGCGTGAAGTCAGGCCGCGCACCCCGACGTTCAGGGAGATGTCGCTGCCGCCGGTGCCGTTGGCGTCCTGCACTTGCACACCGGGCACGCGCTTCAGCACGTCGCCGACGTTCATTGCGCCCTGCTCGACCATCGCCTCACGGCGAATCACCGTGCGGGCGCCGGGATGGTTCTGCACCACGGCGGCATCGGCGTCACCGAGCCAGTTGCCGACCACCTTGATGTCGGTCACGCCCAGTTCCAAAGGGCCGTTGGCAGCCGAAGTCGGAGCCGGCATCAACGTGACCGAACCTTCGTCGATCTGGTATTGCAAGCCGCTGCCTTGCAGCAGTTGGCGCAACGCGTCTTCCGGCGAAAGGTTGCCGTCCACTGCAGGGGCCTGTTTGCCGGCGACCAGCTCAGGGCTGAAAAACACCTGCAGCGAGGTTTGCTGGCCCAGTTCACTCAGGGCCTGACCCAGGGGTTGCGCCGGGATGCGGATCGCCTCGGCGGCAAAAGCCTGGGGCAGTGCCGCAGTGACAGCCAGGGCGAGAGCGAGGCGTAACCAAGGTGATTTATTGTTTTTAGCGGTGGATTTTTTCACGTCGAACGTAGTCCTGTGGATCGCAAGAGTGTGCGCCTGTTAATGCAAACCAGTTGCAGTTGGACAGGAAGACGATCAACTCGAAAAAAACCTGAATTTATTTTGAAATTATTTCCTGACTGCCGTCATCGAGGGTGCGCACGGCCACCGGCAGAATGCTCGGCAAGGCCTTGAGCAGTGCGTCGGTGTTGTCGGATTTGAACACGCTGGTCAGACGCAGATTGCCCACTTTGTCGTTGCCGACGGTGAGCGGCTTCTCTCGATAGCGCGAAACCTCCTCGGCGACGTCGCTGAGCCTGGCGTTGCTGAACACCAGTTTGCCGCTGCGCCAGGCGGTCAGCTCGGCAGGATTGACCGCGTAGGCTGCGGCCACTTTGCCTTGGGCATCGATGTGCGTGCCGAGGCCGGCCGTGAGGCTGATGAAATCGCTGTCCGCCGCAGCGTGCCCCTGAACCTTGACGGTGCCCTGCTCCACCACGACCCGGGTTTGGACGGTGTCGCGGCGCACATCAAAACGGGTGCCGGTGACCGTGACCTTGCCGCTGCCCGCCTCGACCACAAAGGGCCGGCGGGCGTCGTGCTCGACGCTGAACATCGCTTCGCCCTGCGTCAGCTCGATGCGGCGGCGGTCGTTCTCATAGCGCACCTCAACGCGGCTGCGGCTGTTCAAGTCGATCACCGAACCGTCCGGCAACGCCACATGACGTCGCTCGCCCAGGGCCGTGGAAAATTCGGCGGTGTAGATCGCCGGGTGATTCAAACCGCTGAACAACCCCAGGCCGAGCGCGACGGCCAACACGCTGGCCGCCACCGCATAACGCACCAGCGGGCGACGCTTGCTGCGCACCGGCGGGGTTTCGCACAAGGCTTGCAGACGCGCCGCCGGCAGCAAATCAGCCGCCGCCCACAAGCCCTGGAGCAACTGGAATTCGTCGCGATGCTGAGGGTGTTCGTCCAGCCAGGCGTCGAAATGCCGGTACTCTTCGACACTGATCGCAGGTTCCTGCAAACGCACAAACCACCGCGCCGCATCGTCGCGAACCGTTGTTTGCCCGCACGCACAATCACGAGTATCCATCATGGAAGTTCCTGTTTGGCTGGGGATGAAAAGGCACCGCCGATCATGGCTGCAATCCGTCAAGGCGGTCGCGCAGATGCCGCAGCGTGCGGATCATATACTTTTCCACCATGTTCTTGGACAGCCCCAGGCGTTCGGCGATTTCGGCCTGGGTCAGGCCTTCGATCTTCTGCCAGACAAACACTTTGCGGCAGTTGACCGGCAACTCGGTGAGCGCCCGTTCAATGGAGTCAGCCAACTGGATCGCCTGCATGAAATGCTCCGGGTCGCCGGACGACGACACACTGTGATCGATCGCCTCCGACTCCATGGCGCTCCGCCGATCCTCCCGCCGATAACCATCCACGGCGATGTTGCGCGCGGTCTGGTGCAAATACGCCCGAGGTTGTGCGACCGCCGCCGAATCAGACTCAAGCACCCTCACGAAGGTGTCGTGGGCCAGGTCCTCGGCCTGCTGACGATTTCTCAGGCGACGGGTCCAGGTCCCGACCAACTCTTCGTAATGCTCGAAAAAGCCGTGTCTGCGGGGCAGCTTGGGGGTCATTGCGATGTGCTGTGAAGACGGGGCGTGAATAGTAATGCTTCCTATTAACCGGAAGCAACGGGATTAACCCGCCGCAGGAACCGGCCGTCGGAGCCGCTCAGTCAAGGAACGGCACCGACCGTAGCAGCTGACAAAGCCTGCTACGGATCGGGTTACGGCTTAATTGATCGGCACTACCTGTTTTCCTGCACGGAAACCTGCCCCTGCAACCGTCGTCCAACGACATCCAGCAAATCACAGCCATCGCGCAATGAAGTCACCAACACCCGCGCCAGCTCACTGTGGACACCCTCGCCAAACGCAAAGCTCTCCAGCAGTTGCGTTGCGGTACGAATGCGGTAGGCCGCCGTTTCATGCAACACATCCAGGGGTGCTTCAGTGTCGATCAGCAATGATGGGACGTTGCAGTCGACGCCGGTAACGGGCATGTATCGATCCATGACAAAAAACCTCCATTGGGAAAAGGCACACGATTATTCAGCACTGGCCATCGGACGACTTTCAGACGATCCCCGGGGCGGCTCCAGGTTGTCCAGCGCTCGATTGACCAGCAATTCCCCCAGCGCCGACAGTTGCTGAATACCCACAATGACATGGCGACGAGGACCTTCCAGTTCACGAGCAAGATCGGTGGCCATGACACTGAGGGAGGCAAGGGTTTCAGAGGCGTGACAGAGCAGAGCTTCCGTGTCGACATCCGGAACGACGGCGAAGAAATAGCTCGCAGAGGCGGGACGTGTGTGAGTGCGCAGGGGCACGCTGACGAGTTGTTCGGTGACTTTGGCGGGACGGGATGAATCGATGGTGTCATCAGCCGGAAGGTCTGACGGTTCGATACCGATTGAAGTGATCTTTTTCATTTCGGAACTCCTTGCAAGGATAAGAAAGCGCCCGACTCTTGCCCTCAACTAGGATTGGGTGGCGGCTATACAGGGCGGACCGGTAGATTTATTACCAGAAAATTCTATTTAATTAATCAAATAAATGAACATCTGTGTAATTAAATGATTCTTACCAGATCAATATTTTTCAGCCCTTCCTAGTTACTGTAAGAAATTTCTACAAGCTTAGTAGGCAGCGTCTTACATGACATGTCAGAACTCAATCATGGCAATAAAAAATATTTCGCAGTTATTTAACCCGAGTGAAAAATTATCTATTTTGCCGACGGAGCAGACGTGTAGGATGCTGCACTCAAAGCGAATCATCTCCTTACATGCAATCTGTTGCAGCGACAAGCAAATGGTAAATATTTAATGCACAAGAAAGACAGAACGGAAAATTTAAAGAACAACATCAAGTACCTGATAAAGAGCCGTGGAGAGACCCGGCTTTCCTTGTGCAATGCTAGCGGATTGACCCGAACGACCATCTACAACATTCTGGAAGGAAGGGTTATCCATGTACAACAATCAACGATTCGAAAAATATCGGATTTCTTTGGTGTGTCTTATAAAGAGATAGAGACAATAGATTTTGAAGAGAAAGAAACAATAGAGAGCAGTGTATCACCACAAGGGAATATGAACCCCGCAGCAGTCCCGGTCATTAAAGAGTGCTTACTGATTGAAAGCCTGGACAAAAGAATTGGTGAGTTAGCCATAACGCATCCGCTGACATATTACTTTGGCACGGCCTGCAATTTAATAGGTGTACTTCTGGAGAATGAAATCAGTGGCATGAACGAACCGGGAGATATCTTGATAGTGAAGAAGGGCTCGTCAACTGGCGATGGAGAAAAATTGGCGTACGACACAACAACAAAAAAACTACGCATTACCACGGACGGGTTTGACACCGACACTAGCTACATTATTGGGATAGTGATCGAGGAGAGATTTAATGGTAAATAACAACGAAGCCGAAAACAGCAAATACAAATTATTGGGTTTTGAAAAAAACAAGAACCTTGTAGTTATTATGGTGATTTCCACAGGAAAAATTATAAAAACAAAGATAGGTGATATATTAAAAAGCGAAATAATAGACGACCTCAGCAAACCGGAAATCAAAGACATATATCGAAAACATTATTCTGGCGGCACTGCGTTAACCGCATACGAAATGAATGATCGCAATGAAAGGTCGTGGATGACTTACGTCGCCCTCAATCTCCTTCTTTTCGCACTGTACATATTCACAAACGTTGCCGCGACGAAACTGGTATACATAGAACTATTTGACATTGTAGTTACCCCGGGCGTTTTTCTATATCCACTCACCTTTTTAGTAGTTGACATACTAAATGAATCTTATGGACTCAGGCTCGCGAGGAGAGCCATACTTTTTGCTTTTGCAAGCAACGCGTTTATTATCCTTTTACTAAGCGCCACCAGCTACCTTCCCGGGTTAGCCGGCTGGAAACTCGATGCCCCCTACAGTGAGGTGATTACACATGTATCATCTGTGTTAGTTGCTTCTTGCATTTCCTTTCTTTTTTCTGAATACGTCAACTCTTACCTTCTATGCAGAATAAAGAAACTTACGAACTCTAGGTTTTTATTCTTGCGAGTATTTTTCAGCACTTTTTTTGCCGTCATTATAGACAGCTTCATTTTTTGCTTTGTTGCGTTTCATGGAACTATGCAGAACAACGAAATACTATATATAGTTTACATCCAGATAACTATAAAAATGTTTTTTGCTGTTTTTAATATTCTGCCAGCCTACGGAGCAAGATCATTATTTAAGAAGTACATATCTGAAGCCGAAACTGCATAAGGTCTAGGGGAGTGGCAATGAGCAGCTAATTCACACTCCCCCGCTGCACATTACCTCCTACAGCTCTAATTTAGTTTTTAGACTTTGTACTAGCTCAGCTCTACTCTCCAAAAACTCACTCAACCCTTTCGCACGAAGAGCACACGCATCACAGTCGCCGCACCCACTCCCCATCATTCCGTTATAACAAGTCAATGTATGGCAACGAACCAAATCCAACTTCTCATGATAATCAGCCAAAGCCCAGGTCTCAGCTTTATTCAGCCACATAAGCGGCGTCTCAACTCGCAATTTATAATCCATTCCCAACTCAATTGCTTTATTCATAGCCTTCACAAACTCATCTCGACAATCCGGATAGCCAGAGAAATCCGTTTCACAAACACCCGTGATGACAGCTTCGGCACCCACTTGATAGGCGTAAATAGAAGCCAACGTTAAAAACAGAATATTCCTGCCCGGCACGAACGTATCAGGCACGCCCTCCCCTGTACTCCTTGCAATGGGAATGTGATCGCGCGTCAAGCTGCTGATAGCCAGTTCGTTTAGCAATGAAGTGTCCAATACCTTGTGCACCTTCACGCCAAGCTGCTTTGAAAGCTGTTGCGCCACTTCGATTTCTGCACGCTGGCGCTGGCCATAATCAAACGTAATGCAATGAATTTCATCGTACAGCGGCAATGCGTGGATCAAGCAGGTGGTTGAATCCTGTCCGCCGCTGAAAACGATAACGGCCTTTCTGGTCATGGTGCGTTCTTCCTTGGGAGGCTCGGCACATTGCCGGGGCCATTGACCCTACCGGGAAGCTCAAATGCTGGATGTGGGAAGTTTCCGAAATGACCGTCTCCGATTTCCGTTTGTGTCATTTCCATGCGGGATTCCCGAGGGATGTTTCAACCAGTCATCACTGATGACCCGCTTCAAACGGCAGTAACGCGGTCCCTGTGGGAGCGGGCTTGCTCGCGAAAGTGTGTCAGCAACATTGATGTCGATTGACCCACTACTTTCGCGAGCAAGCCCGCTCCCACTGGGGGATGCATGTGGGGCTTAGATGTTTTTCTCGTCGATCCCGGCTTGCAGTATCTGGCTGTCGTAATGACCGCCAAGGGTCACGGGGCCTAGTTTGACGCTGTGGTCCCCAGCGGCGGAAACGTCGGGTTTGCTGCCCTCGGTTTGCGGTTTTTCTGGCAGATCGAGTCCAGCCTTGACCCCGTAATCGCGGTTGCTCAGGTCGGTGGTGCTGACCTTGGAGCCCCCTAAATCAACACGACCTTCAGATGACGCAACCCGTGCACCGGTCAATTGCGTTGCACCGCCAACCTTGAGATTCACGCCTTGTATGCCGTTGATGCCGGACGCCTGGTTGACGCTGTCCTTATGGGCGTAACCGGCATCCAGTTTCAGGGTCGGCTTGTAGTTCGTCCCGCCCGGTTTAGTGTTGTCGGCCACTTTGTCCTTGTCAGCGGACGCTGTTTTTATGCCGGTCAAACCGAGGTCAACATCGACCTTCGCGCTGGTCTGGCTGTCTTGACGGCTTTCCACGGTCAGGTCGCCAGCGACCTTGCCGCTGACCTTCGTCGCATCGATCCGCGCACCGGCAAACTGCGCATCGCCCGCGCTGTTCAATACCACGCTATCAGCCTTGATCTGGCTGTTCTGCTGAGTCGTGCCTTGCAGGTAATCCACGCCCACCTTGGCCCCGGCATTGAAGCCATGATCACTCTTGGCCACGTCTTTTTCGTTGGTGGCCGTCGGAGTGCTGTTGCTCAGATTACCGCCGGCATTCAGGGCGACGTTCCAGTTCGTGTGGTTTTGCGTGGACTGAGCCGACTCCTGATAGATCCCGCCGTTTTGCGCATCAAGGGCAACGTTCGACGCGCTGACCTGAGTGCCTTGCAGGTGGATCGAATCGCCGCTGAGTTGAATCTTGTCCTGGCTTTTGAGCTTGCCGCCACTCAGTGTCTGGTTGCTTTCATTGACCCGACCGATGTTGAAGTTGGCGCTCAGGTTGCCGCCCTGATCGAGGCTTTTCTCGGTATTGGTTTTGCTGCCGCCCACCTTCAAACCGCCGCCGAGATTGCTGCCGGTGGCGTGATGGGTGTCGGTGGCCGCTTGCAGGTCGAGTTTGCCGTCGGCCTTCAGGTGGATGGCGCCGACGGTATCGATTGTCGTCCCTTGCAGGATCTGGTCGCCGCCGCTGCTCAATTGCACCGGGCCTTTGCCCTCGATACTTGCCATGCGAGCCTGGCTGTCCTGAGTCTGATTGCCTTTGTGATCGAGCTGGAAACCGGCACCGAGGTTGACGTTAGTGCCATCGGTGCCAGGCGCGGTTCCGACGCTCAGCGAACCATTGCCACGCAGGCTGGAGCTGTCGTTGCTCTGGCGGTCATTGGCCTGATTCAACGCCAGCTCACCACCGGTTTTAATCGAAACACCGCCCTGCCCGCCATCGAAATGGCTGCCTTCAAACTGGCCGTCATTCCGCAGGTTGATGTTCACGCCTTGGCTACCGGCATAGCCGCCGACCACAGCGGTGGAGCTGTCTTTGCGCGTCTGGCTGCTGCCGCCCGCACCGCTGCCGCTGACATTCACGTCCTCACCGGTTTTGGTGTAGACCCGCACGTCAGCCTTGGCATCCAGCGCCTGATCAGTGCTCCCTTGGGTATTGCTCGCGGCGTTCGCCCCCAACGTGTCGGCACTGATGTTCACTTTGCCCGCACTCGCCTGGTACTGAGTGCCCTGATCCTGCAATGTGCCAGCGACATTCACGTCCACCGTGCCACCCTTGAACTGGCTGACCACGGCGTTGCTGCTTTGCTCGGTATGGCTGCCGTTCTGATGACCGATCGCCACGTCGATGCCGACATTCGGCTGGCCGAGATTGGAGAGTGTGTCCTTGTCCGGCACCTTGCCGTTCAGTACGCCTTCGACGGCTTTGGCGATCGGCCGGGCGATGTCTTTGTATTCGACGTTGGCACCGACGTCTGCCGACCAGTTGCTGTCTTTATGGGTGCTGCTGTCGGTGTTGCTCGCGGCCCGATTGTCGACCTCGGTGGCGGCGACATTCAGACCTTTGCCCGCATCAATACGCGCGCCTTCAGTGGTGAGTTTGCCGGTGTTTATATTCAGGTTGCCGCTGCTTTGGACGCTGGTGGTTTGTGCGGTGGTTTTGTTCGTGGTGTCCTGGGACGTGCTGTGGGTGAAGTCCACTCCGCTGCCGGCACGATCGAGGCCGCCGGTGTAGTAGAAACCGCCGCTGGTGCTGGTTGTGTCCGTCGAAGTGCTGTGGCTGTCCTGCTCGGCCAGCAGCGACACGTTTTTACCGCTCAGGGTCGTGTCGCCGCTTGTGGCTTTGACCTCGGCACCTTTAAGGGTCAGATCACCGCCTGCCGCCAGTTGCACGTTGGCGCCGCTGAGGCTGGAGCCTTGCTGGCTGACATCACGGGTACTCGCGGTTTGCTGCTTGTCTTCGTAATGCACACCGGCGCGGTACTGCCCGGCGCCCGGGGTGTTTTCCTTGGCATAGGCATCGAAGCCACGGGTTTCGGTAGTGTTGCCGGACTCATGGGTGTTCTGCGCGGAATGCACATTGACGTCCCCCACCGCCTCGGCGCTGAGGGTACCGCCAGCCTTGACCGTAGAGCCGGCCACTTCGATGTCTTTGGCGCTCTTGAGCTTGAGGTTGCTGTCGGAGGTCAGCTCGCTGCGCACCGTGGTGCTGTCCTTGGCGTTCTGACGGGTTTCATCCTTGGTGATGCCGAAAAACTTACTGTCCTTGTCGTGGCTGTTGGCATGGGAGGTGTCTTGCACGCCATCGATGACCAACGAGCCTTTGTCGCTGATCACGCTGGCTTCGCTGCCGCCGCGCACCTGACTGCCACTGATGCGCACATCGTCAGCCTTGACGATCAGTTTGCCGCCGGCATTGACCTTGCTGCCCTGATTCAGGGTTTTTCCCCGATCCGCGTCGCCGGTCTTGCCGAAGAAACCGCCGCCCACCAAGTCACCGGAATAGCGATTGTCACTGTTGCGTTGGGTACGGCTGGTGCTGGTGATCTCAACCTGTTTGCCGGCGAGCTGGATATCACCCTTGCTGCTCAACTCCGCGCCCTCGGCACGTAACAGCGCCGCCGTGGCCAAGGCGATATTGCCGCCCTTCAACTGGCTGGTGACGCTGCGCTGCTCTTCGCTGCTGGTGTCCCAGTTGGCTTTCCACAGGTGTTTGCGATGGTTGCCCTGATCGGTTTGGGTATGGCTTTCGGTGGCGGCGGTCAGGCGCAGATCGCCGCCGCTCTGGACGCTGAGAGTGTTGGCAGCGTCGACCTTGGTCGCTTTGAGTTCGGTGTTGCCACCGGACGACAACCCGATATCACGGCTGGAGAGAATCTGGCTGCCGTGCTGGCGCGAGTCGCTGTCGGTCTGGGTCCGGTCGTAGGTTTCCCAGGTGATGCCGATGGTGCTGTTGTTCCAGTTTTCGCGTTTCTCTTGCAGCTTGCGGCTTTCGACGGTGGTCAAGGTCAGGTTACGTTTGGCGTCGAGCTTGACGTCACGGCCACTGACATCGGCAGCAGCCAGCAGCAGGTCCTTGCCGCTGTGCAGACCGACATCGCCCTGACTGCTGCGCACACCGGCGCGGACCACATCGAGGCTGTCGGGAACTGCTTGACCGCTGATACTCAGGTCACCGGCGGAACGAATCTGTACGCCATCACGACCGTCGACCTGTACCGGACCGACCCGCACCCCCGCGCCCTCGGCGGTACTGACGATGTTGATGCGCCCTGCCTGCATCGCACCGAACAGGCTGGCGTCGATGCGTTGGTCTTGAGAGTTGCCGGCCGGGTCCACGGTTTTCACCTGGCCGCTGGCGTAATCCACCTGGTTGCGGCCAACGGTGAGGTTCAACTGATCCCGGGCGCTCAGGTTGCCCTGGCTGTCGATGCGTGGGGCGATCAGGTTGACCGAGCCTTCGCGGTTTTGCAGGCCCGCACCTTGAATCTGCAACGAGCCGGTGGCGTCGCGGGTACTGAGGGTTTGCAGCTTGCCGTCGTTCAGTTCGGGGCGACCGACCACCAGATTGGCGTTCGGGGTGTTAATGAAACTGCCGCCGTTCACCGAAATTCCGTTGGGGTTGGCCAACACATAATCGGCGGCGCGACCGAAGATCTCCTGGGCGCCGTTGAGGGCCGAGGGGTTGCGACTGATCACTTCATTGAGGATCACGCTCGCGGCCTGCCCCTTGAATTGTGGGTTGGCTGCCAGTTGCCCGGCGAGTTGCGACTGCCCGGCTTGCAGCGCGTTGTTCAGCACCAGGCCCTGACGGTCGACGTTGTAGTCCAGGAACTGGTTATGGGACAGGCCGGAACCATTAGGCGCAACGATGTTGACGATGGGCACGCCGCCCTGGGTTTGCAATTGCGCGGTGCCGCCGGGGCCTGGCGCGACCACTACGCCCCCTGCCAAAGCGTTGGGCAGGTGAGCAATCAGGAACAGGCTGGCAATTGCCCAGCGCAGTTTGCCCCGAGGGGAAAGATGAAACGCAAATGTCTGTGCAGGCATAAAAACCTCTCAATTAAAGTGCGGCATCACGTTGCGCGCTGAGTTGTTGGCCGTGGCTGTGGCGCTCAGGTCCGACGGCTGTTTGTTGGTGTTCATATCTGCAACCCCACGCGCATCAGCCAGGTCTCTGGCTCATGTTGCAAACCGTTGGGGGTATTGAGGCTGCGTTGGTAATCAACGTCGACTTGCAGGTTTTTCCAGCTCAAGTTGACCCCGGCGCTGGCGCCGCTCAGGCGTTGCCCTTGAGCGCCGTGGTCGGCCTTGATCCAGCCGTTATCCAGGCCCAAACGTGGGGTGATCTGCACTGGCAAAGCGCTACGCAATGGCAGGCGCAAGGTATTGCGCCAGATCGCGCCACTGGCACCGGACGCACTGCTGACCCGATAGCCGCGCACCGCGGAATCGTCGGTGCCCAGCAATTGCTCGATGGCCGGCAGCGGATCGGAGCTGTATTGCACGTTGAACTGGCTCTGCCATTGCCAGGCCTGCTGACCGAGTTGGCCATTGCGCCACTGGCTGAGGCCGGCGCGGTATTTGCGAAACTGCGCCTTGGGCACGTCGTTGACCTGGCGTTGGGCATCGTCGTCGGCACCGAGCCAGCGCAGCCCTTGGGCGTAATGGATGTCCAGGTTCCACACCGCGCTGTTGAGCCAGAACAGATTGAGTCCGGCTTCGGCCACGGTCAGGGTCGGGCTCTGGATGCCCAGGCGAATGTTTTCCAAGTAACTGTCGACGTCCTTGTGGGCCAGTTGCAGGTTGGAGCTCAGTTGACGGCTTTGATCTCGCCACAGCACTCGGTCGGCGCGCAGGCTCAGTTGATCGGTGATGCCGGTGCTGTGGAATGTCAGCGTGCTGAGTTTGAACGGCGCACGGTATTCGGCGTGGCTGGCGAACAGGCTGTAAGTCCAGTAACCGTAGGGAATGGCGTAGTACAAACTGGCATTGCGGCTGTAGCGGTCGCCCTGATTGAGGGTGTCGCTGACGTTCAGATTGAGCGCGTCGTTGAACTCCAGCGGGCTGTCCAGGCTCAGGTTCAAGGTGTCGCGATCGCGCCCGGTGCTGGCGCTGCCGAGGTTGTCCACGCCCAGGCCCAACGCCCAACGCGACTGCCCATGGGTGCGCGAACGCAGGATCAGTCGTGAAGCACCGGGTTGGCTGCCGGGGGCGATGTCGGCGGTGAAATCCACGGAGCGCAAGCGGTTCAACTGATCCAGGCCTTGCTCCAGGTCCCGCAGGTTCAGCGGCTTGCCGAGCATGCCGGGAAATGCACCGCCAAGGGACACCGGCAGACTCTGGTCGGCCAGCTCGATGGACTCGACGTAGCCTTCATCGACCACGATATCCAGCGACTGCCCCGCCGCTGGCGCGCTGCGCAGGTACGGCCGACTGGCGATGTAACCCGCCTCGACATACAGGCCAGTGATGGTCGCCAGCAAATGGTTGATCTGACCGACGCCCATGCACGACGACAGCTGCGGTTTGATTCGCTCATTGAGTGTCTGGCTGCTGATCAGCGTCACGCCGCCAATGCGCGTTCCGCTCAGGGGCCAGCAGCGCTCATCGGCAGGCACCGTGGCAGGAACGACAGGCGTGACCGGCGCCGCACCAAAACTGCCGCGCTCCAGTTGCCGGCGGCGCTGTTCCAGTTGCAGTTGTTGCAGGTCGCGCTGTTGTTGTTGCTGCTGGCGTAGCACTTCCTGGCCTGGAGCGGAGGGTTCGGCCGCCTTGAGCGAGGAAACACTCAGGCTCAGCAGCAAGGCCGACAACAGCGTGCAAGGCGTGGGACTACGACGAGGAACAGCGCAAAACGAATACGGCACTCAACATCCTTGCGGTCATTAAATGGCTTAATGCCACTCCATTAATGCGAGTGATAGTCAGATCGTTCCTACGCAAATGCAAGACGCGTCCTACAACGCTTACATTTCTTAAACAAATGGTTAGCTTTCTTTCCACGAGGCCACCTGACGATCGGCAACAAAAATCAATTGCCACAAAATATTACCTACGTCATATTACATTCGTAATAAATACCCGCATCCCACAGGTAATCCCTATGACCAGCATGCCCACCCTTGAACCCGACCTCGCAGTCCCGGTGAGCACACCCAAGCCTCCCCTGCTCAAACGGTTGATCTTGCTGGCTGTGGTTATCGCTGCCCTGGTGTTCGCCGGGCTGTATGCGACTCATTGGTGGACCGTTGGCCGTTTCATCGAAGAAACCGACGATGCTTACATCGGCGGCGACGTGACGGTGATCGGGCCGAAGGTAGCGGGTTATATCGAAGAGGTGCTGGTCACCGACAACCAGAAGGTCAAGGCCGGCGATGTGCTGATTCGTCTCGACTCCCGCGACCACCGCGCCAACCTGGCCAAGGCCGAATGTGCGGTGGCCGCCGAAGAAGCGCTGCTCGCCAATCTCGATGCCACCGAACAATTGCAACACGCGGTGATCGGCCAGGCTCGTGCCGGGATTGATGCCGCCGGTGCCGAAACCACCCGCTCCCGGGATGACGATGCTCGCTATAGAAAACTGATCGGCAGCAACGCTGTCTCGGTGGAAAGCGCCCAACGCGCCAACGCCACTTTCAAGACCGCCCAAGCCCTCAGCGCCCGGGCCCAGGCTGAATTGCTCGCCGCACAACGTCAGTTGAATGTGATTGCAACCCAGAAACAACAAGCTCGCGCCGCGCTGATGCAGGCCCGTGCCGAACGTGATCTGGCGCAGTTGAATGTGGGTTACACCGAACTGAAGGCCCCGGTGGACGGCGTGATCGGCAATCGCCGAGCGCGGGTCGGCGCGTATGCCCAGGCGGGTTCGCAACTGCTGTCGGTGGTACCGGCCAGCGGACTGTGGGTCGATGCCAATTTCAAGGAAGATCAGCTATCGCGAATGACACCGGGGCAACGGGTGATCATTCATGCCGACGTGCTCTCGGGGCAGGAATTCCACGGTCATCTGGACAGCCTTGCGCCGGCCAGTGGTTCGCAGTTCAGCGTGCTGCCACCAGAAAACGCCACCGGCAACTTCACCAAAATCGTCCAGCGGGTGCCGGTGCGCATCGCGCTTGATCCGGCCGATGGCGTGCTCGGCCATCTGCGTCCGGGCCTGTCGGTCACCGCTGAAGTGGACACTCGCAAGGAAGCCGAAACGCCAGCCGTGGCCAGTGCGCCATGAGCCGCACTCTCGCCGCCCCCGCACAACCGTTCAATGCCGCCGACATGGCAACGGCGACCAAGGTTTTCGCCTTCGCCACGATGTGCATCGGCATGTTCATTGCGCTGCTGGACATCCAGATCGTCTCGGCCTCGCTGCGCGACATCGGCGGCGGGCTCTCGGCGGGAACCGACGAAACGGCGTGGGTGCAAACCAGTTACCTGATTGCTGAAATCATCGTGATCCCGCTGTCCGGCTGGCTGTCCCGAGTGTTCTCGACACGCTGGCTGTTCTGCGCTTCTGCGGTGGGTTTCACCGTGGCCAGCCTGCTATGCGGCGCGGCCTGGAACATTCAGAGCATGATCGCCTTCCGCGCCCTGCAAGGGTTTCTCGGCGGTTCGATGATCCCGCTGGTGTTCACCACCGCGTTCTTTTTCTTTACCGGCAAGCAACGGGTGATCGCGGCTGCGACCATTGGCGCGGTGGCGTCGTTGGCACCGACCCTGGGGCCGGTCATCGGTGGCTGGATTACCGATGTTTCCTCCTGGCACTGGCTGTTCTACATCAATTTGGTGCCGGGAATTTTCGTCGCTGTGGCGGTGCCGATGCTGGTGAAGATCGATCAGCCGGAATTGTCGCTGCTTAAAGGGGCTGACTACTTGAGCATGGTGTTCATGGCGCTGTTTCTCGGCTGCCTGGAATACACCCTCGAAGAAGGCCCGCGCTGGAACTGGTTCAGCGACAGCACGATTCTGACCACGGCATGGGTCAGCGCATTGGCCGGCCTGGCGTTCATTGGTCGAACCTTGCACGTCGCCAACCCGATCGTCGATTTGCGCGCCCTGAAAGACCGCAACTTCGCCCTTGGCTGCTTCTTTTCGTTCGTGACCGGCATCGGCCTGTTCGCCACCATTTACCTGACGCCGCTGTTTCTCGGCCGGGTACGTGGCTATGGCGCACTGGACATTGGTCTGGCGGTTTTCTCCACCGGGGTGTTCCAGATCATGGCGATTCCGCTGTACGCCTTTCTGGCCAATCGCATCGATCTGCGCTGGGTCATGATGATCGGCCTGGGGTTGTTCGCGTTGTCGATGTGGGATTTCAGCCCGATCACCCATGACTGGGGGGCCAAGGAATTGATGCTGCCGCAAGCGCTGCGCGGGATTGCCCAACAATTGGCGGTGCCGCCAGCGGTGACGTTGACCTTGGGTGGTCTGGCACCGGCGCGGCTCAAACATGCTTCGGGGTTATTCAACCTGATGCGAAACCTGGGAGGTGCCATCGGCATCGCCGCGTGCGCGACCATTCTCAATGACCGCACCAACCTGCACTTCACCCGGTTGGCGGAAAATCTCAACAGCACCAACGAAGCACTGAACCAGTGGCTGTCCCAGGTCGGCAACAACTTCGCCGCCCTCGGCCAAAGCGGTGACGAGGGCGTCACCGCCAGCCTGCATCAACTGTGGCTACTGACCTATCGCGAAGCGCAGACACAAACCTATGGCGATGCGTTCCTGATGATCATGGTCTGCTTCATCATCGCCACGGCGATGGTGCCCTTGATGCGCAAGGTGCAACCACCGGCCGCGCCGTCAGCAGACGCTCATTGATCAGGCTTGAGGCATTTTGCGGAAACCAACCGCCAGACGGTTCCAGGCGTTGATCGTGGTAATGGCCACAGTCAAGTCGACCAGTTCCTTCGGGCTGAACTCGGACGCCGCCAGCTCGTAGTCCTCATCCGGGGCGTGGGTCTGGCTCAGCAGCGTCAAGGACTCGGTCCAGGCCAGCGCAGCACGTTCACGTGGGGAAAAAAACGGCGTTTCACGCCAGGCCGACAGTGTGTACAGGCGGCGCTCGTCTTCACCGCCCTTGCGGGCATCGGCGCTGTGCATATCAAGGCAGAAGGCGCAGCCGTTGATTTGCGAGGTACGCAGCTTGACCAGTTCGATCAAGGTCTTTTCAAGCGGCAACTTCGAAACAGCGGTTTCCAGCGCGATCATGGCTTTGAGTGCATCGGGGGACGCGGTGTAGAAATCGATACGCGGTTGCATGGTGAGCTCCAGTCACAAGGGATGTGGAGCTACGTTAATCGCGCACTGAATGGCAGAAAATAGCCAATTATTGGGAAGTTGAGGATGCCAATGGGACGCCGGCTGACGGTGCACTCGATTGCACCCGCTCCCGTGATCTCCGAGCCCTTACGCTCGATTGCGCAGCCACTGCAAAAACCCCTTCTTCTGCACAACCCTAGGCGCTTCCTGGGTCAACGTCTGCGCCTTGTTCAAGCGGAAATCCAGTAACGCCTTCATCGCTTCGCTGATGTCATGCCGCGCATCCAGACACGGTGTGAGGTACTCCTTTTCGATCCGGTACAAGCTGCAGAAGGTCTTGGCGCTGAAGTCCGCCGGTAGCGCCGTATCGGACAAGATCCCGCCTTCGCCGATCACCTCACCCGGGCCCATGCGCCCGGACTCGAACTTGACCCCGCCACGGCTCAGCTCCACCGACACCACACCGGATTCGATGATGAACAAATGATCGCTGACCTCCCCCGCCGGCAGGATCATTTCGCCGGCGCGGAAGGTTTGCAGTGTCATGTTCTGGCTGAAGGTTTCTTTCTCTTCCTGACGCAGGGTCGAGAAAATACTCGACGCGTCCAGCAATGCCCGTGGCCGCGACAGGTTGGCAGGTGCGTTGGGTTCGACGCTCGACAACAGGCTGACCCCGCTGGCCTGCAAGTGCCGGAATGCCAAATCGAACAGCAGGTTTCGGACCATGCGCTTCTGGTCCATGGAGACCACGAAACCACTGATTTCGTATTCCACGCCGGTGGCGCTGGAGCCTTTCAACGCGACACACGGCGCCGGTTTGTTCAACAGATAACGACAACCCTCCATCGCCCGCTCCAGTGCTTCGATGACGGTTTGCGGACGTGCGTGCGGGCTCAGTTGCAGGCTGATAGAGACACCAAAAATGTCACTGGGCCGGCTGAAATTGATGATCTTGGCCTTGGCCGCCAGGGAGTTGGGGATCACCGCCATGCTGCCTTGGGAGGTTTGCAGGCGCGTCGCGCGCCAGTCGATATCGGTGACCCGACCTTCGGTGCCGTCGATCGAGATCCAGTCATCCAGTTGATAGGGTTTGGTGGTGTTCAGGACGATCCCGGAGAACACGTCGCTGAGGGTGCTTTGCAAGGCCAGGCCGACGATGATCGCCAACGCGCCGGAGGTTGCCAGCACGCCCTTGACCGGCAGGTCGAGGACATACGCCAGAGCCGCGATGATCGCGATCAGGAAAATCACCGCGCCGAGCAAATCCTGGAGCAAGCGCCCCGTATGCCCGACCCGTTGCATCATCCCCGCGCCGATCAGCACCGTCAGGGTGCGCGCACCGAACAACCACCAGCCGATCTGCAATCCGGTCGCCGCCAGGTGCAGCGGGACATTGTCGGCCCAGGGCGCCGGCTCCATGGGGTTCAGGCCTTCGTTGAACAGCAGGACACTGAACAACGAAAAAATCACCAGCCGCACCAACAGTTTCCAGTTGCTGCCATTGGCACTGAGCAGGCGCCACAGCCCCAGATCGATAAGGACCAAAGTCATCGCGCAGATCAATGGGTGATCGGTAAGCAGTGACAGCATCAAGCAACTCCAGCAAGGACCAGTGGCGCGAAGATCTCACAGATTGGGCACATTGTAGGAGTGTTTGATGCAAAACCAATGTGGG